>NZ_FNSO01000001.1 GCF_900105945.1 Amycolatopsis tolypomycina | reverse complement strand
CGACGTGGCGCCGTCGATCCTGCAGGACATCCGCTACGACACGCCGCACAACTTCGTCGGACAGCGCATCGACGGGTACCGCCGTCCGATGTGCATCCTGACCCGGCAGGCCGCCGAAGGCCTGCGGAAGGTGCAGGCCCAGGTCGTCCGGCAGGGGTACACGCTCAAGGTGTACGACTGCTACCGGCCGCAGCGGGCCGTCGACCACTTCGTGCGGTGGGCCAAGGACCTCGCCGACGAGAAGATGAAGGCGGAGTTCTACCCGAACGTCGCCAAGGACCGGCTCTTCGCCGACGGGTACATCGCCGAGAAGTCCGGGCACAGCCGCGGCAGCACGATGGACCTCACCCTCGTGCGCATCCCGCCGCCGGTCCAGCGGCCGTACCGCCCGGGCGAGCCGCTCGTGCCCTGCTTCGCGCCGCGGGACCAGCGGTTCCCCGACAACACCGTCGACATGGGCACCGGTTATGACTGCTTCGACCCGCTCGCCACCGACAACCCGGCGATCTCCGGCGCCGCGAGGCAGCACCGCGACCTCCTGCGTTCGACGATGGCCGCGGCGGGCTTCCGCAACCTGCCCGAGGAGTGGTGGCACTTCACCCTGAACGGCGAACCGTTCCGGACACCTACTTCGACTTCCCGGTCGCGGGGCAGCCTGCACTGAAACGGAAAGCGCCCGCGGTCCATTGTGGACCACGGGGCGCCCTGTTCCTGGTTACGCCGAGCGACGGCGGCGGGCGCCGAACACCAGGCCGCCGCCGAGCGCGAGGGCGAGCAGCGCCAGTGCGCCGAGACCGAGCGCGTCGACACCGGTGCTGGCCAGCCCGGAGGGGCCGCTCTGGCCGCCACCCGTGCCGCCGCCCGGACCGGTCGTCGTGGTCGGGGGCGCCGGCCGTGCAGTCGGCCGGGTTGACCGGCACCGTCGCAGCGGCGCGTCACCTTCCTCCGCGTCGATCCGCACCTGGACGGGCCGCTCGGCCGGACCGGGACGTAGATCACGGCCGGGTTCTCGTACTTGATCTTCCAGCCCTTCGGCGGCAGGAGGTACAGCTGGTAGTCGGGCCCGGGCGCCCGTCGTGGAACTCGAAGTGCCCGTTCGCGTCGGTCGTCCGCTCGGCGGTGACCGGGCAGTGCCCGTCGGACACGAGCACGACCTTGGTGCCGGCGACGCCCTGCTTCACCCCGCCCTGCTCACCGTAGACGGCCACGTCACCCACGATGGTCGCCTTGCCGCCGGGCACCGACGCCTCGTCAGCGGGCGAGCGCGTGGTTGTCGAGGTCGACGCCGCGGTAGCCGAAGTCGCAGCTCACCGTGACGATGCCGCGGTCGAGAGCGCCCGCCGGCACCTGCTCGGTGACGTCGATCGTGCGGGTCTCACCCGGCGCGATCCGCACCCCGTCGCCGGCGAGGTCGCCCCAGCCGGCCCCGTGCCCTTCAGGGCGTACGAGGCACCGAAGCGGTCGCATTCGGCCACGATGCCGGTGAGCGGCACCGAGCCGGAGTTCGTCAGCTTCACGGCGACGTGCGCCAGATCGCCGACCTGGTAGCTGTCCTGGGTGAAGGCCATCGACGCGGTGAGCTTGCCGTCGAGCGGCGGCGCCCCGCGGACGAGCAGCTCCGTGTCCGCTCCGACCTCGATGTTCTGGAACGGGAACAGCCACCCGCCGAGCACGTCCCCGCCGAAGTGGTACTTGGCCGCCGGGATCTCGCCGAAGTCGAAGTGCCCGCCCTTGCCGCTCGTCGCCTGGTAGGTGAGGGAGCTGTACCGCAAGGTGAGCGTGATGCCGGTCAGCTCCTCGCCGGCGTCGAACGTGCCGTTGCCGTTCGCGTCGCCGTACACGACGCCGGTCGCGTGCCCGGGCGTCTTCTCGAGCTTGATCGGGATGTCGAAGCCGGGGGCGACGCCGTGGCCGTCCTTGTCGTAGACGAAGCCGCGCAGGTTCGCGTGGTCCTGGCTGATGTCCTGGAGCTGCCCGACGACCGCCTGGGTGAAGGTCTCGCCCGGCTGCAGCGTCACCCCGGGCTTCCCGCTGAGCGGGCCCCAGCCGTCGATGAACGGGACCACGAGGTCGTCGGGCTTGTCGAACCACTGGGCGACCTGCAGCCCCTCGGCGGGCACGCTGCGCGGGTTGTGGATCTTGATGGTGAAGTGGACGTCCGCATTGGTCGGGTACGAATCCGCGATGTCGAACGAAACGTCGAGATCCGGCTGCGGAACGGGATCGTCCTGCGGCTGCGCCGCCGCGGGCTTGCTCTCCGGCTGGGTCGAACTCGGCGGTGGCACTTCCGAACTGGGCGGCGCCTCCGACGGGGATGGCACTGTGGACGGCGCGGTCGACGTCGGTGTCGGCGCCGGGTCCTCCGCGGCCGCCGGGCCGGCGAACGCGCTGGTCAGCACGGCCGCGGCCGTCAGTGCGGCGAAGATGCGCGCGACGGATCTCGCGCCTCTGGATGTGTTCACGAACAGTCACCCCTGATTACCCGTTGGAAACGCGCAAAGCCCCCGAACCGCGTGAACCGGCTCACTCTAGCCGCATCCGGGCGGGTGAATACCCGATCAGGTGACAAAAGGAGGAAAGGCCCCCGCCGGAAACCCGGCGGGGGCCTTTCTCGTCAAAAACCTCGTCAGCGGAAGTCGCGGCCGAAGTCGTAGTCGTCCAGCGGGACCGCGGCACCGGTGCCCGTCCCGAACACGTCCGGGGTGTAGTAGCCGTCGTCGTAGGACGGGATCGCGTACGCCGCGACCCGGGCCTCCTCGGTCGGCTGCACCTGGATGTTGCGGTACCGGTTGATGCCCGTACCGGCCGGGATCAGCTTACCGATGATCACGTTCTCCTTGAGGCCCACGAGCTTGTCCGAGCGGCCGTTGATGGCCGCGTCGGTCAGGACTCGCGTGGTCTCCTGGAACGACGCCGCCGACAGCCACGAGTCCGTGGTGAGCGACGCCTTCGTGATCCCCATCAGCACCGGACGGCCCGAAGCCGGCTCGCCGCCCTCGGCGACCGCGGCCCGGTTCGTCGCCTCGAACTTGGTCCGCTCGGGCAGCTCGCCCGGCAGGAAGTCCGTGGCACCGGAGTCGATGATCGTCACCCGGCGCAGCATCTGCCGGACGATGACCTCGATGTGCTTGTCGTGGATCGACACACCCTGGGCGCGGTACACCTTCTGGACCTCGTCCACCAGGTGGATCTGCGCCTCGCGCGGCCCCATGACCCGCAGGACCTCGTGCGGGTCCGGCGTGCCCTCGAGCAGCTGCTGACCGACGTGCACGTGGTCACCGTCGCCCAGCGGGCCGTTCGGGGTGTTCGCGAGCCGCTGCCGCTTGGACAGCTTGTCGAAGACGATCTCCTCGCCCCCGTCGTCCGGGATGAGGGTGATCTTCCAGAACCGCTCGCTCTCCTCGATCCGCACGCGGCCGTCGACGTCGGCGATGGGCGCCTTGCCCTTCGGGACGCGGGCCTCGAACAGCTCCTGGACACGCGGCAGACCGGTCGTGATGTCGTCACCGGCCACACCACCCTGGTGGAACGTACGCATCGTCAGCTGCGTACCCGGCTCACCGATCGACTGGGCGGCGACGATACCCACCGCCTCGCCGACGTCGACGAGCTGACCGGTCGCCATCGAGCGGCCGTAGCAGGTCGCGCAGATACCGACGGCCGACTCACAGGTCAGCACCGAGCGGACCTTGACCTTCGAGATGCCGCTGCCGAGCAGCTTCTCGATGGCCGGGTCGCCCAGGTCGTCGCCGGCGTTCAGCACGACGTTGCCCTTGGCGTCCACCGCGTCCGTCGCGAGGTTCCGCGCGTACACGGAGGTCTCGACGTGCTGGTCGCGCAGGACCTTGCCGTCGCCGATGTCCTCGCCGATCGGCATCATGATGCCGCGGGTGGTGCCGCAGTCGATCTCGCGGACGATGACGTCCTGCGAGACGTCCACCAGACGCCGGGTCAGGTAACCCGAGTCGGCGGTGCGGAGCGCCGTGTCCGCCAGGCCCTTCCGGGCACCGTGCGTCGCGATGAAGTACTCCGCCACCGACAGGCCCTCACGGAAGTTGGCCTTGATCGGACGCGGGATGTACTCACCCTTCGGGTTCGACACCAGGCCACGCATCCCGGCCAGCGACCGGACCTGCGTCATGTTACCGGCGGCGCCCGACTTCACGATCATGGCGATCGGGTTGTCGTCCGGCAGCGCCGTCTCCATGATCTTGTGGACCTCTTCGGTGGCCTGCGTCCACACCTTGACGAGCTCGTTGTTGCGCTCGGCGTGCGACAGCTGACCGCGCTGGTAGCGCTTCTCCACCTGGGAGGCCTTGCCCTCGTACTCGTCGAGGATGGCCTTCTTGCCCACCGGGGTGAGCACGTCCGAGATGGCGACGGTGACGCCCGACCGGGTCGCCCAGTAGAAACCGGCGTCCTTCAGCCGGTCCAGGGTCTGCGCGACCTGGGTCATCGAGTACCGCTCGGCGAGGTCGTTCACGATCGCGGCCTGCCGCTTCTTCGGCATCGGCTCGTTGATGAACGGGTAGTCCGCCGGCAGCAGCTCGTTGAACAGCACGCGGCCCAGGGTCGTCTCGGCCAGCCACGCCTTGCCCGGCTCCCAGCCCTTCTCCGCGAGCGCCGGCTCGTCGGCCTTGGCCGGCTGCCGGTCGGTGATGCGGATCTTGACCGGGGCGTGCAGGCTCAGCGCCTTGCGGTCGAAGGCCATGATGGCCTCGGCCGGCGACGAGTACGCGTTGCCCGCGCCCTCGGCCGTCTCGGTGAGCCGGGTCAGGTGGAACAGGCCGGTGACCATGTCCAGTCGCGGCATGGCGAGCGGGCGGCCCGACGCCGGCGACAGGATGTTGTTCGCCGACAGCATCAGGATCCGGGCCTCGGCCTGCGCCTCGGCCGACAGCGGCAGGTGCACCGCCATCTGGTCACCGTCGAAGTCCGCGTTGAACGCCTCGCAGACCAGCGGGTGCAGCTGGATGGCCTTGCCTTCGACCAGCTGCGGCTCGAAGGCCTGGATGCCGAGGCGGTGCAGGGTCGGCGCACGGTTCAGCATCACCGGGTGGCCGGTGATGACCTCTTCCAGCACGTCCCACACCTGCGGCCGCGAGCGCTCCACCATCCGCTTGGCGGACTTGATGTTCTGCGCGTGGTTCAGGTCGACCAGCCGCTTCATGACGAACGGCTTGAACAGCTCGAGCGCCATGTCCTTCGGCAGGCCGCACTGGTGCAGCTTCAGCTGCGGGCCGACGATGATGACCGAACGGCCCGAGTAGTCGACTCGCTTGCCGAGCAGGTTCTGGCGGAACCGGCCCTGCTTGCCCTTGAGGAGGTCGGACAGCGACTTCAGCGGCCGGTTGCCCGGGCCGGTGACCGGACGCCCGCGGCGGCCGTTGTCGAACAGCGCGTCGACGGCCTCCTGCAGCATCCGCTTCTCGTTGTTGACGATGATCTCGGGCGCGCCGAGGTCGATCAGCCGCTTGAGGCGGTTGTTCCGGTTGATGACCCGGCGGTACAGGTCGTTCAGGTCCGACGTCGCGAAGCGGCCACCGTCCAGCTGCACCATCGGGCGCAGGTCCGGCGGGATGACCGGGACGGCGTCGAGCACCATGCCGCGCGGGTCGTTGCCGGTGGCCTGGAAGGCCGCGACGACCTTGAGCCGCTTCAGCGCGCGGAGCTTCTTCTGCCCCTTGCCGTTGCGGATGGTGTCGCGCAGGCTCTCGGCCTCGGCGTTGACGTCGAACTCGGTGGCCAGCTTCTGGATGGCCTCCGCGCCCATGCCGCCGGTGAAGTACTCGCCGTAGCGGTCGACGAGCTCGCGGTAGAGCAGCTCGTCGGCGATCAGCTGGCGGGTGTCGAGCTTCGTGAAGGTCGTCCAGACCTCCTCGAGGCGGTCGAGCTCGCGGCCGGCGCGGTCGCGCAGCTGACGCATCTCGCGCTCGCCGCCCTCCTTGACCTTGCGGCGGACGTCGGACTTGGCGCCCTCCGCCTCCAGCGCGGCCAGGTCGGCTTCGAGCTTCTGCGCGCGGGCCTCGATGTCCGCGTCACGCTTGGTCTCGAGGTTCTTGCGCTCGACACCGATCTCGTTCTCGAGGGTCGGCAGGTCGTTGTGGCGCAGCTCCGTGTTCACGCCGGTGATGACGTAAGCAGCGAAGTAGATGATCTTCTCGAGGTCCTTCGGCGCCAGGTCCAGGAGGTAGCCCAGGCGGGACGGAACACCCTTGAAGTACCAGATGTGGGTGACCGGGGCGGCCAGCTCGATGTGGCCCATCCGCTCACGGCGAACCTTGGCACGGGTCACCTCGACGCCGCAGCGCTCACAGATGATGCCCTTGAAGCGGACGCGCTTGTACTTGCCGCAGTAGCACTCCCAGTCCCGGGTCGGGCCGAAGATCTTCTCGCAGAAGAGGCCGTCCTTCTCGGGCTTGAGCGTCCGGTAGTTGATGGTCTCCGGCTTCTTGACCTCGCCGTACGACCACTGACGGATGTCGTCGGCCGTGGCGAGACCAATGCGGAGCTCATCGAAAAAGTTGACGTCCAGCACGTCTGAATCCCCTTGGGGTTGTTTCGGCTAGAGAGGGGTCGGCGGGCGAGGCGGGACCCACGGGAGGCAGGTCCCGCCTCAGCTCCGGTCAGTGCACGACGTCGTCCACCGAGGGCGACTCGTTGCGGGACAGGTTGATGCCGAGGTTCGCCGCGGCGCGCTCGAGGTCCTCGTCGTCGGAGTCGCGCATCTCGATCGCCGCACCGTCGCTGGAGAGCACCTCGACGTTGAGGCACAGCGACTGGAGCTCCTTGAGGAGCACCTTGAACGACTCCGGGATGCCCGGCTCGGGGATGTTCTCCCCCTTGACGATGGCCTCGTACACCTTGACGCGGCCGACCACGTCGTCCGACTTGATCGTCAGCAGCTCCTGCAGCGTGTAGGCGGCGCCGTACGCCTGCATCGCCCAGCACTCCATCTCACCGAAGCGCTGGCCACCGAACTGCGCCTTACCACCCAGCGGCTGCTGCGTGATCATCGAGTACGGACCGGTGGAGCGGGCGTGGATCTTGTCGTCGACCAGGTGGTGCAGCTTCAGGATGTACATGTAGCCGACGGACACCGGGTACGGGTACGGCTCGCCGGAGCGGCCGTCGAACAGGTTGGCCTTCCCGTTCTCCTTCACCATCCGCTCGCCGTCGCGGTTCGGCTTCGTGCTGGCGAGCAGCCCGGTGAGCTCCTCTTCCTTCGCACCGTCGAACACCGGGGTGGCGGTGTTCGTGCCGGGCTCGACGTCGCGGAGCTCGGGCGACAGGTTCTTCGCCCAGTCCGGGTCGCCCTCGATCGTCCAGCCCTGCGACGCCAGCCAGCCCAGGTGCAGCTCGAGGATCTGGCCGATGTTCATACGACGCGGCACACCGTGGGTGTTCAGGATGATGTCGACCGGGGTGCCGTCCTCCATGAACGGCATGTCCTCGACCGGCAGGATCTTGCCGATGACACCCTTGTTGCCGTGCCGGCCGGCGAGCTTGTCGCCCGGCTGGATCTTGCGCTTCTGGGCCACGTAGACGCGGACCAGCTCGTTGACGCCCGGGGGCAGCTCGTCGTCGTCCTCGCGGGAGAACACCCGGATGCCGATGACCTTGCCGGTCTCGCCGTGCGGCACCTTCAGCGAGGTGTCGCGGACTTCGCGGGCCTTCTCGCCGAAGATCGCGCGGAGCAGGCGCTCCTCCGGGGTCAGCTCGGTCTCGCCCTTCGGCGTGACCTTGCCGACCAGGATGTCGCCGTCGCGGACCTCGGCACCGATGCGGATGATGCCGCGCTCGTCGAGGTCGGCCAGGACCTCCTCGGAGACGTTCGGGATGTCCCGGGTGATCTCCTCGGCGCCCAGCTTGGTGTCGCGGGCGTCGATCTCGTGCTCCTCGATGTGGATCGACGTCAGCACGTCGTCCTGCACCAGGCGCTCGGAGAGGATGATCGCGTCCTCGTAGTTGTGGCCCTCCCACGGCATGACCGCGACCAGCAGGTTCTTGCCGAGGGCGACCTCACCGTTTTCGGTGGACGGGCCGTCGGCGATGACCTGACCGGCTTCGACCCGGTCGCCCTCGTTGACGATCGGGCGGTGGTTGAAGCAGGTGCCGTGGTTCGAGCGGCGGAACTTGTAGAGGCTGTAGGCCTTCCGCGTGCCGTCGTCGTGCATGACCGTGATGAGGTCGGCCGACAGCTCCTCGACCACGCCCGACTGCTCGGCGACCAGCATGTCGCCGGAGTCGATCGCGGCGCGCAGCTCCACGCCGGTGCCGACGTACGGCGCCTGGCTGCGGAGCAGCGGCACGGCCTGACGCTGCATGTTCGCGCCCATCAGCGCGCGGTTCGCGTCGTCGTGCTCGAGGAACGGGATCATCGCCGTCGCGATCGAGACCATCTGCCGCGGCGACACGTCCATGTAGTCGATGTCGAGCGGGTCGATCAGCTCGACCTCGCCACCCTTGCGGCGGGCCATGACCCGGTCTTCGACGAAGTTGCCGTCGTCGTCGATCGGCGCGTTGGCCTGGGCCTTGACGTAGCGGTCTTCCTCGTCGGCCGTCAGGTAGTCGATCTGGTCGGTGACCCGGCCCTCGACGACCTTGCGGTACGGCGTCTCGATGAAGCCGAACGGGTTGACCCGCGCGTAGGAGCAGAGCGAGCCGATCAGGCCGATGTTCGGGCCTTCCGGCGTCTCGATCGGGCACATCCGGCCGTAGTGCGACGGGTGGACGTCGCGGACCTCCATGCCGGCGCGCTCACGCGACAGACCACCCGGGCCCAGCGCGTTGAGGCGGCGCTTGTGGGTCAGGCCGTCGATCGGGTTCGTCTGCTGCATGAACTGCGACAGCTGCGAGGTGCCGAAGAACTCCTTGATCGCCGCGCCGATCGGGCGGATGTTGATCAGGGTCTGCGGGGTGATCGCCTCGACGTCCTGCGTGGTCATGCGCTCGCGGACGACGCGCTCGGTGCGCGACAGGCCGACCCGGATCTGGTTCTGGATCAGCTCGCCGACGGTGCGGATGCGGCGGTTGCCGAAGTGGTCGATGTCGTCGGTCTCGACCGGGATCTCGGTGCCGTTCGCCGCGTCCATCTTGTCCTCGCCGGCGTGCAGCCGGACCAGGTACTCGATGATCGTGACGATGTCCTCTTCGGTCAGCGTCCCGTTGTCGATCGGCGTCGACAGGCCCAGCTTCTTGTTGACCTTGTACCGGCCGACCTTGGCCAGGTCGTAGCGCTTCGCCTTGAAGAACAGGTTCTCCAGCAGGGTCTGCGCGCTCTCCTTCGTGGGCGGTTCGCCCGGGCGGAGCTTGCGGTAGATGTCGAGCAGCGCCTCGTCGGTGCCGGCGGTGTGGTCCTTCTCGAGGGTGGCCAGCAGCGTCTCCGAGAAGGAGAAGCGCTCGCGGATCGCCTCGGTGGTCCAGCCGAGCGCCTTCAGCAGCACGGTGACGGGCTGGCGGCGCTTGCGGTCGATGCGGACGCCGACGGTGTCGCGCTTGTCGACGTCGAACTCCAGCCAGGCACCCCGGCTCGGGATGACCCGGACGCTGAAGACGTCCTTGTCGGAGGTCTTGTCGATGTCCTTGGAGTAGTAGACGCCCGGGGAGCGGACCAGCTGGGACACCACGACACGCTCGGTGCCGTTGATGACGAAGGTGCCCTTGTCGGTCATCACCGGGAAGTCGCCGAGGAAGACCGTCTGGCTCTTGATCTCACCCGTGTTGTTGTTGACGAACTCCGCCGTGACGAACAGCGGGGCGGCGTACGTCATGTCCTTGTCCTTGCACTCTTCGATCGAGGCCTTGACCTCGTCGAAGCGCGGGGCGGAGAAGGACAGGGACATCGAACCGGAGAAGTCTTCGATCGGCGAGATCTCGTTGAGGACCTCTTCGAGGCCGCCGACCGGGTTCTCCTCACCCTCCTCGACACGGCGCTGGAACCACGCTTCGTCCCCGGTGAACCACTGGAACGACTGGATCTGGACGTCGAGCAGGTTGGGGGTGTTCAGGGGTTCGCGAATCTTTGCGAAGGAAACCCGCTTGGGCGCGCCGGGGATTCCCGTGGCCTCCGAGCGAGATTCAGCCGAGTTGGTCGCAGCAGTGGCCTGGTTCGCGGGAGAGACTGCCAAGATGCGTCCTTCCGGGGACAATGAGCGGTGACGGCCGCCATAGCAACAGCTATCAGCGACTGTCAAGGGTGCCGTGTGCCCACTATCCTAACTACCGGCTCCGGGCAGCCTGAAAGAGGGCAGCGCAAAGAGGCAGTCTAGCCCGAACGTCGCGGCTTGTCCAGGGGGCGCTCCCGATGGGGCCCAGCCTGCTTCGCAACGTCTTCAGGTATGCCTCCGGGCGACCCGGAGGTCCCTCCCGCAAGGGCCCCGGTTTCGCCGTCGGGAGTAAGCGTGACCCCACCGGCGCTTCCAGTCAAGATGCCACACGGGGGTCCCGCCGGTTGGCGCAGCGTGGAAGAGGGTCAGCGGAGCGTGAGCGGCCGAATATCATTCCAGCTACCGGCCGGTAATGCCACCTTGGGGGGCTCTACCTGGGGTTTCCGGGGCGGGGTGGGGGTATGGCGAAGGCCACCGGGGCGGAGTTGAGGCCGGTGTGTCGGGGCGGGATTTTTCGGGGTTCGCTCGGGGCGTAGGGGGTCGGGAGAGCGCTTGCCGGGGTGGGGTGGGGGGCGCGACGGGTGGTGGCGCGGGCGAGGGTGGTGGGGCCGATGGGGCGGCTGGGGCGCTTCTGGACGCGGTGGGCACGGTCGGTGGGTGACCGCGGGGCCCGGGGTGGGTGCGGGGCCCGGGGGTGGGTGCGGGCCCCGGGGGGTGCGGTCGGCGCGGCCACGGGTGGGCGCGGCTGGGGCGGCCAGAGCGGGCGCGCTCGGCAATAGCCCCGCGCCGGGGGCCCGGTGGGCGCAGCTGGACAGCCAAAGCGAGCACGCACGGCAAACAGCCCCGCGCCGGGGGCCCGGTGGGCGCAGCTGGACAGCCAAAGCGAGCACGCACGGCAAACAGCCCCGCGCCGGGGGCCCGGTGGGCGCAGTTGGACAGCCAAAGCGAGCACGCACGGCAAACAGCCCCGCGCCGGGGGCCCGGTGGGCGCGGCTGGGCAGCCAGAGCGAGCACGCACGGCAAACAGCCCCGCGGGCAGGGGTAGGCGCGGCCGGGGCGGGCCGACACGACCGAACCCGCGGCGCAGCCGGCGCCCCGAGGCAGGTCGCGCCACCGAGGCGGTCGCCCGGCCAACGAGCCGTCGCACCCGCGTCCGTCCACGCGCGTCCATGTAATAAGGCGGCCCACCCACCTTGGGCGCCGCCGGTGGAGGGCGGATCCCGCGTCCGCCCTCCACCGCGGCGCTCGCGCACGCCCTGCCGCCACGACTCTGGGGCCGCAGGGTGTGGTGGGTTCGTCCGGTCGCGCCGCCCTCCACTGCGGCCGACCAGCTCCTGCCAAGACGCTACGAAAACACCTTCCAGGCCGCCGCCAGCTCGACCCTCGACGTGATGTTCATCTTCTGGAACACCTTCTTCAGGTGGAACGCCACCGTGTGTCTCGAAATGAACAGCTGCCTGCCGACCTCGTTGTTGGTGTGGCCCTGGCTGACCAGCTCGGCGACCGCGAACTCCGTGTTCGTCAACCCGTGGGGCACGAGGCCTTCGCACTCCACCGTCCGGGTCGTGCCGCGGCGGATGCCGTACTCGCGGAGCTTGTTCACCACCCGGGCCGAGTCGCGGGTGGCGCTCACCGCCGTGTACGTGTCCAGGACCGCCTCGAGGATGCGGATCGTCCGGTCGCGCTCGGAACACCGGACGGCCAGCAGGCTCGCCAGGTCCTCGCGCGCCGACGCCGTGCACCACCGGTCGGGGTGGATGTCGGCCGCTTCGCGCAGCTTGGCCGGGTCCTGCTCCAGGAGGCCTGCCGCGTGCAGGGCCGAGCCGCGGATCACGCTGAACTCCGGCTGCTCGGCCGCCAGGGCCGCGGCCTCCTCGACCGAGGCCTTCGCCAGGTCGAGCGCGCCCAGCTTGACGCAGGCGCGCACCAGCCAGGACGCCGCCGCCGGTTCCGACACCAGCAGCTGCCGGAGCACCACCGGGTTGGTGACGATGCCGGCGATGAGGCTCGCCGCGCTCTCCACCCCGCTGCGGGCCTCGACCGCCTGCGCGGCCACCCAGGCCCCCGGCGCCTGCCCGAAGTACCCGAGCAGCGCCTCGTCCGACAGCTTGTCGACGAAGTGGCGGCACGCCCGCATGTCCGCCCGGCGCAGCGCACCGAGCGCCAGCACCACGTAACTGGGCGGCCGCAGCGACCGGTCGCCGCAGCTCTCGGCGATCCGCAGCCCGGTGCTGATCTCTTCCATCGCGTCGTCGACGCTGCCCATGGCGAACAGCAGGCTGCCCCGGACGTTGTGCTTCACGGCGGTCATCCGGTCGGAGGCTGCCCCGCCCCGATCCGCGTCCACCGCGTCCAGCACCCGGCGGCCCGCTTCCAGGTCCCGGGCCTTGATCAGCAACCCGACATACCAGAACTGGGCGAGCTGGGAAAGTTCGTCGGATTCCCGGCGATTGCCGGCGGCAGCCGCCTTGGCGCAGTGCAAGCCCGCGTCGAGCCGCCCGTTGAACCACGACGATGCGGAGCGGCGAAGGAAGCCAGCGGTATCGCACGACCGCTGCATCAAATCATCACCGAACCCCGCGAACGGATTCTGTGGCATTTGTAGGTTTGGTACGTCCAACATCGATCGGCTATCCCCCAGGCATAGACGAAGCGGAAACGATCAGCGGCTCGCCGCGCTCCAGCGGATTCAACGACACCGAGCAGGAACGGCTAATGTCCCCGCAGGGGCCGTTCTTCGAAGGTAATACGCCCCGCGTTAAGTCGGTGTTCACGCGGAACGCAGTTTGTTTGTCAACGCGTGGCGACGCCCCAGAAGGCGCGAAAGGAGCGCGCCACCCACCAACCTCCCCAGGTTGACATGTTAAAGATTCACACCTTGCTGCGCCTACAGTAGCTCCGCACTGACGCCTCGTCACCGCCGGTGTGACTCCGATCACAATCTCCTGAATTGCGGTTGTGCGGGAACTTTCCTTGCCTGACAAGGACATTTGCTGATAGTACGACGGCCACGTCAGCCAGCTGGCCTAGCGCGCAAACGGTTAGTAGTCAACAAACCATACGGTCGTACGGATGTTCACGGTAACCGTGGACTGAACCACTAACGAATTACCAGGTCCGCGGGGACATTACGCGGAATGCCCCGAACCCGGGGTACCGGCGCCGATGGCGCGATCAGCCCAGCGCATTCGGCGATTCGGCGGACAAGTGCAGCAGGGCGCGCGCGGCGAGGCGGTAGCCGAACGCGCCGAGGCCGACCACCACGCCACTCGCCAGCGGAGCGATGACCGACTCGTGGCGGAACTGCTCGCGCGCCCAGACGTTGCTGAGGTGGACCTCCACCCACGGCGGCTCGTAGCTCGCCAGCGCGTCGCGCAGGCTCCAGCCGGCGATCATCAGCGCGCCGGGGTTGACGATGGCGCCGACCGTCGTGTCGCGGTGCGCGTGGATCGCGCCGACCAGCTCGCCTTCGCCGTCACGCTGCACCGACACGACGTCCCAGCCGCGGGGACGCACCTCCTCGGCGACCGCCTTTTCGATGTCGGCCAGCGTGTCGGTGCCGTAGATCTCCGGCTCGCGCCGGCCCAGCACACCCAGGTTGGGACCGTTCAGCAGCAGGACGTCGGGCACGGGACACACCTCGCTCTTCAGGGGGGCCGGACCACCCCATGCTGTCGACGCCGCCCGACGCGGCACCACACCCACGTTGATAGTTGCGCCCGGTGACCTATCAGACCAGGGGATGCCCGGCCGGCCATCCGGAACCTAGGCTCCGCACCGAGGCTTATCCGGCGAACCGGGAATGGAGTTCCGTCGCAGTGACGACCAACGTGACCGAAAACGCGCCGAGCAACGAATCGCTGCGCTCACCGCTGCCACCGGAATTCGTCCGGCGCGAAGATCCGTTCCACGTCCCACCCGCATTGGTGGCCGTGGCCGAGCGGGGACCGGTCGCCAAGGCGACCCTCGCCGCGGGCGACCCGTTCTGGCTGGTTTCCGGATACGAAGAAGCGCGCGCGGTGCTTTCGGACCCGCGGTTCTCTTCCGACCGGTTCCAGTACCACCCGCGGTTCAAGGAGCTGTCGCCCGAATTCCGTGAACGCCTGCGCGACGACAAGGCGCGCGCCGGGTCGTTCATCAACATGGACCCGCCGGAGCACACCCGGTACCGGAAACTGCTCACCGGGCAGTTCACCGTGCGCCGGATCCGCGAGCTCGGCGCCCGGATCGACGAAATCGTCGCCGGCCGGGTGGACGCCATGCTGGCCGGCGGCACCACCGCCGACCTGATGACGGAGTTCGCGTTCCCCGCGCCCTCGCTGATGATCTGCGAGCTGCTCGGCGTGCGGTACGAGGCCCGGGCGGAGTTCCAGCAGCGTGCGGCCGCACTGCTGCAGATGAACCAGCCGGTCGCGGAGGCGGTGAAGAACGCCGACGCCCTGCGCGCGTTCATGCAGGAGCTGGTCGAGGACAAGCGCCGGAACCCGGCGGGTGACCTCCTCTCCGGCCTGATCCACCACGCCGGCGCCGACCCCGCGCTCACCGACGACGAGCTGATCAACATCGCGAACCTGCTGCTCATCGCCGGCTACGACACGACCGCGAGCATGCTGGGGCTCGGCATCTTCGTGCTGCTGCAGCGCCCGGCACAGCTCGCCACGCTGCGGGACGACCCGGACCGCATCGCCGACGCCGTCGAGGAGCTGCTGCGCTACCTGTCCGTGGTGAACCCGGGGATCTTCCGGTTCGCCAAGGAGGACCTGGAGTTCGCCGGCGAGCACATCCCGGCCGGCTCGACGGTGGTCGTGTCGGTGGTGGCCACCAACCGCGACCAGCGGCAGTGGCCGGACCCGGACCTGGACTTGACCCGACCCCGCGGCCCGCACCTGGCCTTCGGCCACGGCGTCCACCAGTGCCTCGGCCAGCAGCTGGCCCGGATGGAGATGCAGGCGGGGTACGCGGAACTGCTGCGCCGCCTGCCGAACCTCCGGCTGGCCGTGCCGCCGGAGGAGGTCCCGCTGCGCAACGACATGCTGACGTACGGGGTGCACTCCCTGCCGATCGCCTGGGACGCCCCCTAGACGAGTAATGCGTAACTCGGTCAGTGGTCGTAGGCGGTCAGTGATCGGGTGATGGGTTGGCCGGTGGCGCGGTTGTGCCAGATGGCGGCGGTGAGGGCCAGGAGGCGTTGGGCGACGCGGACGCCGACGCCTTCGATGGTGCGTCCACCGTGCTGTTCCAGGTTCAGCTGGCCCTTGAGGGTGTCGTTGACCGACTCGATGAGCTGGCGGATGGACTTGAGCAGCGGCTCACCGGGATGCGGCTTGCGGTTGCGGTAGGACGGCCGGATCAGCCGGACCCCGCGCTCGGCCAGGAAGCGGTCCAGTTCCGCGGAGACGTAGCCCTTGTCGGCGATGATCAGCAGCCCCGGACGTTCGGTGAGCAGGTGGGGTTCGTGGTCGCAGATGGCCATGAGCACCTGCCGCTCGTCGACCTTCGGGTCGGCCAGCGCCCAGGCGACCGGGAGTCCGGCCGGGGTGCAGACCAGATGCAGCCGCAGTCCCCAGAACCAGCGCGAGTGTGAGCGGCAGAAGCCATACTTTGCCCAGCCGGCCAGCTCCGAACGCTGGACCGTGGGTCGGGAGCGACCGCATTCGACCGGGGTGGAGTCCACGATCCAGGTGGTGTCGGTCCACAGGTCGGTGTCCGCCGCCAGCCAGCGCATGACCTGCTTGACCAGCGGCAACGCGGCACGCAGCCGACGGTTGTAGCCGGACTGGCCAGGCAGATAGCGGAACGCGCCGGGCATCCGGGCGGGCAGGAACCGCAGCCAGCGGGCCTCGGAGGTGAACCCCAGCAACGCCTGGGCCACGGCCAAGGTCACCAGCTCCGCGTCGGTCAGCTTCGGCGGCCTGCCCACCCGCCGCCTGCCGGCGAGGTGGTCGTCGATCTTGACGTAGAGTGCGGTGAGAAGGGTGTTCAGGTCTGTCGTCACAAACCGATCTTGAACACCCTTCGCCCATCTCCAGCCACCACCCAAACTTACGCATTACTCGTCTAGGACACAGAGGGCCAGGGCCCGGACCGCAGCCGGCGGTCCGGGCCTTCACGCGCTGCGGACGCCAAGCGCCCCAATGAGGTTTTCTCAGTAGCGGCCGTTGAGCTTCCCCCGGTTGTCCGGACACCTGACCTGAGATGACCGATGGTCACCAGGGAGGATGTTCCGATGCCTGCACCACACCCGCCTGAGTTCCGTCAGCGCGCCGTCGAGCTGGCCCGCCTCGGCGACAAACCGGTCGCCGCGCTGGCCAAGGACCTGGGGATCAGCGAGTCCTGCCTGCGCAACTGGATGGCCCAGGCCGACGCCGACGAGAACGGCTCAACCACAAAGCTGACCAGTGCGGAGAAGAAGGAGCTTGCCGAGCTGCGCCGGAAGAACCGGCAGCTTGAGATGGAGAATGAGATCCTGAAACGCGCGGCGGCGTACTTCGCGCGGGAGAACATCCTCCCAAAGTAACCTTCCCGCTGGTCTGTGAACTCGCCGCGGACGGTATCGACGTCACGGTGGCCTGCCGGGTATTGAACGTGTCCCGCTCCGGATACTACGAATGGCGCGACCGGCCGCCCTCGACCCGAGAGGCGGAGAACACGGTACTGCTGAAACACATCGAACAGATCCACGCCGATTCCCGCGGCACCTACGGCTCACCGCGCGTGCACGCCGAACTCATGCTCGGTCTGGGGATGCCGGTCAACCTCAAACGGGTCGAGCGGCTCATGCGCGAGGCCGGGATCCAGGGCCTCTACCGGCGCCGCCGGCACCACACCACAGTCCGTGACCCGGCCGGGCAACCCAGCGCCGACCTGGTCAACCGCCAGTTCACCGTCGACGCCCCGGACCGGTTGTGGATCACCGACATCACCGAACACCCCACCGAGGAGGGCCGGGTCTACTGCGCCGCGGTCATGGACGCCTATTCCCGGCTCATCATCGGCTGGTCCATCGCCGGCCATATGCGCACCGAACTGGTCACCGACGCCCTCGGTATGGCCATCCTGCGCCGCCAGCCGGAAAACGACACCACCATTCTACATTCCGACCACGGCTCGCAATATACCTCGTGGGCATTCGGGCAACGTCTCCGCAATGCCGGACTGCTCGCGTCCATGGGCACAGTCGGCGACTGTTACGACAATGCCATGATGGAATCGTTCTGGGGCACTCTTCAGCTTGAACTTCTCGACTCGAGAACGTGGAAAAACCGAGACGAACTTGCCAATGCGATATTCGAATGGATAGAGTGCTGGTACAACCCGAAGCGGAGACATTCCAAGATCGGGATGCACAGCCCCGCCACGTTTGAGGCCCTCAACCAGCCACCACACGCGGCACCCTGACCCCACACCCGCCGTGTCCGGCGAACGGGGGGAAGCTCACGTGGTGTTCGTGGTGGGTGAGGACGAGGGCTGCTTGGACGATGTGGCCGATGCGGTGGGGGCAGAGGGTGATTCGTTGGAGTGCTGACCAGCGGGTTTTGAGGAGTGCCATGGCGCGTTCACCCAGGGCGCGGGCCCGGGCGTGCAGCAGGTTGTGGACCCGTTGCCGGGCGTTGAGGGGTGGTTGACCTGCGGTTTTCTTGAACGGGGTGAGGATGCCGATCCCGGCGGCGTGGTAGGCCTTGTCGGCCAGAGTTCTCAGGCCCTGGCCGGCGGCGGCGGTCAACGCGCCGACGATTCCGTGGTCGCGGGCGGCGGAGAGGTCGTTGCGGGAGCCGGGCAGCACCGCCGAGACCCACAGCGGGAACCCGTCGGGGCTGGCCAGGAACTGGATGTTCCCGCCGAAGGCGCGGTGCTTGCCCGAGTACCACAGGTGCACGATCCGGCCACGGTTCTTACCTTTGGTTTTGATCGTGGTGGCCGCGACCCGGTCACACGGGATCAGGGTGCCGTCCAGGATCACGTGTGTGTCACCTCGGGTGTGGCGCTCGCGCAGGACCTGATGCAGGTCCGGGGCCTGGGCGGCGAGGGCGGTGATCGCTTCGTGCAGGTAGCGGTAGGCGGTGGCGACGCTGATGCGATGGTCGGCCGCCAGCCGGTGCAGGGGGGTGGCGTCGCGGAACCAGCGCAGCACCAGCACCGCCTGCCAGTACGGGGTCAACGCGCGCCGGCCCCGGCGGGTGCCACGCCGCCGACGCTCGGTGTGCAGGACACGGGCAACGAACCAGACCAGTTCACGCGCCACATCGAGGGTGGCACCATAATGGATCACGTGGGGCCTCTGGAACTCTAGGATTCGATCTTCGCAAATCCAGTCCTACCAGGGGCCCCACGCCTCATCCCACGCCAACACGCCCACCCGAGCCCAGCCCTACTGAGAAAACCTCAATGTGGCGTTGGTTGCGTCCAACGCACCGAACGCCACATTGGGTGCGCTGGACGCACCGAACGCCACATTGGGGGCATCCCGACACGGCGAAACGGCTCCACGCCGCACCGCCTGGGGGTTCGCGGTGCGGCGTGGCGCCGGTGGGGGCCGCTCGTCAGGCGACGAAGCGGGCGATCGAGTCCGCCAGTGACTCGGCGTCGACGCCGAACAGGCGGTCGTGTTCCTCGGCCGTGCCGTAGACGCGGGCCTCGCGGTCGCGCCACGTGCCGAACGAGCGCAGGCGGTGGGGGACGTCGGCCAGCGCTTCCGTCACCTCGAACGCCGACGTGCCGCGCAGGTACGGCTCGACCAGCACGACGTTCGGGGCCGCCGCGCCGACCGCCGCGCGCAGGCCGGCGTGGTCGAACGGGCGGATCGTCGACGCGTACAGCACGGTCACGTCCGTCGTCGCCGTGGCCGCCAGGACCTGGTCCAGGACCGGGCCGACCGCGACGACCACGCCCGCGCGGCCCTGGCGCAGCACCGTGAACCCGGACGACACCGGCACGGATTCGCTGTTCGCGCGCTCGGACAGCCGGACGTAGACGCGGTTGTCACCGGCGATCGCCGCCGCCAGCAAGGGCGCCACCTCGTCCTCGTGGCCCGGGACGTGCACCGTCCAGCCCGGCAGCGTGTCCAGCAGGGCCACGTCGCCGGGTGCCTGGTGCGTGCGGCCCCACGACGGGTCGTCGTAGGAGGCGCCCACGCTGACCAGCACCGCGCCGACGTCCTGGTGGCCGAGGCCGATCTTGAGCTGCTCGAACGGCCGCTCGACCAGGAACGGCGCGTACGTGTGCACCACCGGCCGCTGGCCGGCGAGCGCGAAGCCGCCGGCGATGTCGATCATCGCCTGCTCGCGGATGCCGAAGTTGTGGACGCGGTCCGGGAACTCCTTCTTGACGTCCCAGAAGAACCACGACGAGATGTCGGCGGTCAGCATGACCACCCGCGGGTCCGCGGCGAGGGACTCGATCACCGATTCGGCGAAGACCGTCCGCATCTGCTTCCTGGTCACCTGGGCGGTCATGCGGTGCTCCCTTCCTCGAGCGGGAGGATCTCCGCGACGACGGCCCGCGGCCGCCCGTCGGTCTCCCCGGTCAGCGCCTTCTCCAGCTCGTCGTGGTCACGGCCGTCGACCGTGGTCGCGGCCCAGCCCTCCTGCTCGAAGCGTCCGGCGATGCCGCCCGGCCAGCCGAGGCTGGCGGTCTTGTTGTCGATGACGATCGCGGTGAGGCGGTCGAGCCCGAGCCGGCCGGCGATGGCCATCGTCTCGTGGTTGCTGCCCTCGTCGAACTCGCCGTCGCCCATCAGGACGAAGACCCGGGCGTCGCGGCCCTGTGCCCGCAGCGCGAGCGCGGTGCCGACGCCGAGCGGGAGCCCGTGGCCGAGCGAGCCGGCGCTGATCTCCACGCCGGGGGCCAGGGTGCGGTCCGGGTGCATGCCGAGCGGCGAACCCCACTGCCGCCAGGTGTCCAGCGTCTCCGGCTCGATGAAGCCCTTGGCGGCGAGCACCGCGTAGTAGGCCATCGGACCGTGGCCCTTGGAGAGGTAGAACCGGTCGCGGCCGGGGTCGTCGATGGTCGACGGCGACACGTTGAGCACGCGCTCGTAGAGCACCCAGATCGCGTGCAGCGTCGACGCCGCGGCCCAGCCGTGCTTCTCGTCCCCCGTCATCCGGCCGAACAGGCCGCGGAGGTTCTCTTCGGTCATCTGCGTGGTTTCGGGCATGGTTTCGGGCTTCCCTCAGTCGGGCTTGCGCGCGGTCAGCAGGACGTAGCCCAGCGACGGTTCCTCGCTGAACGCGCGGAACCGGCCGAGCGTGACCTCGAACTGTGCGGCCTCGATGTGCTGCAGGGCCTGTTCCCGCAGCTGTTCGAACCGCTCCGCCGCCTTGGTCCACGACGGCCGGGTGTAGGTGCTGACGTCTTCGCCGTGCTCCGGCTCGAGGCCGGCTTCGCGCAGGTGGGCGTGGTACTCGTCGAGCGAGACGACCGACACCACGCCCTTGCCGACCTCGCGGACGCGCTCGGCGTCGGCTGCCAGCCCGGCGGGGCTCGGCACGAGCAGGAAGTCGCCGAGCGCCAGGCGCCCGCCCGGCCGCAGCACCCGGGCCGCCTGGCGGATCACGTGCCAGCGGTCCGGCATGTGGTGCAGCGACTCCAGCGCCCAGACGACGTCGAACGAGCCGTCCTCGTACGGCAGCTCCATCGCGTCGGCGTACTCGAAGACGACCCGGTCGTCGACGTCGGCCTTGTAGGCGCGGTCGTTCGCCCGCTCCACCTGCTTCTCGCTGATGGAGATGCCGGTGACCATGACGTCGTTGGCCACGGCCATCCGGATGGCGGGCTCACCGTTGCCGCAGCCGATGTCCAGCAGGCGGTCGCCCGCGTGCAGCCGCAGCATCGCCGTCAGCTTGTCGGTGAGGCGCGTGGTGGCTTCTTCGAGCGTCGCGGATTCGTCGTCCCAGTACCCGTGGTGCAGGTTCTCACCCCAGAGCTGGTCGAGCAGGTCCGCGAAAGCGTCGTAGCCCTTACCAATCTCGTTCGGAGTCGGCTTCGTCACCAGTACCCCTCAGCATCGTCTCGGCATCGTTCACCGCAGGCTATGGGAGACACGGCAGGTCACGGCATCCCTCGTTCTGATAGCGCACCCATCGTCCACATAGGACGCCGAGGCGAGCACTGCCAGGTTGGGGGATGCCCCGCGGGCTGCCGCTTCCCTACCGTCCGACCCGGGCACGCCTCACGCGAACGGAAGGGATGGCCATGACCGCCACCGCCAAGCCGTCGGCCGAGCCGGTCGACCTGTTCTCCCCGGAAGTGGTCGCCGACCCGTTCGGCTGGTACGCGCGCCTGCGCGAGGAACCGTTGCCGCACACCGGGACGCTGAACCTCGGCACCATGATGGGCGGGCCGGACATGTGGCTGGCCACCCGCTACGAGGACGTGCTCACCGTCCTCACCGATCCGCGCTTCCTCACCAACCCGCCGGCGGACTCGCCGCTGGCGGACATCCGCGACGGCGTCTTCAAGGCGATGAACTTCCCCGAAGACCTCATCCCGTGGATGGCCAACAAGCTCAACACCGCCGACGGCGAGGACCACACGCGGCTGCGCAAGCTGGTCTCGTACGCGCTGACCGCGCGCCGCGTCAACGCGCTGCGGCCGCGCGTCGAGAAGATCACCGCGGACCTGCTCGACCACATGGCGGAGCTGGGCAAGGACGGCTCGCCGGTCGACATCGTCGAGGAGTTCTGCTTCCCGCTGCCGGTCACGGTCATCTGCGAGCTGGTCGGCATCGACGAGCCCGACCGCGCGGCCTGGCACGCCTGGGGCAACGCGATGGCGACGATGGACGGCCCGAAGATCCCGCCCGCGCTGCGCAAGTGCATCGCCCTCTCCCGCGAGCTGATGGCCCGCCGCCGCGTCGAGCCGCAGGACGACCTGGTCACCGCCCTGGTGCAGGCGCAGGCCGAGGACCCGGGCCGGGTGTCCGACGACGAGATCGTCGGCATCCTGTTCAGCCTCGTCACCGCCGGGCACCAGACGACGACGTACCTGATCGGGAACTCCGTGCTCTTCCTGCTGGAGCACCCCGACCAGCTCGCCCGGCTCAAGGCCGAGCCGGCGCTGTGGGCGCAGGCCGTGCGCGAGCTGCAGCGCCTCGGCCCGCTCCAGTTCACGCAGGCCCGCTTCCCGTCGGAGGACGTCGAACTCGGCGGCGTCACGATCCCGCGGGGGACGCCGGTCGCGCCGCTGCTGCTGGCCGCCAACACCGACCCGCGCAAGTTCGACGAGCCGGACAAGCTGATCGTCGACCGGCTGAGCGTCGCCAACGAGATGCACCTGTCCTTCGGCAAGGGCATCCACCGCTGCCTCGGCCAGCACCTCGCCTACCAGGAGGCCGAGGTGGCGCTGCACGGGCTGTTCACCCGGTTCCCGGACCTCGCGCTGGCCGTGCCGCGCGAGGAGATCCCGTGGATCCTGCGGCCGGCGTTCACCCGGACCAAGACACTCCCCCTGAAACTCGCTTAGCCCGAAAGGCGATTCGCCGTGCACCGACCAGACGCCGAGAAGTGGTTACGCCGGTTCGAGCGGGCTCCGGACGCGCGAGCGCGGCTCGTGTGCCTGCCGCATGCCGGCGGCTCGGCCAGCTTCTTCTTCCCGCTCGCCAAGGCCCTCGCTCCCGCGGTGGAGGTCCTGGCGGTCCAGTACCCGGGCCGTCAGGACCGGCGCCACGAGCCGCCCGTCGACAGCATCGGCGGGCTGACGAGCCGGCTCCTGGAGGTGCTGCGTCCCTTCGACGACCGGCCGCTGGCGTTGTTCGGGCACAGCATGGGCGCGATCGTCGGCTACGAACTGGCGTTGCGGCTGCCCGCCGCGCCGGCGCACCTGTTCGCGTCCGGGCGGCGGGCGCCTTCGCGCTATCGCGACGACGACGTGCGCGGCGCCTCGGACGAGCGGCTGGTGGCCGAGCTGCGGACGCTGGGCGGGTCCGACGCCGCCATGCTCGCCGATCCCGAGCTGCTCGCCATGGTCCTGCCCGCGATCCGCGCCGACTACCGCGCGGTCGAGAGGTACCGGCACGAGCCCGGACGGCGGCTGGACTGCCCCATCACGGTGTTCACCGGCGACCGCGATCCGCGGGTGTCCGTCGCCGAGGCTCGCGCCTGGGCGGAGCACACGACCGGGCCGTCCGACCTGCGCGTGCTGCCGGGTGGGCACTTCTTCCTGGTCGACCAGGCCGCGCCGATGATCGAGGCGATCACGGAGAAGCTGGCCGGCGCCGCGCTCACGGGAGGCAGGCCGTGACGCGGGCCGCCGTCCGGCGGGCGCTGGCGCCCAGCGAGAGCATCCACGCCGTCAAAGAGGCCTACATCGGCTACACCGTGCGCGCCGAGGGCCGGCTCGATCCCGACGCGCTGACCACCGCGTTCGACGCGGTCTCACGCGCCTACCCGCAGCTCTCGGCCCGGGTCGAGTTCACGCCCGACGGCGCGGTGCTCACCGAGTCCGAAGACGCCACAGCACGGCCGGAGATCCGGTTCGCCGACGGCGATCCTTCCCGGCCACTGGCCGGGCTCGACCTCGACCAGAGCCGGTCCCTGAGCGCGCTCAACGTCGTCCGGGACGGCGACGAAGCCGGCGTCTGCCTGGCGATCCAGCACAGCGTCGCCGACGCCCACCACGCCATGGCGATCCTCTCGGCGCTGTGGTCCTGCTACACCGACGTCGTCCACGGCGTGCCGCTCGACCTGGGCCGGCACCCGTACCCGCGGTCCCTGGAAGACCTCCTCTCCGAGCGCGGCATCCTCGGCAGCGGTGCGGCGCCACCGGCACCGGCCGACCCGCCGGATCCCGTCATCCGCCCCGTGGTCCAGCTCCGGCTGACCGAAGCCGAGACGACGGCACTGGCGAACCTCGGCCACCGCGAAAAGGTGACGATCAACGGCCTCGTGTCGGCCGCGGTCCTGCTGGCCGAGGCCGAGATCCGCGACATGCCGCTGACCGACCTGATCTACCGGTACTCGGTCAACCTGCGCAGCAGGCTGACGCCGCCGGTCGGCGCGACCGAGGGCACGAACGTGCTCGGCGGCGTCGGGTTCAAGGTCACCGGCGGCCTCGCGCACGACGCCGTCGCGATCGGCCGGGCCATCGGCGAGCAGCTGCGCGCCGGCCTGGCCGACGGCTCGGTGCAGCGCAGCATCCTGGACATGTTCGCGCGGCCCGCCGCCGCGAAGCCGTGGGACCCGAAGCTCGCCCTCGCCGTCGTCAGCATCATGAACTGGGGCGTCGCCCCGCCGCTGCGCACCCCGGACGGCCTGCGGCTGACCAACCTGCACTCGGCGTCCCGGATGCGGGAGACCACCGCGCTCGGCGGCTACGTGCTGAGCAGCTTCGGCGGCCGGATCGGCCTCGACCTGGGCTGGCCCGAGGGCGACCCTTCGGTGCCGCGGCGCATGGACTGCCTGCGCGAACAGCTGGCCCGCCTGACCCTGTGAGGTTCCTTTGACGGACACGGACGTCGTCATCGTCGGCAACGGCCCGATCGGCGCCACTCTCTCGGTGCTGCTGGCCCAGCGCGGCTGGCGGGTGACCGTGCTGGAGCGCCGGCCGAAGCCGTACAAGCTGCCGCGGGCGACCAGCTTCGACGGCGAGACGGCCCGGCTGCTGGCCGCCACCGGCATCGGCCCGGACCTCGGGCGGATCACCGCGCCGGCCAACGGCTACCAGTGGCAGACCGCCGACGGGCAGACCCTGCTGGACATCGCCTTCACCACTGAAGGGCCGTACGGCTGGCCGGACGCGAACACCATGCACCAGCCGGCCCTCGAGGAGCTGATCGCGGCCCGGGCGGCGGAACTGCCGGAGATCACCGTGCTGCGCGGGCACGAGGTCGTGGCCATCGCGGACGGGGAGGTCGTCCAGGTGACCGCCGCCGACGCCGACGACGTGACGCGGACGCTCTCGGCGCGGTGGGTCGTCGGCTGCGACGGCGCCAACAGCTTCGTGCGCGAGCACCTCGACGTTCCGGTGACCGACCTCGGCTTTTCGTACGAGTGGCTGCTGTGCGACGTCCAGCTGAACGAGCAGCGCGAGTTCGTGCCGACGAACGTGCAGATCTGCGACCCGGCCCGGCCCACGACGCTGGTGGGCAGCGGGCCCGGCCGCCGTCGCTGGGAGTTCATGCGGCTGCCGGGCGAAAACGCGGCCGAGCTGAACTCCGACGAGACGGCGTGGCGGCTGATGGCGCCCTACGGCGTCACCCCCGAAACGGCGACGCTCCTGCGCAGCACCACCTACATCTTCCAGGCCCGCTGGGCCGACCGGTGGCGGGTCGGGCACGTCCTGCTCGCCGGCGACGCAGCGCACCTGATGCCGCCGTTCGCCGGGCAGGGCATGTGCTCCGGCATCCGCGACGTCACCAACCTGGCGTGGAAGCTCGACCTGACGCTCCGCGGCCTGGCGTCCGAGTCCCTTGTGGACAGTTACGGCGACGAGCGGCGGGAGCAGGCGCGGGAGGCCATCCTCGCGTCGGTCCAGCTCGGCCGGGTGATCTGCGTGACGGACCCGGCGGCCGCCGCCGAGCGGGACGCGACCGTGCTGGCCAACCGCCGCGGCAAGCCGGCGGGCCGTCCGGAACCGGCCAAGCCGCTCACCGGCGGGCTGCTGCACGAAAGCCCCGGAGCGGGCGTGGTCGTGCCGCAGGGCCGGGTGCAGGTGGGCGGGACCACCGGGCTCTTCGACGACGTCGTCGGCCGGGGTTTCGTACTGCTGACGACCGAGTCGCACGGCTCGGAGTTCCTCGCCGAGCTGGGGACGCACGTCGTCCGGCTGGACGACGAGGTGGACGTCGACGGTGTCTACCGGCCGTTCCTGGCCCGCTTCGGGGCGACCTCGATGCTGGTGCGGCCGGACTACCACGTCTACGGCACGGCCGGCCCGGGCGACCTCGACACCCTGGTGGCCGACCTGCGGGACCGCCTGCGTGCGGCGGTCCCGACCGGCTGACCCGGAGCGTCAGAAGCTGCGCAGGCCGGCCATCAGGCTGCGCAGCTCCACCGTCAGGTAGTTGCTGTGCGACAGCAGGGACATCAGCTGGCCGAGCGTCGTCCAGAGGAAGCGGTCGTCGGGCTCGGGGGCGAAGTCGTCCTCGACCTCGATCACCAGGTAGCGGTTCTGGGCGTGGTAGAACCGGCCGCCTTCCTCGGAGTGCACGACGTCGAGCCGGACACGGCCGGGGGGCGCCGCGAGCGCGTAGTCCAGGTACGGCGGGCGGTGCTCCGCCGGCGCGTCGGCGTAGTTGCCGGGCTGGCAGTGCACGGTCGCCGTCAGCTCGGCGATGTTGAGCGTGCCCGCGTCGCTGCGGGCCTGCACCAGTGCGTGCAGCGTGCCGCCGATCCGCTTGACCAGCAACACGAGCAGGCCGGACTGCCGGGGCGCCACCAGCGGCTGCGTCCACGAGCTCACCTCGCGGTTGCTGGCCTCCACGGACACGGCGACGACGTCGAAGTACTTGCCGTCCTGGTGATCGATGACCTCGTGGCCGAGCCGCCAGCCGTCCTCGGCGATCTCCTTGAGCGGCACCCGGCGCTGCACCAGCTCCTGGCGGGCGCGCACCTCGGTGAGCCAGCTGAGGACGTGGCCCGGGTCGTGGACGGCCCGGCCGCGGCCGGACAGCGAGCGGTGGACCGCCGCGACGAACGAGCCGTCGCCGTCGATCCGGGCGTCCGGCCGCGCGAGGGCGGGCGGGACGCACGCGAGGACCGTCCGGGAGTCCATGTTCACCATGTGGTCCAGCCGCAGCAGCCGCCGGATCTGGTCGAGCGTCAGCCAGCAGAAGTCCTCGTCCAGCGGGACGTCGTCGTCGGTCTCGACCACGATGTTGCGGTTGCGCTTGTGCAGGAACCACGACCCCTGCTCGGACTGCAGCCCGTCGAACAGGACGCGGCCGCGGGAGCCGGGCCGGAAGTACTCCATGTACTTGGTGGCCGCGCCGCCGTGGACCTTCATGTAGTTGCTGCGGGTGGCCTGCACGGTCGGCGAGATCTGCAGCCCGTTGATGTTGCCCGGCTCCATCTTCGCCTGCATCAGGCAGTGCGGGACGCCGTCGAACCGCTTGACGAGGATGCCGAGCACGCCGATCTCCGGCTGCACGATGATCGGCTGGGCCCACTCGCTCACCCAGGGCCGGTCGGTCCGCACGCGCAGGCCCTCGACCGAGAAGAACCGGCCGCTGGCGTGCACGAGGTTGCCCGTGTCGGGCTCGAAGTCCCAGCCGGACAGGTCCGCGAACGGGATCCGGTCCACCCGGAAGCTGTTCGCGCGGGCCCGGGCGTTGAACCAGGAGTGGAAGTCCGCCATGGACATGACCGCGTCGTCGGCCACGGCGTCGGAGCGCCCGTCCCGCGCCGTGTCTTCGTGAATCGCGCTGTGGACCACGTCACTCCCTTCCTCGGCTGCGGCGAGCCTAGGCCGGGCACGGTGGGCCGGACATCCCCCGAACTGATAGGAACCGCGTGGTCAGCGGAACGCGGGCATGACTTCGGCGGCGAAGAACCTCAGCAGCTTCTTCATCTCCTCGAGCGGGAGCCGCCGGGTGGAGCCGAAGTCGCACAACAGGTTGCCGTAGCCCATGTCCTCAATGGACTTGATCTGGCCGATGACGCGCTCGGGGTCGCCGATCACCTCGAGCTGGTTCCACGCGAAGTCGGGCTCGGCCGAGAGGTCCTTCAGGCGTTCCAGGTGGTACTCGTAGCTCTTCGCCGCGCCGCCGGTCTTCAGGTCGATCGGCGCGTTGCCCGCCAGGAAGACGCGCGTGCGGTCGAACGCCGCCTCGAAGCGGGCCTGCTCCTCGCGGGCCCGTTCGTTGGACTCCGCCACGTACACGACCCGGCTGGCGACGAGCTCGACGTCGGTGTCGACGCCGTGCGCGGCGGCCGTCTTGTGCCACGTCTGCGCGGCTTCGGCGATCCGCGCGAAGGGCGCGGCCGGGTCGGCGAGGATCGGGAGGCCGCGGGCGGCGTACTTCCGCACGGTCTCCGGGCTGATGGCGGCCACGTGCAGCGGCGGGTGCGGCCGCTGCACGGGTTTCGGCCACAGCGTCAGCGGGTGGGTGGTCTCGTGGAACCGGCCCCGGTACTCGAACCCCTCCGTGGTGTACAGGCCGAGCAGCACGTCGAGGCACTCGTCGAACCGGTCGCGGGATTCGGCGAGGTCGAGCCCGAAGTTCTCGAACTCGATGCTCTGGTAGCCGCGGCCGACGCCGAGCTCGAGCCGGCCGCCGGACAGCAGGTCGACCATGGCCGCCTCCTCGGCCACGTGGATCGGGTTGCGCAGCGGCAGCACGACGATGCCGGTGCCGAGCCGCAGCCGTTCGGTGCGGCCGGCCAGGTGGGCGAGCATGGTGAGCGTGTTGGGCACGGTGCCGAAGTCGTGGAAGTGGTGTTCGGCGAGCCACACGCCGTCGAAGCCGAGTTCCTCCAGGAGCTCGACCAGCTCGACGTGGTAGCCGTACACCTCCGGCGCGCTCATCCCGGCGAACTGGTGGAAGAGGTGGAAGGTCGAGAACTTCATGGCGGCTCCCTTCGGCTTTCCCCTACTTCCCGTGCAGGAGATCGATGACCGGGGCGAGTGCTTCGAGGTTGTGCTCCAGCACGGTGAAGTAGCTGAACCCGTACCGCTCCCGGTGGGTTTCGAGCTGGTCGGCGATCTGCGCGGCGGTGCCGACGAGCACGGTCGGCAGGGCGGCGAGCTGCTCGACCGTGCGCTCCGGCATCCGCCGGTGCACCGCTTCCAGGCCGGCCCGGCGATCGGCGGTGACGTCGACGCAGTGGGCGAAGACGTTCAGCTCGACCTCCGGCGCCCGGGCCCCGAGCGCGGCCTTGGCGAAGCCGACGCGTTCGGTGAGCTCGGCGGCGTCGGCCAGCAGCATCTTGTGCGAGGCGGTGGCGCCGATGAACGCGATGGCGTCCGCGTACCGGGCGGCCAGTGCGAGCAGGCCGTTGCCGCGCCCGCCCAGCAGCAGCGGCGGGCCGGACGGCTGCGCCGGCCGCGGCTGGTGCGCCGGGTCGGCGTAGCTCCGCTTGAGCTGCTCGATCGTCCGTTCGAGGTGGTCGAGCCGTTGCCGGGCCGTCGGAAAGGGAATTCCGGCGGCGTCGAACTCGGCTTTCACGTATCCCGCACCGAGGCCGAGTTCGAACCGGCCGCCGGTGCACTGGTCGGTGCCGGTGACGTCCCGCGCGAGCAGCACGGGATTGTAGAAACCGGCGTTGAGCACGAATGTCTTGAGCCGGACGCGTTCGGTGTTCTCCGCGGCCAGCACCAGCGCCGGAAACGGGGCCGGCATCCCCAGGTGGTCGCCCACCCCGACGACGTCGTAGCCGAGATCCTCGGCCTTGCGGCACTTTTCGACCCAAGCGCGGCGCGGCACGGGCGTGATGAGATCGACCCCGAACCGGAACGGCTTCCTCCCAGTGGCCATGACGGCAAAGTACCAATCATCTGATCATTTGTCCGGCCCGTTTCCCGGTCGGCGATCGCTATCAGGACGAGGGATGCCCGGCCGGTCGCGGGTGTCCTAGCGTGGGCGGCGAACCGTGCCGGCGTAAGGAGAACCCGTGGCCCCACTGCGCATCGGGATCATGGGCTGCGCGAGCATCGCCGTGCGAAAGGTGCTGCCCGCCATGGCGTCGCTGCCGGGCACGGCAATCGCGGCGATCGCCAGCCGCGACGCCGGCAAAGCCGCGGAAATCGCGCGCGCGCACGGCTGCCGCGCGATCGAGGGCTATTCGGCGCTGCTGGACCTCGACGACGTCGACGCCGTCTACCTCCCGTTGCCGAACGCCGAGCACGCCGGCTGGATCGACCGCGCGCTGGCCGCCGGAAAGCACGTGCTCGCCGAGAAACCGTTGACCACCAGCGCGTCCCGCACCCGTGAGCTGATCGCCGCGGCCCGCGCGGCCGGGCTCGTGCTCATGGAGAACGTCATGTTCCTCCACCACAGCCAGCACGTGGCGGTCCGGAAACTGCTGGCCGACGGTGCCATCGGCGAGCTGCGCGCGTTCCACGCCGCGTTCGCCGTGCCGCCGCGCCCGCCCGGCGACATCCGCCACCGCGCCGACCTCGGCGGCGGCGCTCTGCTGGACACCGGCGTCTACCCGGTGCGCGCGGCGATGACTTTCCTGGGCAGCGAAGTCGACGTCGTCGCGGCAGTGCTCACCCGGCGCCACGGCCACCCGGTCGAGTCCGCCGGGCAGGCGTTGCTGTGCACGGCCGACGGCGTGAGCGCGTCCGCGACCTTCGGGATCGACCACGCCTACCGGTCCTCCTACGAGCTGTGGGGCAGCGAAGGGCGGCTCGTGCTCGACCACGCCTTCACCCCACCCGCCGGCCACGTCCCGGTGCTGCGCCTGGAACGCCGTTCGGGCGCCGAGGAAATCGCGCTGCCGCCCGACGACCAGGTGGCGAACACCCTGGCCGCGTTCGCGGCGGCCGTCCGCTCGGGACGGCTTCCCGACAACGACGACGTGCTGCGGCAGGCCGTGCTCGTCGACGACATCCGCACCCGAGCGAAGCGCTACGCCAGCTGAGGCCAGGAGGAACCAGATCGTGACGATGACCGTGCAGGAAGCGCCGTCCCAGCTGCTGGCGGCGCGGCTGCAGATCCCCCCGATCCCCTACAGCCACGCCGCCGGCTCGTGGGTGTACGCCGCCGACGGCAAGCGGTACCTCGACGGCGCCAGCGGGATCGTCAACGTGAACATCGGCCACGCGCACCCCGTGGTGGTCGAGGCCCTGCGGGACCAGGTCGGGATCTGCACCTACGCCAGCCCCGGCACGTTCGCGCCCGAGCTGATGGAGCAGCTGGCCACGGCCACCGCGCGGGCGGTGCACCGGCCCGACGACCGGGTGATGTTCACGCCGACCGGCACGCACGCCACGGAGTCCGCCATCGCCCTGGCCCGGCTGGTGCAGCGGGCCCGCGGCGAAGAGGGACGGCACCGGATCCTGACGTCGACGCTGGGCTACCACGGCAACAGCGCGTTCGTGCTCGCGCTGTCGGGCCACCGCTCCCGGCGGCCGCACGAGGACGACAGCTTCGGCCTCGCCCCCGCGTTCAACCCGCCGTACCCCGGCCAGCACCTCGGCTGCCCGTACCCCGCCTGCCGCGTCGAGTGCGTGCGGGCGGTGCGCGACGCGATCGTCGCGGCCGGCCCGGAGAGCGTGGCCGCGGTGCTCATGGAACCGGTCAACGGCACGACGGGCGGCGGGTACGTGCCGCCGCCGGGCTACCTGCGCGCGCTCCGCGAGGTCTGTGACGAGTTCGGCGTCCTGGTCATCCACGACGAAGTCCTGACCGGGCTGGGCCGCACCGGGCTCCCGCTGGCCTCGCACCACACCCCCGGCTCGGCGGCGGACATCGTCACGCTGTCGAAGGGACTGGGCGCGGGGTACGTCCCGCTGGCCGCCACGATGATCTCCCCGCACCTGGCCGAGGACATCACGGCGAGCGGCAAGTGGCTGCCGCTGATGGGCACGATGTCGGCGACGCCGCTGCAGGGCCGGGCCGGGCTCGCGGTGCTGTCGGTCCTGGACGACCTGGGGGCACTGGACCGCGACGAGGTACGCGGCGCGGCCCTCGGCCGGCTGGTGGCCGACGCCGTGCGGGGCCAGTCCGTGGTGACGGACGTGCGGGGGCTCGGGTACTTCCACGGCATCGAGCTGGCGCCGGGGACGGTCGGGGAGGTCATGCGGATCACCCGGGCCGAAGGCCTGCTGCTGTACCCGTACGTCGGGTTCCGGCCGGACCGCACGGGCGAGGGGCTGCTGGTGGCGCCGCCGCTCAACGCGACGGACGGCGATCTGGACTTCCTCGGCGAGACGCTGCGTTCGGCCCTGTCCCGCGTGGGATGACGGGTTCACGGCAGAAGGCCCGGGACCTTTTCGGTCCCGGGCCTTCTGCCATCCACGATTCAGGAAGCCGCAGCCGCCTCGGTCAGCCGGACGCGCGCCGCCCGCAGGGACAGGCACTCCTCGTACCGCGGCAGCAACCCCAGCTCCCCCGCCTCCCGCAACGTCGGCGCCGCCGCGTCGCGCTCCGACAGGATCGGCTCGCCCGGCAGGTTCAGCGGCAGGCCGATCTCCGGGTCCAGCGGCTGCACGGTGAGCACCTCCGCCGGCCGGTAGAGGTCCGACAGCAGGTACTGGACGCACGTGTCGTCCTCGAGCGACACGAACGCGTGGCCGAGACCCTCCTCCACGTACACCGCGGTCCCGCCGTGGGCGTTGAGCACGATCATGTCCCACCGGCCGAACGTCGGGGACCCGATCCGCACGTCGACGACGAAGTCGAGCAGCGAACCCCGCAGGCACGTCACGAACTTGGCCAGGCCGGGCGGGGTCGCCGCCCCGTGCACGCCGCGGACGACGTTGCGGCACGACGTCGAGACGTTCGTCTGCAGGAACCGCGGCCGGTAGCCGAGTGCCTCCGTGAGCACGTCCTCGCGGTAGACCTCGAAGAAGTCGCCGCGGGCATCGCCGAAGGAACGCGACGAGACCAGGTGGGCGCCGTCGATGGCCAGCGGCCGCACCGTCATGCTGCGGGTGGTGACGCTGCCCATGTCCGCTTAGGACGCTTCCTGGACGAGCCGCTCGATGCGCAGCGCCACCTCGTTCGGCGACGGCAAGGCGGCGATCTCCCGGGCGAGCCCGCCCGCCGCCGCTCGGTACGCCGGGTCGGTGACCAGCTCGCCGCACGTCTTCGCGATGACCTCGCTCGCCGCTTCCTCCGGCGAGAGCACGACCGCGGCACCCGTCTCGGCGAGGCGGCGGGCCATTTCGCCGGCGCGGTAGAGGTTCGGGTCGGGGATCACCACCTGCGGCACCCCGAAGCTCAGGCCCGTCATCATCGTGCTGCCGCCGGTCTGGTGCACCAGGACGTCGCACGTGGGCGCGACGACGTCGAGCGGGATCCAGCCCGCGCGCACGTTCTTCAGCCGCTCGCGCAGTTCCGGCGCGGCGTCCTCGGTGACGGCGACGACGACCTCGGCGTCCAGCGTGGCGACCTGCTCGACGACGGCCTGCAGGAAGTCGTACTGGTTGTAGTTCGCGACGCCGGTGCCGATGGTGACGCCGATCCGGGTGCCCGCGCCCTTCTGGTACATCCAGGGTTCCACCACGGACTGCGAGTTGCCGGGGATCCACCGCATCGGCTGCCCGCCCGCGAGGTCCGCGGGCAGCAGGCTCGGCGGCGCGATCTCGATCGTCATCGCCGGCTCGGGCAGGCGGTCCAGGCCGAGTTCCTTCAGCTGGTCGCGCAGCTGGTCCTCGGCGCCCCGGTCCATCAGCCGCGGGCTGTGGATGTCCCAGGCGTGGCGCACGTACGGCACGCCCAGGTGCGCGGCCAGCAGCGGACCGGCGTAGGCGGTGACGCCGCTGACGATGACGTCCGGGCGCCAGTCCTTGCTGAACGCCAGCAGGGCGTCGAGGGTCACGTACTCCATGTGCGCGTACCAGCGGCCCGCCATGACCTCGCGGTCCTCGGGCACCTCCGGCACGTGCGTCAGGCCGCTCTCGGCGATGACCTGGCGCGGCGTGACGCCCGGGGCCGTGGTCCGCACCGCGGACAACCCGACGCCGGCGATCGTGTCGGCCAGCTCGTCGACCGACGCCGTGGTCATCACCTGGTGCCCGGCGTTGCGCAGGGCGTTCGCGAGCGGGACGTGGCTGAACACCGTCGACGGGGCGACCCCGGCGAGATTGAGAACCTTCACAAGATCGTCCTCCCAGGGGATGGCTGGTGTCGGCTCCAGCTTGCCCACGAGGACGGCCGGGGCCATCACCAACGCGAGTAGTCCCGGGCGGTCACCGGAAGCGGCCTACCACGTTGAGGGATGTCCCCCTTCTCCCGCGCTTCTAGCGTGACTCGAGCGTGAGGTCCGCAATCGAGGAGCAGGGGATCGATACGACATGGTCGACTCAGCCCGATCGGACCTGCTGGCGCAGGTCCGCGACTACCACGACGCCCAGTCCCCCGGGCCGGCGCCGTTCATCCCGGGGCAGACGCCGATCCTGTCGTCCGGGGCGGTGCTCGACGCCGACGACCGCGAGGCCCTGGTGGCCGCCGCGCTCGACCTGCGCATCGCCTCCGGCACGATCGCGACGAAGTTCGAGTCCGCCTTCGCCCGGAAACTCAAGCGACGCAAGGCGGTGCTGACGAACTCCGGCTCGTCGGCGAACCTGCTGGCGCTGAGCACGCTGACGTCGCCGACGCTCGGCGACGAACAGCTCAAGCCGGGCGACGAGGTCGTCACGGTCGCCGCCGGCTTCCCGACCACGGTGAACCCGATCCTGCAGAACGGCATGATCCCGGTGTTCGTCGACATCGAGCTCGGCACGTACAACACGACGGCCGAGCGCGTCGAGGCCGCGATCTCCCCGCGCACGCGCGCCATCATGATCGCGCACACGCTGGGAAATCCTTTCCCCGTCGGGGAAGTCGCCGAAATCGCGAAGCGGCACGACCTCCACCTCATCGAGGACAACTGCGACGCCGTCGGCTCCACGTACAACGGGCAGCTCACCGGCACGTTCGGCCGGTTCTCCACGGTGTCCTTCTACCCCGCCCACCACTTGACGATGGGCGAGGGCGGCATGCTGCTGTCGTCGGACATCAAGCTGGCCAAGCTGGCAAAGTCGTTCCGCGACTGGGGCCGCGACTGCTGGTGCGAGCCCGGCGAGGACGACCGCTGCCTCAAGCGGTTCGACCTGCACCTCGGCACGCTGCCGGAGGCCTACGACCACAAGTACGTCTTCTCCGAGGTCGGCTACAACCTCAAGAGCACCGACATCCACGCCGCGCTCGGGCTGAGCCAGCTGGCGAAGCTGCCGGACTTCATCGACGCCCGCAAGCGCAACTGGCGTCAGCTGCGCGAAGGCCTCGACGGCCTGCCCGGGCTGATCCTGCCGGAGGCGACGCCGGGCAGCGACCCGAGCTGGTTCGGGTTCATCATCACGGTGAAACCGGACGCGGGCTTCGCCGTCCCCGAGGTCGTCGACTACCTGGAGGCCCGCAACATCCGCACCCGGCGGCTGTTCGCGGGCAACCTCACCCGCCACCCGGCCTACATCGGCAAGCCGCAGCGCATCGCCGGCCCGCTGACCAACAGCGACATCGTCACCGAGCGGACGTTCTGGATCGGCGTCTACCCCGGGATCACCACGGAAATGATCGAGTACGTGATCGGCACGCTCAAGGAGTTCGTCGCCACGCACTGACCGCGCGGGCGTCCACAAAGGACTGTGCGCTACCCAACACGAAAGGAAGAACCATGACCACCACTGCCGAGACTTCGGCCGAACCGGTCGACCTGTTCTCCCCGGAAGTGGTCGCCGACCCGTGGGGAGCGCACGCGGCGGTCCGCGAAGCACCGACGCTGCAGATCGGCGGCTTCATGGGCGGGCCGCCGATGTACCTGGCCGCCCGCTACGAGGACGTCCGCCAGGTCCTGATGGACCAGCGGTTCCAGTGCAACCCGCTGGCCGACTCGCCCGCCGAGGACATCCGCAACGGCGTCTTCCGGCACCTGGACATGCCGGAGGAGCTGATCCCCTGGCTGAAGAACCTCATCAACGCCTCCGACGGCGAGGAGCACGCCCGGCTGCGCAAGCTCGTCTCCTACGCGCTCACCGCGCACCGGGTCGGCAAGTTCCGCCCCCGCGTCGAGGAGCTCACCTCCGAGCTGCTCGACAAGCTGGAAGCGGAAGGCGGTGACGGGACGCCGATCGACCTCGTCGAGGCGTACTGCTACCCCCTGCCGGTCACGGTGATCTGCGAGCTGGTCGGCGTCGACGCCGAAGACCGCCCGCAGTGGCGTGCGTGGAGCGACGCGATGGCCACCCTCGACGGCAAGCGGCTGCCCGAAGAGGTCCGCAAGACCCTCATCGCGGCACGCGGGATGATCGAGCGGCGCCGGGCCGAGCCGAAGGACGACATGGTCACCGCGCTCGTCGAGGCGCAGGCCAAGAACCCCGGCATCGCCACCGACGACGAGCTGGTCGGCATCCTGTTCAGCCTGGTCACCGCCGGGCACCAGACGACGACTTACCTGATCGGCAACTCGGTGCTGGCCCTGCACGAGCACCCGGACCAGCTGGCCCGGCTGAAGGCCGACCCGACGCTGTGGCCGCAGGCCGTGCGCGAGCTGCAGCGCCTCGGCCCGATCCAGTTCGGGCAGCCGCGGTTCGCCACCGAGGACATCGAGGTCGGGGGCACGGTGATCCCGCGCGGGATGCCGGTCGTGCCGCTGATCATGGCCGCCAACAGCGACCCGCGGAAGTTCCCGGAGCCGGAGAAGCTGAAGATCGACCGGCTCGCGGTCGGCAGCGAGAGCCACCTCGGCTTCGGCAAGGGCATCCACCGCTGCCTCGGCCAGCACGTCGCCTACCTGGAGGCGGAAGTGGCGCTGCGCGGGCTGTACACCCGGTTCCCGGACATGACGCTGGCGGTGCCGCGCAAGGAGATCCCGTGGATCCTAAGGCCCGGCTTCACCCGGACCAAGGACCTCCCGGTGCGGCTCGTCGCGCCGGCGTCCTGACGACCCTTCGCCGGAGGAGATTCCCTTGACCGAGACCGTCGCCTTCCCGCAGGACCGCACCTGCCCGTACCGGCCGGCGCCGGGCTACGAGCCGCTGGCCGGCAAGCGCCCGATCGCCGAGGTCACCCTGTACGACGGCCGCAAGGCCTGGGCGGTCACCGGGCACGAACTGGCCCGCAAGCTGCTGACCGACCCGCGCATCTCCAGCGACCGGACGAACCCCGCGTGGCCGATGGTCAGCGCGGCCGCGGCCGTCGAGTTCACCGACGTCCAGCAGAAGGTCATCAAGCTGCTCACCGCGCTGGTGGGCGTCGACGGCCCGGCCCACCGGGCGCGGCGCAAGCTGGTGCAGGCGGGGTTCACGGTCAAGCGGATCGACTCCCTGCGGCCGCGGATCCAGGCGATCGTCGACCGGCAGATCGACGAGATGGTCGCCGAAGGCGCCCCGGCGGACCTGCTGAAGAAGTTCGCCTCGCCGGTGCCGCTGATGGCGTTGTGCGACCTGCTCGGCATCCCGCACGAGGACCAGGACTACTTCGAGCGGAAGGCGCACCAGATCCTGTTCGGGCCGGACGCCGGCGGCGCCTACGACGAGCTGATGGCGTACCTGACCAAGCTGATCGACAAGGCCCAGCAGAACCCGGCCGAGGAGGGCTTCCTGCAGGCCCTGCTGGCCGAGCGCGACCCGGCGAGCGACATCGACCACGAGGAAATCCTCCAGATGTTCCTCATCGTGCTGGTGACCGGCCACGACACGACGTCGAGCTCGATCGGGCTGGGTGCCTTCACGCTGCTGCAGCACCCGGAGAAGCTGGCCGAGCTGCGGGCGGACCCGTCGCTGATGCCGGCCGCGGTCGACGAGCTGACGCGGTTCGTGGTCGTCCCCGACGGCCTGCAGCGGGTGGCCGCGGCCGACATCGAGGTCGACGCGGACACCACGATCCGCGCGGGTGACGGCGTGTTCTTCCTGTTCTCGCTCATCAACCGGGACGAGGAAGCCTACGACGACGGCGACCAGCTGGACTGGCACCGCCCGACGTTCCGCGACCACCTGACGTACGGGTTCGGCACGCACCAGTGCGCGGGGATGAACCACGCCCGCGCGATCATGGAGATCGCGTTCCAGCGGCTCATCGACCGGCTGCCGGGTCTGCGCCTGGCTGTCCCGGCCGACGAGATCCGCGTCAAGCCGGGAGACGCGTTCCAGGGACTGGCCGCGCTGCCCGTCACGTGGTGATGTTGTTGGCCGGCCGGGTTCTCCCGGCCGGCTTTCCCCTGGGGAGGGCGGTTCCGTGGACCTGAGCATGACCGAGCGGGAGCAGCAGGAGTTCCTCGCGGGCAAGCACATCGGGGTGCTCGCGCTGGCCCGCCGCAGCGGCCCGCCCCTGGCGGTCCCGATGTGGTACGGCTACTCCCCCGGCGGCGACGTGCTGCTGTGGACCGACGGCGAGGACACCCTGAAGGGCCGCCTGATCAAGAAGAACGGCGAGTTCACGCTGGTGGTCCAGAACGAGGACCCGCCCTACCGGTACGTCTCGGTGTCCGGCCCGGTGACGGGGTGGGCGGACGCCACCGTCGACGCGGCGTACTCGGTCGCGTCCCGGTACCTGCCCGAGAAACAGGCGCGGGAGTTCGTCGAGGCGTTCAACCCGGGGCACGTGATCATCCGGATGACCCCGGACCGCTGGCGCAGCGTCGACTACGGCAAGACGTCGAACGTGCTGACGGACAGCTCACGGCTGGCAGAACACGTGCAGACCGCCCGGCGGGGGCGGGGCCGCAGCTAAGGGGTTCCGGCGACCATGCCGGTGAACAGCCAGTGCAGGCCGCGGTCGAAGTCGCGGTCGCGGAGTTCCTCCATCGACCGGTCGCCGTCGCGGTCCAGCAGGCCGCCCTGTTCGAGGGCCGGCGACAGCGCCGCCATGCTGCCCGTGACTTCGGCCGCGAACTCCTCGGCCGTGCGGCCCGTCTCGGCGAGGTGCTCCAGCCAGCGGCTTTCCGTCGCCGTGAAGCCGTAGACGTACTGGAAGACCACGTTCAGCGCGGCCGAGCGGTCCTTCAGCGGCAGCGGTGACCGCGCCATCACGGCCTGGGCGCACTCGGTGAACCGCACGCTGCTCGGGCCGATGTTCAGGTATTCGCCGTAGCACCGGATCGCCCACGGGTGGGCGATCATCGTGCGGCGCCACGCGCGGGCGAGGGCGCGGAGGTCTGCTCGCCAGTCCTCGCCGTCGTCGAGCGACGGGAGCTCGATCTCGCCCGCCACCGCGTCCAGGGCCAGTTCGAGCAGGTCGTCCTTGTTCGCGACGTACCAGTAGACCGACATCGGCGTGACGTGCAGCTCCTCGGCCAGCAGCCGCATGGAGAACTTCGCGTCGCCCTCGGCGTCGAGCACGCGGACCGCGGTGGCGACGATCTTCTCGCGGTCGAGCTCGGATTCGCCGGCCCGGTGCTTGCGGGCCGGCCGCGGGGAAAGCCACACGCTCTCGCGCGGTTGTGCCGCCCGTTTGCCCATCGTGGCCTCCCTTCTCGCCGGCGTTCAACGGTAAAGGGGGCAGGGTGCGGGGCGCCACGCACCCTGCCGGATCGGGGGCCGCCTTCAGGCGGCCTGGTGGGCCTCCGCCCGGGCCGCCCGGCGCAGCAGCAGGCCGGCGAGCAGGCCGCCGAGGACGACGGCCAGCGCGCCGATCAGCTCGCTGGCGCGCACGCCGCCGGCGAAGGCGTCGTGCACCTGCGCCTGCGCCTCGGGCGTCCGGGCGCCGAGCAGCGCCTCGTGGAGCGAGCCGGCGGCGCCGGCACCGAGCCCGACCGGCAGCAGCGCGGCGAACCGCGAGTTGAGCACGGCGCCGAGGATGGCGACGCCGAGCCCGCTGCCGAACTGGTTGACGGTGCCCTGCACCGCGGCCCCCGCCCCGGCCTTCTCCGCCGGGATCGAGGTCATGATGGCGTTGGCCATGGCGGGCATGGCCAGCGCGATGCCGCTGCCCATGACGAGCAGGCCGGCCAGCATCCCGCCGTACCCGCGGTCGGGGGTGCCGAGCAGGGCCACCATGGCGAGCCCGGCGGCGTTCAGCGTCATCCCGACGGTGATCGTCAGCGCGATGCCCAGTTTTTCCAGCACCTTCGCGCCGATGCCGACGACGTTGAGCGCGACGACGACCAGCGCGAGCGGAGCCGTCTTGAGCCCGGCTTCCAGGGGGCCGTAGCCGAGCACGAGCTGCAGCTGCTGCGTCAGCAGGAAGACCGAGCCGCCCATCCCGAAGGCGACGAGCAGGCCGCCGGAGATGGCGCCGTTGAACCGGCGGTTGCGGAAGAAGGCCATGTCCAGCATGGGGTTCGGCACGTGCAGCTCCCACCGGACGAAGGCGGCCAGCGCGGCCACGCCGAGGCCGGCCGCGGTCAGGACGGTGCCCGAGGCCCAGCCGTGTTCCGGGCCGGAGATGATCGCGTAGACGACCCCGACCATGCCGACGGTGGAGAGCGCGGCACCGACCAGGTCGGGCCGTTTGCCTTGCGGGTCACGGGATTCCGGCACGAGCTTCGCCACGGCGACGCAGCCGAGCAGCGCCACCGGGATGTTGATGAGGAAGATCGAGCCCCACCAGAAGTGGTCGAGCAGCACCCCGCCGATCAGCGGGCCGCTGGCGTAGCCGAAGGAGCTGACGGCGCTCCACAGCCCGATCGCCTTGGGGAGTTCTTTTTCGTCGAAGACCTGCATGACGACGGCGAGCGTGGTGGTGGTCAGCAGCGCACCCCCGATCCCCATCCCGGCCCGGGCGGCGATCAGCTGCCCGGAGGAAAGGCTGAACGCGGCGGCGAGCGAACCCACGCCGAACAGGAGGAGGCCGACGAGCAGCGAGCGTTTCCGGCCGTACCGATCGCTGAAACTGCCGGCGGTGAGCAGCAGCCCGGATTGGACGAGGGCGTAGGCGTTGATCATCCATTGGATGTCGGCGGTGGTGGCGCCGAGGTCTTCGGTGAGCTTGGGGATGGCCAGGTTGAGCACGGTGTTGTCGACCAGGACGACGAGCTGGGCCAGGGAAATGACGGCCAGTATCAGCCAGCGTCGGGGATTCCTGGTATCGGCAACCGTCACCGTGGCGTGCATTTCGCGCAAGAGGTCTCCTCTGGTTGCGAATTGCGTCCGGCAAGTTCTTATACACCATATAAGGAGTGGGGAGTGGTGCGCAAGGTCCCGAGGGCGGACACGAAGAAGCCCCCACCGTCCCCGCGTCACGCGGGAAGATGGGGGCTTGGGGCCGGGAACGACCGGCTGCCGCGGTCACCCCACGGCCTTTCGCCGGTTCCGGAGCAACCCTGGCCCGGCCGGCTACGCCATCAGGTCGGTTTCGGTGATCCCCGGCCCCTGGCCGGCGCGGATGAACCATTCGGTGCCGAACATCGTCCGGAAGGTGTCCTCCGGCAGGTCCGTGAACAGCGTCGACTGCGGCGTGATCTGGCTGGCGTGGGCGAGCAGGGCCTTGCGCTTGTATTCGGTGTACGCGGAAACGTCGACACGGCAGGTGAGTTCGGCCTCCGGCGTCCCGAAGTCCGGACCGGCGGGCAGTTCGACGCCGGCCTGCTCGGCGAGCACGCGCTGGTTGGCCTTGATGTGCTCGCGGTTGATCGTCGACTGGAAGACCTTCGGCGTGCCCGCGAGCTCCGCCGCCCGCGTGCCGACCCGGTGGACCTGGATGTGGTCGGGATCGCCGTAGGTGCCCTTCTCGTCGTACACGGTCAGCACGTCGGCGGCCTCCTCACGGAGGATCACGGCGAGCTTCTGCACGGCTTCTTCGACATCAGCGGTCTGAAAGGTGCCACCCTCCGCGGCGGCCGTCATCCCGGAGTCGGTGTAGCCGAGGAACTCGAGCCGGTCCACACCGAGGACGTCGGCGGCCGCGCGGGCCTCGGCCGCCCGGCGATCCGCGAGTGTCTCACCGTCGGCGAGGAGACCGTCGGGGTTGTAGCCGAGCTCCCCGCGGGTGGCGAGCACGAGCACGACGCGGTGGCCGTCCTCGTGGGCCTTGCGCAGGACGCCGCCGCAGGTGGTGGTGTCGTCGTTGGGGTGCGCGTGAAAGGAAACCAGAGTGCCCATGCGCCGAACCTACGCACGCGAGGCGCGCGCGGGATCCCGCAGGTGAGCAGTCCCGACGCGGGCGGTGCTCCCGCGCCCGCAGCGCTGGGCAGGGCTCGGCGCACCGGCCGCCGGGCAGCCGACCTCAAGCCCCAGCCCCGCCGATCAGCGCCCCGACAGCCGAGCACTCACGGCACTTCCCCCGCCGCCACCAGGCCGGCCAAAGCCACCGCACCCCGCAGCGACGACAACCCGCCCAACGCCGCCGGCTCCACCGGCAACGGCGCCTGCCCCTGCCGCACGAAGTCGGCCAGGTACCCCGCCACCGACGGCACGATCTCCGGCAGCCCCGCCGCGAAACCCCCGCCGATCAGCACGCGATCAGGGTGGACCAGCTCCTGGACGCTCGTCACCGCCGCCGCCAGGGCGCGGGTGCTCCCCTCCAGGGCGTCCGCCGCCCAGGGTTCTCCGTCGCGCAATGCCTTCTGCAGCGCGTAAAACGACACCTCCGCGCCGCGCAGCAACCCCGCTCGGCGCAAAGTCGCCGGGCCCGAAGCAAGCGCTTGCAGGCAGCCGCGGCGGCCGCACACGCACCGGACTCCGCCCATCTCGACGATCACGTGGCCGATCTCGAACGAGCCGCGGCCGAGGCCCGGGCAGGGCACTCCGCCCAGGACCAGGCCGCCGCCGATGCCGGTGCCCACGCCGATGTACAGCAGGTTCTCGCAGCCCGAGGCCCGCGCCTCGGCGAGCGCACCCAGGTCGCCGTCGTCCGCCCAGGCCACCGCAGCTTCGGGGAAGAGCTCGTGCAACGTCGTCTTCAGGTCCACCCCGGTCCACTCCGGGCGGCTGGGCCAGGTCGCGACCCGGCCGTCCGGGCCGACCGTGCCCGGCATCGCGACGCCGACCGCCGACAGGGGTGCGCCGAGGCCGGCGCGCAGGCGGGCCACGTGGGCCGACAGCTGCGCCAGGTCCTCCTCCGCGCTGTCCCTGGCTCCCCAGCCGAACGACGTTTCGGCCACGCACTCGGAACCGGTCTCGACGCGGAAGGCGACCTTGGTGCCGCCGACGTCAATGCCGAGGTGGTACACGCGCGATCAGCGACCGGGCACCGACGGGCAGAGCGCGAGCAGGTCGGCCGGCTGCCGCAGCACGACGTCGGGGCCCGCGGCGAGCAGCTCGCCGATGTCGTCCGGGGGCGCCCACAGGGCCGCCGCCGAAGCGACGCCCGCGCCCTGCGCGCTGGCGATGTCGGTGGGCGCGTCGCCGATCATGATGGCCTGCCCGGGCGGGACGTCCAGCAGGCTCAGCGCGTGCGCCACGATGTCGGGGGCCGGCTTGGGGCGGGCGACCTCGTCCGAGCCGATGACGTGCTCGAAGAACGGGAGCAGGCCGAGGTCGTCGAGCAGCGACCGGGCCCGCGGGCCGCTCTTGCCGGTGGCGACGGCCAGCCGCAGGCCACGCGCGCGCAGCGTCAGCAGCAGCTCGGTGACGCCGTCGAAGACCTGGACCTCGCCGGCGAGGCGGTAGCTCTCGCGGACGAAGGGTTCCTCCATCTCCAGCGGCAGGTCCATGATCCGCATGATATCCGGAAAATAACGGCCGAGGTGGCGCCGATACTCCGCGAAGGGTGCCGGCCCGTCGCCGACGACCTCGGCGTAGGCGATGGCGAAGGCCTCGCTCATCACCGCGAAGCTGTCGACGACGACCCCGTCGAGGTCGAAGATGACCGCGTGCCGGACCGGCACCGAGGGATCGGCCCCGGTCTCCGGCCGATCGACGATCGGGAATGTCATGGAGCACCCTTTCTACTGGTACGCCGGGACGGCGGCGCGCGCCGAACCCGCGGAGGCGTAGAAGTTCTCGATCATCGAGACGATCGGCCGCGCTTCGGCGACGGCGCGGCCGCGGTTGGCCGGGTCGGCCAGCATCGCGGCGAGGTCGCCCACCTGGCGCGTGTACTCGACGCCGACGCGTTCGAGCGGCACGGGCAGCCGGGTGGTGGTGCCCTCGCGGGTCACCGTCAGCACGGGTTCGGGCTCCCGGTTGGGGCTGAAGCCGAAGGTGCACCGCAGGTCCGCGGTGCCGGCGCTGCCTTCGACGTGGATCAGCGAGACGTCCCGCGCCTGGTGCGACGCCCAGCTCGCCCGCAGCGACACCGAGACGCCGTCGTCGCGGACCAGGAAGCCGCGCGCGGTGTCCTCGACGTCGGCGGCGTCGGCGCCGAGCTGGTCCTGCCGCCAGGCCGCGCGCCAGGCGCCGGCGTTGACGAAGTCGTCCGACGTCACGCCGATGACCTGGGTGAACGTGGCCGGCCCGAGCAGGAACGCGAGCGTGTCGAGCAGGTGCCAGCCGAGGTCGTACAGCGCGCCGCCGCCGGCCTTCTCGCGCTGGGTGAACCAGCCGCCCGCGCGCGGCACGCCCCGGGCCCGGATCCAGCCCATGGCGACGTGCCGGATGTCGCCGAGCTCCGGCAGTAGCCGCCGCAGCGCCCCGACGTCACCGCGGTAGCGGGCGGCGCTGCCGGCCAGCAGCATCCCGCCGCTGCGCTCGGCCGCCGCGAGGACGTCGATCTCGGCCGAGGTCAGGCACACCGGCTTCTCGAGGAACACGGAGATCCCGGTGGCGAGCAGCGCGCCCGCCACCTCGGTGTGCAGGTAGTTGGGCACCGCGACGACGGCGAGGTCGACGTCGCGCGCGGTCAGCGCGGACACCGCGGCGTGCGTGGGGATGCCGGTCGCCTTCGTGAACGCCTGCCGCGACGCCGGGTCGGCGTCCACGGCCGCGACCACCTGGAAGTCCGCGTGCTCGCGCAGCAGGGGCAGCCACAGCTCCCGGCCCGCCCAGCCGAGCCCGACCACCGCGGCCCGGACACTCATGCCCTGGCCACGGCGTCGGCGATGATCTCCGCGGTCGCGTGCATCTCCGGCTCGCCGGCGAGCAGGACCCGGTGGTGCAGCCAGACGCAGTCGCTGCTGATCGCGTCGGTGTTCGGGCAGCGCCGCGCGATCGCGTCCAGGGTCTCGTCGGGGGCGCCGAGCTCCCAGAAGGCGTCGGTGCGGTAGATCGCGCGGAACGCGGCGAAGGCGGGCAGGCCGGCCTCGACGAGCCGGTCGACCAGGACGTTGCGCCGCTCCTCGGGGAGCCCGGGGACGCGGAACATGGCCATGTAGTGGGAGTTGCGGTCGGCGCGCACGTCGCCGCCCTGCGGCACGACGCCGTCGATCGCGCCGAGCAGCTCCGACAGCAGGGTCCAGCGCTCGTCGCGCACGGCGATCTGCTCGTCGAGGCGGGCCAGCTGCGCACGCAACACGGACGCGGTGAACTCGTTGAGCCGCATGTTGGAGCCGGCGATCTTGTGGAAGTACCGGCGGTCGTCGCGGGGACGGCCGCAGCTGTGCCGGAGGAACGCCGTCTCGTACTTTTCGGTTTCGCCGTCGGGGAAGACGACCGCGCCGCCCTCGCCCGCCGTCATCAGCTTGCCGTTCTGGAAGCTGAACGTGGCGATGCTGTCCAGCTCGCCGACGCGCTTGCCCTGCCAGCGCGCGCCGTGCGCGTGCGCGGCGTCCTGCAGCAGCGGGACGCCGGTGTCGGCGGAGATCTTGGCCAGCGCGTCCATGTCGGCCATCAGCCCGGCCATGTGCACCGGCATGATCACCTTGGTGCGCGGGGTGACGGCGGCGGCGACCGCCTCCGGGTCGAGGTTGTAGGTGCGCGCGTCGACGTCGACCGGGACGGTGACCGCGCCGAGCCGCTGGGCCGCCTGGGACGAGGAGATGAAGGTGAAGGCGGGCACGATGACCTCGGTGCCCGGGCCGACGCCCATGACCTGCAGGGCGAGCTCCAGCGCGTGCGTGCCGTTCGTGACCGCCAGCGCGTGCGCGGCGCCGTGGTGGGCGGCGAACTCGCGCTCGAAGGAGTTCACCTCGTCCCCGCCCATGCGCCACCACTGGCCCTGTTCGAGCGCGCGGACCAGGCCGGCCCGCTCGGCGTCGTCGTACTGCGGCCACGCCGGGAATTCCGGTGCCTTTCGCGCGTTCATGGTTCTCCGAATCTCCGCTGGGGTTCGAATGAAAAAAGGCTAGATCGGCAGCCGCGGGCGCTACATCCCTCGGCTTGGTAGCGTCCCCAGGCCGAAAAAAGCGCGGTAGGAGTCCATTTGCCCGTCGAGCATGTGGATTCCGTGATGGACGCGGTGCCCGAGCGCCGCCGCTTCGCGGAGAAGGCGGGTTTCGCGGGGTTTCATGATGATGTCGGCGACCACGCTGCGCGGGGCCAGCTCCGCCGGCCGGAACGGCAGCGGGTCTTCGGGACGCAGCCCGAGCGGCGTCGCGTTCACGACGATGTCGGCGCCCGCGATGTCCGGTTCGGCCGACACCGACGTGCGGCCGGGCCAGTGTGCGCCCAGGCGCGCTTGCAACGACGTCAGCTTCGCCGTGTCCGGGTCGCAGACGACCAGCCGGTCCGCGCCCGCGGCCAGCAGAGCGGCCGCGATGGCGCTGCCCGCGCCGCCGGCCCCGGCCAGGAACACCTTTTGTGCCTGGGGATCGTGCCCGGCTTCGACGAGCCCGGCCACGAAGCCGGTGCCGTCGAAGTTCTCGGCGTACCACCGGCCGTCGGCCTCCCGGCGCAGGACGTTGGCGCTGCCGGTGATCTCCACCATCGGGCCGCACCGGTCGGCGAGCCCGGCCGCGGCCGCCTTGTGCGGCACGGTGACGAAGATGCCGTCGAGGTTGGCGACGGCCTTCAGCCCGGCGACGATCCCCTCCAGCTGCGACGCCGGCGCGTGCACCGGGACGAGCACCGCGTCGAGGCCCAGCTCCGCGAACAGCGGGTTCAGCAGCCCGGGCGACTGGACCTGCGCGACCGGATCGCCCAGCACGACGTACAGGCGGGTGGTGCCGCTGATGGTCATCTCGCCCTCTCCTCAAACGCCCCAATGTGGCGTTGGTTGCGCTCAACGCACCGAACGCCACATTGGGTGCGTTGGACGCACCGAACGCCACATTGGGGCGCATGGGGCTCAGCGCAGCAGCTTCGCGATCGCGTACGCGAGTTCGACCGACTGGTCGCCGTTGAGCCGCGGGTCGCACGCGGTCAGGTAGCGGTCGGGCAGGTCGGTCTCGGCGATGCCGGCGGCGCCGCCGAGGCACTCCGTGACGTCGTCGCCGGTCACCTCGACGTGGATGCCGCCCGGGTGGGTGCCGAGCTGCCGGTGCACGGCGAAGAAGCCGGCGAGCTCGGCGACGACGTGGCCGAAGTGGCGGGTCTTGTAGCCGTTGCCCGAGGTCCGGGTGTTGCCGTGCATCGGGTCGCACTGCCAGATCACCTCGTGCCCGGACGCGGCGACCTTCTCCACGATCGGCGGGAGCAGCTCGCGGACCCGGTCGTGGCCCATGCGGCTGACCAGCGTCAGCCGGCCCGGCGTGCGGTGCGGGTCGAGCCGCCGCACGTACTCGACGACCTCCTCCGGGGTGCAGCCCGGCCCCAGCTTCAGGCCGATCGGGTTGGCCAGGAGCTCCGCGAACGCGATGTGGGCGCCGTCGAGCTGCCGGGTGCGCTCCCCGATCCACAGGAAGTGCGCCAGCCCGCTGGCCAGCCGGGGTTCCGGGCCTGCGGAGTCCGGCCGCAGGACGGCCCGCTCGTAGTCGAGGAGCAGCAGCTCGTGGCTGACGTAGATCTCGCTCGGCCGTGCCGGCCGGCCGCGGTCCGGGAACGGCCACGCGCCGACCGGGGACGCGCGGCGGGCGCCGGCGAGCACGACCTGCGCCACCCGCGGTTCGATGCCCTCGGCGCAGAGCTTGCGGACGACGTCCATCGCGCCGGCGGCGTGGGCGTACGCCAGCAGCATCCGGTGCGGGTCGGGTGTCCGGGCCGCGACCGTGCACTCCGGGGAGTTCACGATGTCGCCGCGGTAGACCGGCAGGCCCCGCGCGTCCTCGGTCTTGGACCGCGGCTTGGCGAACTGCCCCGCCATCCGGGCGATCTTGACCACCGGCAGGCCGGCCGCCTCGGCCAGCACGTCACCCATCCGCTCCAGCACGCCCAGGTTGGCCCGCAGGTGCGGCTCGGTGTTGCCGGCGAACGTCTCCGCGCAGTCCCCGCCCTGCAGCAGGAACGCCTCGCCGCGGGCGACGGACGCGAGCCGCGCGCGCAGCCGGGCCGTCTCCGCCGGGGTCACGATCGGGTCGGCCTCGTGCAGCAGCTCGATGACCGCGTTCGCGCGCTCGGCGTCCGGCCAGCACGGCTGCTGCGCGGCCGGCCGGGCCAGCGCCGCGCTCAGCCGTTCCGCGAGCACCGAGAGGGCACTTTTACGTGAAAGTGCCCCCCTCCCGTTCATGTCGCCCCCAGCAGGGTTTGCAGGTCGGCGCGGGGCATCCCGGCCAGGACGTCGGTGACGACGTCCGGCGGCACGTCGCTCACCAGCTCGGCACCGCGAGGCCCGGCCAGCACGAAGGCGAGCCCGGTGACGGCCTTCTTGTCGCGGTGCATCTGGCGGACGAGCACCGCCGGGTCGACGTCCTCGGGCAGCGCGGCGGGCAGGCCGTAGTGGCGGACGACGTCGAGGTGTTCGTCCACTCCGGACTGGTCGAGGCGGCCGAGCGCACCGGCCAGCCGGCCCGCGAAGACCGTGCCGATGGCCACCGCTTCGCCGTGGCGCAGGGCGAAGTCCGTCGCGATCTCCAGTGCGTGCCCGAGGGTGTGGCCGTAGTTGAGCAGGTGCCGCGGCCCGGTGTCCCGCTCGTCCTGCGCCACGATGCCCGCCTTGAGGGTGACGCCGGCCGCGATCTGCTCCGGCAGCGGGCGGCCGCGCAGGTCCGGCGCGCCGATGAAGTGGCAGCGGGCGATCTCGCCGAGGCCGTTCAGCAGCTCCCGCCGGGGCAGGGTCGTGAGGTAGTCCGTGTCGCACAGCACCGCGCTGGGCTGCCAGTACGCCCCGACGAGGTTCTTGCCCGCCGGCAGGTTCACCGCGGTCTTCCCGCCCACGCTGGCGTCAACCTGCGCGAGCAGCGACGTGGGCAGGTGGACCACGGCGACGCCCCGGTGGTACAGCGCGGCCGCGAGCCCGACGACGTCCGTGGTCGTGCCGCCGCCGCAGGAGACGACGACGTCGGACCGGGTCAGCCCGAACCGCGCGAACTCGCCGCAGAGATCCTCCACTGTGGACAGCCGCTTGGCCGGCTCGCCGTCCCGCGCCGGCAGCACGAGCGTCTCGACGCCGGTGTCGGGCACCCAGTCGCGCGGCCGGGCCGAGACGACCACGGCCCGCCGCGCGCCCAGCCGACGGACGACCCCGGGCAGGGAGTTCCGCACGCCGGGGCCGACGAGCACGTCGTAGGACCGTTCCTGCAGGTGCACCGGAATCGTCGTGGTCACGGCGAGGGCTCCCGCGGCTCCGGCAGCGTCCGGTACGGCAGGTCGGCGATCCGGGCCACCGGCTCGCTGCCGTGGTGGAGGTATTCGCCGCCGTAGAAGAGGTGCAGGTAGGGCAGGTAGTGCAGGTGGTAGGCGGACCTGCACACGCCGGCGAACCTCGCCAGCAGGCCCTCTTTTTCCGTCATCGTCGTGCCTTTCGCCGGTTCAGCCGTGGTCGCCGGACAGCACGCGGGCCACCAGCGCCCGGTGCTCGTCGTCGTCGGTGATGGTGCGCACCTGCTCGCGGCCGTCCGTGACCGTCAGGTACCGCCGCTGCCGCAGGAAGACCTGGCCGCCGTCGAACGCCCGGCCGCACAGGGTTTCCCGGGTGTCGGTGCGGGTGGTGTCCCCCACCAGTGCCCGGAAGTTGTCCTCCAGTTCCTTCCAGTCACTCCACTCGCGCGGCTGGGTCGTGAAGGTGTAGATGGTGCTCCAGCGGGTGACCGCGCCGCGGCGTTGCACCGCGTGCCCGGAGTCCTGCTCCACCACCCGGAACTGGCTGCCGTACTGGGTTTGCACGGCGGGCGAGAGCTTCAGCGGCTCGACGTAGGTGGGGCCGGGGTAGCCGACGTCCACCAGCCAGTCGGCGCCGTCGAGGGTGACGAGGTTGAACATGTGCTCGACGTCGGTCCCGAAGGTCTCGCGGCCTTCGGCGGTGCTGCCGGCGAGTGGCGTGACGTCGTAGCCGAGTTCGGTGAGCAGCCGGTGGAACAGCCGGTTCAGGTGGTAGCAGGCGCCGCCTTTCGCCTCGGCGATGCTGGTCACGAAGACGTCGTCCTCGTCGAGGTCGACGACGTTGACCGCGTCCCGCGGGGGGTAGGCGAGGCTGCTGTACGGGATCGCCGTCAGGTGGCTCTTCTGCAGCTTCGCCAGCGTCTCCAGGTCCACGCCGGTTTCCCCGCCGCAGCCGATCTGCTGGAGGTAGGTCTCCACGTCGAACACGTCATCACCCCTTCGTTGAGAGCAGTTCGTTCAGGTGCGCGGCGAGCAGGGCCGGGGTCGGGTGGTCGAAGACCACGCTCGGCGCGATCTTCCGTTCGGTGCGGGCGCGCAGCCGGTTGCGGAGTTCGACCGCGGTGAGCGAGTCGAACCCGATCTCGAACAGCCCCTGGTCCGGGTCGACCTGCCGGCCGCCGCGGTAGCCCAGCACCCCGGCCACCTGGGCACGCACCAGGTCCAGGAGGACCTTCGCCCGCTCGGCCGGGTCGAGCCCGGCCAGCCGGCCGGCCCAATTCTCGTCCACAGTGGACGCCGTGGGCGCCTGCTGCCGTCGCGCGCGGACCAGGCCGCGCAGCAGGTGCGGCACGTCGGCGCCGCTCGCCGCTTCGGCGCGCAGGCCCCGCAGGTCGAGCCGGGCGGGCACCAGCACGGCGTCTCCGGCGGAGATGGCGGCGTCGAAGAGTTCCATGCCCTCCGCGGGGTTCATGGCGACGAGGCCGCCGCGCCGGGTCATCCGGGCCCGGCCGGCTTCGTCGGTCCCGGCCGCCATGCCGCCGGAGGTCTGGTCCCACAGGCCCCACGCCAGCGACTGGCCCGGCAGGCCCGCCGCGCGGCGGTGGGCCATCAGCCCGTCCAGGTACGCGTTGGCCGCGGCGTAGCTGCCGCTGCCCGCGCCCATGAACACGGCCGAGACCGAGGAGTAGACGACGAACGCGTCGAGGTCGCCGGCCAGCTCGTGGAGGTGGCGGGCGGCGTCGGCCTTCGCGGCGAACACCTCGGCCAGCCGGTCCGGCGTCACCGTCCCGATCACCCCGGCGTCGGCGATCCCGGCCGTGTGGATGACGGCGGTCGGCCGGTGCTCGGCCAGCAGCGCCGCCACCTGGTCCCGGTCGGCGACGTCGCAGGCGGCGACCGAAACGTCGGCGCCCAGTGCGGTGAGGTCGGTGACCAGGTCCTTCGCGCCGTCGGCGTCCAGGCCGCGACGGCTGGCGAGCACCAGCTGCCGGACGCCGTGCCGCTCGACGAGGTGCCGGGCGGCCAGGCCGCCGAGCGAGCCGGTCCCGCCGGTGACCAGCACCGGCCCGTCGGTCTTGAACCCGGCGGGCGCGTCCGGCCGGGCGGCGCGGGCGAGCCGCGGGATGGACAACGTCGTGCCGCGCACCGCGACCTGCGGCTCGCCGGTTTCCAGCACCGAGCCCAGCAGCGGCGGCACCGCGGAGTCGGCGTCCAGCAGGACGATCCGGTCCGGGTTCTCCGCCTGGGCGGCCCGGACCAGGCCCCACACGGCGGCCGCGGCCGGGTCGGTCACCACGCCGTCGCCGGCGGGCACCGCCCCGCGCGTCACGATCACGAGCTTCGTGTGCTCCAGCCCGCCGCCGGCCAGCCAGCACTGGACGACGTCCAGCACCCGGACGGTGAGGGCCGGCACCGGGTCGCCGACGGCTTCCATGACGGCCGCCGCCGGAGCCTCCGCCGCGCCGGTCAGCACGTCGTCGGCCAGCGTCGCCACCTGCTCCGCCGAGCCCACCGGCACCCAGGACGGCACCGGCAGCGCGGTGTCCACTGGGGACAGTGGAGTCCAGGCCACCCGGTACAGCGAGCCGGCGCCGGCTGCCGTGTTCAGCTGGTCGTTCGACACCGGGCGGCCGACCAGGGAGTCCAGCGTCACGACCAGGCCGCCGGTCTCGTCGACGGCCTCCAGGGACATGCTGTCCCGCTCGGGCTTGGCGACGCGCACCCGCAGCGTCGAGGCGCCTGCCGCGTGCAGCCGCAGGCCGTTCCAGGCGAACGGCAGCCGGACTTCGTCGCCGTAGGACTCGGTGTCCGCGGCGGCGCTGACCATCGTCGAGTGCAGGGCCGCGTCCAGCAGGGCGGGGTGGATGCCGAAGGCGCCCGCGTCCGCGTCCTCGGGCAGGGCGATCTCGGCGAAGGTCTCCTCCCCGCGGCGCCACACGGCGCGCACCGCCCGGAACGTGGGGCCGTACCCGTAGCCGACGTCCGCGAGCACGTCGTAGGCACCGGTGATGTCGACGGCCTTCGCGTCCGGCGGCGGCCACGCGGCGAAGTCGAAGGCCGCGGCGCGTGCCCGGCCGCCCGGGGCCAGGACGCCGGTGGCGTGCCGGGTCCAGCCGTCGTCGTCTTCGCGCCGGGAGTGGACGTCCACCGTGCGCGAGCCGTCCTCGGCGGGACCGCCGAGCGCGACCTGCACGCGGACCCCGCCGCGGCGGGGCACCACGAGCGGCGCCTCGATCACCAGCTCGTCGAGCACCGGGCAGCCGGCCTCGTCGCCGGCCCGCACGGCCAGTTCGACCAGGCCGGTGCCGGGGACGAGCACGACGTCCCGGACCGCGTGGTCGGCCAGCCAGGGGTGCGACCGCAGGGACAGCCGCGAGGTGAAGAGGAGACCGTCGGACTGCGGCAGCTCGACGACCGCGCCGAGCAGGGGGTGGCCGGCCCCGGCCAGGCCCAGGGAAACGGCGTCGGACGCGGTGTCCGTGGGGCGGAGCCAGTAGTGCTCGTGGTCGAAGGCGTATGTCGGCAGATCGACCCGGGCCGGGGGTACCAGCGTGGTCCAGCCGACGTCGACGCCGCGGACGAACAGCTCCGCCATCGAAGTCAGCAGCCGCCGCGGGCCGCCGTCGTCGCGCCGGAGCGAACCGGTGACGGCGGCGCCGGTCTCGTCGGTGAGCTCGCTGATCGGCTGGACCAGCACCGGGTGGGCGCTGATCTCGACGAACACGCCGTGGCCCTGGGCCAGCAGCGCTTCGACGGCCGGGCCGAACCGGACCCGGCCGCGTAGGTTCCGGTACCAGTAGCCGCCGTCGACGACTCCGGCGTCCCGGATCCACTCCCCGGTGAGGGTGGAGAAGAAGGGCACCAGGGGCGCCCGGGTGTCGATCCCGGCGAGGGCTTGGGCGAGGGTCTCCTCGATGTCTTCGACATGCCGGGTGTGCGACGCGTAGTCCACGGCGACCCGGCGGACGCGGATTCCCGCACCGGAGAGCACTTCCAGTGTTTCGTCGAGGGCCGTCGCGTCTCCCGCGATCACCACGGACCCCGGAGCGTTGACGGCGGCCACCTCGACCCCGGCCGCCAGCCGCGGCTCCACGTCGGCTTCGCCCGCGGCGACCGAGGCCATGCCGCCGCGGCCGGAGAGCTTCGCGGCGATGGCCTGGCTGCGCAGCGCGACCACCTTCGCCGCGTCTTCGAGCGACAACGCACCCGACACGCAGGCGGCGGCGATCTCGCCCTGGGAGTGGCCGACCACCGCGTCGGGGACCACCCCGGCCGAGGACCAGACCGCGGCCAGGCCGACCATCATCGCCCAGCTCGCGGGCTGCAGGACGTCGACCCGGTCCAGGTCGCCTCCGCCACGGAGGACGTCGAGCAGCGACCAGTCGATCCACGGCTCCAGCGCGGCCGCGCACTCGGCGATCCGCTCCGCGAACACCGGGGACGTTTCGAGCAACTCGCGGCCCATGCCGGCCCACTGCGTGCCCTGGCCGGGGAAGACCCAGACGAGCTTGCCCGGTGTCCCGGCCCGGCCGGCGACCAGGCCGGGTTGGTCCTCGCCCCGGGCGAGCGCGGCCAGTCCGGCGCGGGCCTCGTCGGCCGAGTCCGCCACCACGACCGCGCGTTCGCCGAACCGGGCACGGGCGGCCAGGGCACCGGCCACGTCGGCCAGCGGCTCGTCCCCGAGGAACGCGGCCAGCCGGCGGGCCTGCCTGGTCAGGGAGCCGGCGCTGCGGGCCGACAGGACCAGCGGCACGATCCCGCTGTCCGGCCGCGTCTCGGCGAGCTGTGGCTCGTCGGGCGCTTCCTCGATGATCAAGTGGGCGTTCGTGCCGCTGATGCCGAACGACGAGACCCCGGCCCGGCGCGGACGTCCGTTGCGCGGCCACTCGCGGGCCTCGGTCAGCAGCGAGACCGCGCCCGCGGACCAGTCGACCTGGCTGGTGGGTTCCGCGGCGTGCAGTGTGGGCGGCATGACGCCGTGCCGCAGCGCCTGCACCATCTTGATCACGCCCGCGACCCCGGCGGCCGACTGCGTGTGCCCGAAGTTCGACTTCACCGAACCGAGCCACAGCGGCGTCTCGCGCTCCTGCCCGTAGGTGGCCAGCAGGGCCTGGGCCTCGATCGGGTCGCCCAGCGCGGTCCCGGTCCCGTGGCCCTCGACGATGTCTACATCGGACGGTTTCAGCCCGGCGCCGGCGAGGGCCCGGCGGATGACCCGCTGCTGCGAGGGACCGTTGGGGGCGGTCAGGCCGTTGGACGCGCCGTCGGAGTTCACCGCGCTGCCGCTCAGCACGGCCAGGATCCGGTGCCCGCGCTCGCGCGCCACCGAAAGCCGCTCCAGGACGACGACGCCGACGCCCTCGGCCCAGCTCGTGCCGTCCGCGCCTTCGGCGTAGGCCTTGCACCGGCCGTCGCCGGCCAGGCCGCGCTGCTTCGCGAACTCGACGAAGGTGCCGGGCGTGCCCATCACCGTGACACCGCCGGCCAGTGCCATCGAGCACTCGCCCTGCCGCAGGGCCTGCCCCGCCAGGTGCATCGCGACCAGCGACGACGAGCACGCCGTGTCGATCGTGACCGCCGGGCCCTCGAACCCGAAGACGTAGGACACGCGGCCCGACACGACGCTCGAAGCGCCCGCGGTGCTCGCGTAGCCCGCCAGCTCGGCCGGGTCCGCGCCCATGCCGTAGCCCTGGTTGGACACCCCGGCGAACACGCCGACGTCGGCGCCCTTCAGCGAACCGGGGTCGACGCCGGCCCCTTCGAGGGCTTCCCAGGACACCTCCAGCAGCAGCCGCTGCTGCGGATCCATGGCGAGGGCTTCACGCGGGGAAATGCCGAAGAAGCCCGCGTCGAACAGCCCGGCGCCTTCGAGGAAGCCGCCCTGGCTGGTGTAGGTGGTGCCGGGGTCGTGGTCGAACAGGTTCTCCAGGTCCCAGCCGCGGTCTTCGGGGAACGGGGACAGGCCTTCGAGGCCGTCGCGCACCAGGCGCCAGAGGCCTTCGGGATCGGTGACCCCGCCCGGCAGGCGGCACGCCATGCCGACGATGGCGATCGGCTCGCCGAGGTCCGCGGCCGCCGTCGTCACCGCCGGAGTGGCCGCGGCCGGGTCGCCGAGTTCGTCACGCAGGTAGCGGGCCAGCGCCACCGGCGTCGGGTAGTCGAAGACCAGCGTGGCGGGCAGTTTCAGCCCGCTCGCCTCGCGCAGCCGGTTCCGCAGTTCCACCGACGTCAGCGAGTCGAAGCCGGTGTCCTTGAACGCGGTGTCCGCGCGGACGGCTTCCGGCCCGGCGTGCCCGAGCACCAGCGCGACCTGCGTGCGGACGACGTCGAGCAGCAGCGCCTCCTGCTCGGCCGGGGCGAGCCCGGCGAGCCGTCCGGCCAGGCCGGAGTCCACAGTGGACGCCGGACGCGCCTGCTGCCTGCCCGGGCGGACCAGGCCGCGCAGCAGGTGCGGCACCGGCCCGCCGGCCCGCGTCTTGCGCAGGTCGAGCTTGACCGGGACGACGAGCCCGTCCGGCGCCGCGTCGAACAGCTCCATGCCTTCGGCGGGCGAGAGGGCGAGGACGCCGCCGCGGCCGGCACGCGCCTGGTCCGCGCCGCCGAGGTGGGCGGTCATGCCGTCGGTCTGTTCCCACAGGCCCCAGGCCAGCGACGTGCCGGGCAGGCCCGCGGCCCGGCGGCGGGCGACCACGGCGTCCAGGTAGGCGTTGGCGGCGGCGTAGTTGCCCTGCCCGGCGGAGCCGAAGACGCCGGACGCGGACGAAAACACGACGAAGGCGTCGAGGTCCAGGTCGCGGGTGAGCTCGTCGAGGTGGCGGACGGCGTCGACCTTCGGGGCGAACACCTTGGCCAGCCGCTCCCGCGTCAGCGACTCGAAGACGCCGTCGTCGAGGACCCCGGCCGTGTGCACGACGGCGGTCGGATGGTGTTCGGCCAGCAGCGCCTCGACCCGGGCGCGGTCGGCGAGGTCGCAGGCGACCACGGAGACTTCGGCGCCCTGGGCGGTCAGTTCCGCGGTCAGCTCGGCCATGCCGTCGGCGGCGGCCCCTTGACGACTCGCGAGCACGAGCCGCCGGACGCCGTGCCGGGCGACCAGGTGCCGGGCGGTGAGCACGCCGAGCGAGCCGGCGCCCGAGATCAGGACCGTCCCGCCGGACACGGCCGGTGTCCCCGCGGCCTCGGCGCGGGCCAGGCGGGGAGCGGTCAGCGTGGTGTCCCGGATCGCGACCTGCGGCTCGCCGGAGGCCAGCACCCGGCCCAGCGGCACTGCACCGTCGGTGTCCAGCAGGATGATCCGGTCCGGATTTTCCGCCTGGGCGGCCCGGATCAGGCCCCACACCGCGGCACCGGCCGGGTCGGTCACCTCGTGGACGGCGCCGCGGGTCACGACGACCAGGCGAGCGTCGTCGGCTGCGTCGGCGAGCCAGGTCTGCACGGCTTCCAGGACTCGGCCGGTCAGTTCCAGGGGGTCCCGCTCGCCGGATGCTTCGAGCACCTCGACCTGGTCCGCGGGCGCCTCCCCGGCTGGGGAAATCTCGGTCCACGCCAAGCGAAACAGCGCGTCACGGTGGGCTGCCGCGTCCAGCTGCTCGGTCGAGACCGGGCGGGAGACCAGGGAATCCGCCGTCACGACGAGCCCGCCTGCCTCGTCCGCGGCCTCGACCGAGAGGGCGTCCGGGCCACTCGGGGCGAGCCGGACCCGCAGCGCGGACGCCCCGGCGGCGTGCAGCACCAGGCCGTTCCAGGCGAACGGCAGCACCGGCCGCCCGGGCTCTTCCGTCGTGGCGGCGCCGAGCATCCCGGCGTGCAGGGCCGCGTCCAGCAGGCCGGGGTGGATGCCGAACCGGGCCGCGTCCGCGCGATCGTCTTCGGCCAGGGCGACCTCGGCGAAGATCTCGTCGCCACGACGCCAGACCGTCCGCAGGCCGCGGAACGACGGCCCGTAGGTGTACCCGCGCTCGATCAGCTCGTCGTAGAAGTCCCCGACGTCGATCCGCTCGACACCGGGTGGTGGCCAGGCGGTGAAGTCGAACGGTTCGTGCGCCGACGAGGTCGCGGCCAGGAACCCGGTCGCGTGCCGGGTCCACACCTCCGCGCCGGCGTCCTCGCGCAGGGAGTACACCTCGACCGTGCGCGCCCCCGTCTCCCCCGCCGCGCCCACGACGACCTGGATCCGGACGCCGCCGCGGTCGGGGACGGGCAGCGGGGCCTCGATGACGAGCTCCTCGAGGACCGGGCAGCCTGCCTCGTCCCCGGCCCGGACGGCCAGCTCGACGAGCCCGGTGCCCGCGACGAGCACCACCCCGCCGATGACGTGGTCGGCCAGCCAGGGGTGCGACTTCAGCGACAGCCGCGAGGTGAAGACCAGGCCGTCCGGCTGCGGCAGCCGGACGACCGCGCCGAGCAGCGGGTGGTCGGCCGCGACCTGCCCGAGCGAAGCCGCGCCGGTGGCAGGCGCGGCCGGCTGGAGCCAGTAGTTCCGCTGGTCGAAGGCGTACTTCGGGAGGTCGACGAACCCGGTCACCGGCGGCAGCAGGGCGGACCAGTCGACGCCGACCCCGCGGACGAACAGCTCGGCGACCGCGGCGAGCAGCGCCGTGTCTTCCGGGCGGTCGTCCCGCAAGGCCGCCACACACGTGACGTCGGCCGTCTCCTCGACCAGGCCGGTCAGCGCAGCTCCCGGCCCCAGCTCCACGAACAGGGTGGCGCCGGACTCCGCGATGCCCTCGGCGAACCGCACCGGACGCCGGACGTGTTCGGCCCAGTAGCCCGGCTCGGTGAGTTCGCCGGGCCCGGCGAGCCGGCCGGTCACGTTGGAGACGACCGGGATTTCCGGCTCGTGCCAGGTCACCCCGGCCAGCTCGGCGGCGAACTCGGCCAGCATCGGGTCCATCCGCGCGGAGTGGAAGGCGTGCGAAACCTTGAGCTGCTTGGTCTTGTACCCGCGCTCGCGCATTTGTGTGGCAGCCGCGAGGACCGCGTCTTCGTCACCGGAAAGGACCACCGCCGAAGGACCGTTGACGGCGGCGAGCTCGACACCCTCGCCGAGCAGTTCGGCGACTTCGGCTTCGGACGCCGCCACGGCGACCATCGCCCCGCCGGGCGCCAAAGCCTGCATCAACCGTCCTCGTGCCGCGACGATCCGGGCCGCGTCCGGCAGCGAAAACACCCCCGCGGCGTACGCGGCGGTGATCTCGCCGATGGAGTGGCCGATCACGACGTCCGGCCGGACACCCCAGTACCCGGCGAGCCGGAACAGCGCGCTCTCCACCGCGAACAGCCCGGCCTGGGTGAAGACCGTCTGGTTCAGCAGCCCGGTTTCCGCGGGGACTTCGCCCAGCACGACGTCCCGCACGCGGTGGCCGGCGCGTCCGGCCAGGCAGGTGTCCAGCTGTTCGCAGGCCTCGTCGAACGCCGTCGCGAACACGGGGTACCGGTCGTAGAGCTCCCGGCCCATCCCGGGCCGCTGGGATCCCTGGCCAGGGAAAACGAAAGCGACGTTGCCCGGCTTGCCCGAACCGGTCACCACACCGGGCACCCGCTCGCCGCGGGCCAGCGCACGCAGCCCGGCCACGGCTTCTTCGTCCGTGCCCGCGACCACGACCGCGCGGTCACCCAGCAGCGCCCGGCCCGAAAGCAGCGCACCCGCCAGTCGAGCCGCCGGCACGCCGGACTCCAGGGCGTCGGCGAGCCGACCCGCCTGAGCGGCCAGAGAGGTGGGACTGCCCGCCGAGACGACCAGCGGCAGCGGCCCCTCGACCACGGGTTCGTCCGGGACGGCGTCGACCGGAGGCGCCTCTTCGAGGATGAGGTGCGCGTTCGTGCCGCTGATGCCGAACGCCGACACGCCGGCCCGGCGCGGCCGGTCCCCGGCGGGCCACGCGCGCGGCTCGGTCAGGAGCGAAACCGCGCCGGCCGACCAGTCGACCTCCGGTGTCGGCTCGGCGACGTGCAGGGTCGGCGGCATGGTGCCGTGGCGCAGGGCCTGGACCATCTTGATCACCCCGGCCACGCCGGCGGCCGCCTGCGTGTGCCCGAAGTTCGACTTGACCGAGCCCAGCCACAACGGCGTCTCACGGCCCTGGCCGTAGGTGGCCAGCAACGCCTGCGCTTCGATCGGGTCGCCGAGCGCGGTGCCCGTGCCGTGCGCCTCGACGATGTCCACATCGGACGCCACGAGACCGGCCCCGGACAGGGCCTTGCGGATCACGCGTTGCTGCGACGGCCCGTTCGGCGCGGTCAGGCCGTTCGACGCGCCGTCCTGGTTGACCGCGCTGCCCCGGATGACGGCCAGGATCCGGTGCCCGCGTTCCTGGGCCACCGAAAGCCGTTCGAGGACGAGCACGCCGGCGCCCTCGGCCCAGCCGGTGCCGTCCGCGGTCGAGGAGAAGGCCTTGGACCGGCCGTCGGCGGCCAGCACCCGCTGCCGCGAGAACGCCACGAACGTGCCGGGCGTCGGCATCACCGTCGCGCCGCCGGCCAGTGCCATCGAGCACTCGCCCGCGCGCAGGGCCTGGGCGGCGAGGTGGATGGCCACCAGCGACGACGAGCACGCCGTGTCGATGGTGACCGCGGGTCCTTCGAGCCCGAAGGTGTAGGACACCCGGCCCGAGGCCACGCTCGACGCCGCGCCGATGCCCGCGAACGCCTCCAGGTCGGGGGTGATCGCGCCGGCGCCGTAGCCCTGGGTGAACACGCCGGAGAACACGCCGACGTCGCTGCCCTTCAGCGACAGCGGGTCGACGCCGGCGTCTTCCAGCGCCTCCCACGACGTCTCCAGCAGCACCCGCTGCTGCGGGTCCATGACGAGGGCCTCGCGCGGCGAGATGCCGAACAGGCCCGCGTCGAACAGCCCGGCCCCGCGCAGGAAGCCGCCCTGGCTGGTGTACGACGTTCCCGGGTTGTCGGGGTCCGGGTCGAACAGGCCGTCCAGCTCCCAGCCCCGGTCGTCGGGGAAGTCCGAGAGGGCGTCGACACCGCCGGCCACCAGCTGCCACAGGTCTTCGGGCGAGGCCACCCCGCCGGGGAACCGGCAGGCCATGCCGACGACGGCGAGCGGCTCGTCGGCGTGCCGGGCGCCCTGCTTGCGCAGGCTGTGCAGCTCCGCCGTGACGCGCTTGAGGTACTTGAGGAGTTTCTCGTCCGTGGCCATTCCTGTGTCCTCACAAGGGTTTGCTGGAGCGTCGGTCGCGGACCGGGGTCAGGTGAGACCCAGCTCCTCGTCGATGAAGTCGAGGACTTCGTCGGCGGACGCGGCTTCGAGCCGGTCCGCCAGCGTTGCGCCGTCCGGTTCCCCGCTCACCCCGTTGCACCGGGCCACCAGGCCCTGCAGCCGGAGGGTGAGCCCGGTCTTCGTGGATTCGTCGAGGACCAGCCCGCCGAGCAGCGCCTCGACGTCTTCGAGCCGGGCGTGCACGACCGAGAGCGCGTCGTCGCCGGCGCCGAGCTCGTCGCGCAGGTGCCGGGCGAGGGCCAGCGGGGTCGGGTAGTCGAAGGCGAGCGTGGCGGGCAGTTTCAGCCCGGTGCTCTCCCGCAGCCGGTTGCGCAGGTCGACCGAGGTGAGCGAGTCGAACCCGGCGTCCTTGAACGCGGTGTCGGCGCGGACGGCGTCCGGCCCGGCGTGCCCGAGCACGGCGGCGACCTGGCTGCGCACGAGGTCGACGAGCAGTGCCTCCTGCTCGGGTGCGGCCAGCCCGGCCAGCCGCTGCTGCAGCGAGTCGTCCACTGTGGACGCACCCTGGGCGTGACGGCGGCCGGGGCGGACCAGGCCGCGCAGCAGGTGCGGCACGGCGCCACCGGCCCGCACTTCCCGCAGGTCGAGCTTGACCGGCACCAGCACCGCGGGCTGCGCGCCCAGCGAGGCGTCGAGCAGGGTCATGCCCTCGTCGGCCGTGATCGGGCGGACGCCGCCGCGGCTCATCCGGGCCTGGTCGGTGCCGCCGAGGTGCGCGGTCAGGCCGGTGGCCTGCTCCCACAGGCCCCAGGCCAGCGACAGGCCGGGCAGGCCCGCCGCCCGGCGCTCCGCCATCGCCGCGTCCAGGAACGCGTTCGCGGCCGCGTAGTTGCCCTGCCCGGGCGAGCCGAAGACGCCGGAGCCGGAGGAGAACACGACGAACGCGTCGAGGTCCCGGTCGCGGGTCAGCTCGTCGAGGTGGCGGACGGCATCGACCTTGGGCGCGAAGACCTTGGCGAGCCGCTCTCGTGTCAGTGTCCCGATGACGCCGTCGTCGAGGACGCCCGCGGTGTGGATGACGCTCGCCGGGCGGTGTTCGGCCAGCAGGGCGGCCACCTGGTCGCGGTCGGCGAGGTCGCAGGCGACGACGGACACGTCCGCGCCCTCGCCGGTGAGGTCGGTGACCAGGTCCTTCGCGCCGTCGGCGTCGAGGCCGCGGCGGCTGGCCAGGACCAGGTTCCGCACGCCGTGGTGGGTGACCAGGTGCCGGGCGACGATCTCCCCGAGCACCCCCGCGCCGGAGACGAGGACCGTCCCTCGGAGACCATCCCCGGCGGTGGCCTCAGCGCGGGCGAGGCGCGGTACGTGGAGGGCGGCGCCGCGCACGGCGACCTGCGGCTCACCGGTGGCCAGCACCGCACCCAGCGGCACTTCGCCATCGGTGTCCAGCAGGACGATCCGCTCCGGGTTCTCCGCCTGCGCGGACCGGACGAGACCCCAGACCGCGGCCGCGGCCGGGTCGGTGACCGGCGTGTCACCGGCGGGCACCGCACCGCGCGTCACCACGACCAGGCGTTCCGCTTCGGGCTCGGCCAGCCACGTCTGGAGCTTTTCCAGGACCCGCGAGGTGGCGGTCAGCGGGGCGTCGCCGCCGGGGACCTCCAGCACGTCGGCGACACCGTCGGCCTGCTGACTCCCGGGGAGTTCGATCCAGTTCACCTGGAACAGCGAGTCCCGGGTGGTGCCCGGCTGCCCGACGGACACCGGGCGCAGCACCACTTCCTCCGCCGTGACGACCAGGTTGCCGGCGCCGTCGGTCGCTTCCAGGGAACCGCCGGGCCCGCGCCGGACCCGCAGGGCCGACGCTCCCTCGGCGTGCAGTGTCACGCCTCGCCATTCCATGGGCTGCGACAGGTCTTCGCCGACCAGGGCCGTGTGCAGGAGCGCGGGGTGGATGCCGAACGCGCCGGCGTCCACGTCGTCGGGCAGGGAGACTTCCGCGAAGATCTCGTCGCCGTTCTGCCGCGTGCCCGGCGGCGGCGTCGCCGAGAGCGTGCCGGTGGCGTGCCGGGTCCACTCGTCGCCGGCGTCGTCGGGCTGGGAGTACACCTCCAGGGGGCGTAGACCGTTTTCGTCCGGCCCGCCCACCATGACCTGCACCCGGATCGCGCCGCGCTCGGGCACGATCGGCAGCGCCTCGACGACGAGTTCGTCCAGCACCGGGGTCCCGGCCTCGTCGCCCGCCCGGATGGCCAGCTCGGCCAGTGCCGCGCCGGGCACGACGATGATTTCGTCCAGGGCGTGCTCGGCCAGCCACGGCTGCGTCTTCAGCGACCACCGGGAGGTGAAGACCAGGCCGCCGGTCTGCGGCAGCCGCACCACCGGACCCGCCGCGTCGGCCGCCGTCTCGACGTACCGCAGCCAGTAGTGCCGGTGGTCGAAGGCGTACGTCGGCAGGTCGACGCGGGCGGGCGGCACGAAGGTCGTCCAGTCGACGTCGACGCCGCGGACGAACAGCTCCGCCATCGAAGTCAGCAGCCGCCGGAGGCCGCCGTCGTCCCGCCGCAATGTCCCGACGGCGTCAGCGAGTTCACTGATCGGCTGCACCAGCACCGGGTGAGCGCTGACCTCGACGAACACGCCGTGCCCTTGCTCGATCAGTGTCTGCACCGCCGAGCCGAAGCGGACCTGGTTGCGCAGGTTCCGGTACCAATAACCGCCATCCAGGACACCGTCCCGCACCCATTCGCCGGTGACCGTCGAGAAGAACGGCACCACCGGCGCCTGCGCCTCGATCCCAGCCAGAGTCTCGGCGAGAGTGCCCTCGAGGTCCTCGACGTGCCGGGTGTGGGACGCGTAGTCCACCGCCACCCGCCGTCCGCCGAGGACCTCGACAGCCTCAGTGAGAGCTTCGGCATCACCCGCGATCACCACCGACGACGGGCCGTTGACCGCGGCCACCTCGACCCGGTCGGCCCACGGCGCCAAGCGGGCGACGGCGTCTTCCTCGCTCAGCGCGACCGACGCCATCCCACCGCGGCCGGCCAGCTTCGCCGCGATGGACTGGCTGCGCAACGCGACCACCTTCGCCGCGTCCTCGAGCGACAACGCACCCGACACGCACGCGGCGGCGATCTCGCCCTGCGAATGGCCGAGCACGGCATCGGGAACCACCCCGGCCGAGGACCACACCGCGGCCAGGCCGACCATCACCGCAAAGCACGCGGGCTGCAGGACATCGACCCGCTCGAGGTCGCCCTCACCACGGAGGACGTCGAGCAGCGACCAGTCGATCCACGGTTCGAGGGCGGCCGCGCACTCCTTGATCCGCTCGGCGAACACCGGCGACGCGTCGAGGAGCTCCCGGCCCATGCCGACCCACTGCGAGCCCTGGCCCGGGAACACCCACACGACCTTGCCCGGCGCACCCACCCGACCGGTGACCGCGGCCGTGTTTTCCCCGCGAGCCAACGCTTCCAGGCTCGTCACGGCCTCGTCCCGGCTGCCCGCCACCACGACGGCCCGGTCGTCGAACCGGGAGCGGCCGGCGACCAGCGACCCGGCGACGGCGGGCAGGGGCGCGTCGGATTCGCGGAGGAACGCGGCCAGCCGCCCGGCCTGACCGGCCAGTGCCCCGCGGGCCGACACCACGATCGGCACGACACCGGCGACGGCTTCGGCCGGAGCGGTCTCCTCCTCGGGCGCTTCTTCCAGGATGAGGTGCGCGTTGGTCCCGCTGATCCCGAACGACGAGACCCCGGCCCGGCGCGGACGGCCGTCGCGCGGCCACTCCCGCGCCTCCGTCAGCAGCGAAACCGCGCCGGCCGACCAGTCGACCTCGGTGGACGGCTGGTCGACGTGCAGGGTCGGGGGCAGCACGCCGTGCCGCAGCGCCTCGACCATCTTGATCACGCTGGCCACGCCCGCCGCGGCCTGGGTGTGCCCGAGGTTCGACTTGATCGAACCGAGCCACAACGGTGTCTCGCGGTCCTTGCCGTAGGTGGCCAGCAGGGCCTGCGCCTCGATCGGGTCACCCAGGGTCGTGCCCGTGCCGTGGCCTTCGACGGCGTCTACATCGGACGGTGAAAGCCCGGCTTCGGCGAGGGCGGCGCGGATCACCCGCTGCTGGGACGGGCCGTTGGGCGCGGTCAGGCCGTTCGAGGCGCCGTCGGAGTTGACCGCGATGCCGCGCAGCACCGCCAGCACGCGATGCCCGCGCTCGCGGGCGACCGACAGCCGTTCCAGCGCGATGACGCCGACGCCCTCGGCCAGCCCCATGCCGTCGGCGCTGTCCGCGAAGGCCTTGCAGCGCCCGTCCCTGGCGAGCCCGCGCTGCCGGGAGAAGGACACGAAGGAACCGGGCTGGGCCATCACCATCGCGCCGCCGGCCAGCGCCATCGAGCAGTCGCCGCGGCGCAGGGCCTGCGCGGCGAGGTGCATGGCGACCAGCGACGACGAGCACCCGGTGTCGACGGTGACCGCCGGGCCCTCGAAGCCGAGGACGTACGACACCCGGCCGGACGCGATGCACGGCGCCGCCCCGGTGCCGACGAACCCCTCGAGTTCCGGGGCGACCGTGCCGCCGCCGGCGCCGTAGCCCATGCTCGCGACGCCGGTGAACACGCCGACGTCGCTGCCCTTCAGCGAACGCGGGTCGGTGCCGGTGCGCTCGATGGCCTCCCACGACGTTTCCAGCAGCAGCCGCTGCTGCGGGTCCATCGCGACGGCTTCCCGCGGCGAGATCCCGAAGAACCCGGCGTCGAAGAGCCCCGCGTCGTGGAGGAAGCCGCCCTGGTCGGTGTACGTCGTGCCCGGGCGGTCGGGGTCGGGGTCGACGAGCCCGTCGACGTCCCAGCCGCGGTCGCCGGGGAACGCGGTGACGGCGTCGACGCCGTCGGCCACCAGCCGCCACAGGTCCTCGGGCGAGGCGACGCCGCCCGGGTACCGGCACGCCATGGCGACGATGGCGATCGGCTCCCGCGCCTGGTCCTCGACCTCGCGCAGCCGCGTGCGGGCGTCGCGGGCGTCGGCGATGGCCCGCTTGAGGTAGTCGCGGAGCTGTCCCTCGTCAGCCACTGATCTCAACTCCCAGTCTCACGTGTGCGGTTTCAGTCGAGCCCGTCGACGAGGGCGAAGAGCTCCTCGTCGCTGGCCGTGTCGAGATCGTCGGAGGTGCTCGGCCGGGCTTCCGCCGCCTTGAGCAGTTCCCGCAGCCGGGCGGCGATCCGGTCGCCGTCCGAGGCGGCCGCGATGGCCGTCTCCAGCCCGGCGAGGCCGGCCAGCACCGCGTCGGCCGGGGACGCCTCCTCGACGGCCAGTTCGGTGCGCAGGTGCCGGGCCAGCGCCAGGGGGTTCGGGTGGTCGAAGACCAGCGTCGCGGGCAGTTTCAGGCCGGTGGCCTCGCGCAGCCGGTTGCGCAGCTCCACAGACGTCAGCGAGTCGAAGCCGGCGTCCTTGAACGCCGCGTCCGCGCGGACGCCGGAGCTGCCGGCGTGCCCGAGCACGATGGCGACCTGGCCGCGGACGAGGTCGAGCAGCAGCTTTTCCTGGTCGGCCACGGTGAGCCCGGCGAGCTTGCGGGCCAGGCCGCCGTCCTCGCCCGGTGCCGTGCGTGCCGCCTGCCTGCCCGCCCGGACGAGCCCGCGCAGCAGGTGCGGCACGGTGCCGCCGGCGGCCGCGTCGGCCCGCACTTCGCGGAGGTCGAGCTCGATCGGCACCAGCAGGGCTTCCCCGGCCGCGAGGGCCGCGTCGAACAGCTCCATGCCCTCGGCGGACCCGAGCGCCCGCACGCCGCCGCGGCCTTCACGACGGCTCATCCGGGCCAGGGTCAGGTCGTCGATGGTGCCGGCCATGCCGGTGAGCTGCTCCCACGGGCCCCAGGCCAGCGAAAGCCCGGGGCGGCCGGCCGCGCGGCGGGCGGCCATCAGGCCGTCGAGGAAGGCGTTCGCTGCCGCGTACCCGCCGCTGCCCGCGCCCATGAAGATCGAGGAGGCGGACGAGTAGACGATGAACGCGTCGAGGTCTCCGGTCAGCTCGTCGAGGTGGCGGACCGCGTCGACCTTGGGGGCGAACACCTTGGCCAGCCGGTCCCGGGTCAGTGCGCCGGTGACACCGGCGTCGAACACGCCCGCCGTGTGCACCACCGCCGTCACCGGGTGGTCCGCGAGCAGCGCGGCCACCTGGTCGCGGTCGGCGACGTCGCAGGCCACCACGGACACGGACGCGCCGTGCCCGGTCAGCTCGGTGACGAGGTCTTCGACGCCCTCGGCGTCCGGCCCGCGCCGGCTGGCCAGGACCAGGCGCCGGACGTCGTGCCGGGTGACCAGCGCGCGGGCGGCCAGCGCACCCAGCGTCCCGCCGCCGGAGACGAGGACCGTCCCGTCCGGCCGGAACGTCAGCGGTGTCTCGGCCGGTTCGGTGACGCGGGCGAGCCGGGGCACCGAGAACGTGGTCCCGCGCCACGCGAGCTGCGGCTCGCCGGTCGCCAGCGCGGCTTCCAGCGGCACGTCGCCGTCGGTGTCGAGCAGCACGATCCGGTCGGGGTTCTCCGACTGGGCGGCCCGGACCAGGCCCCACACCGCGGCCCCGGCCGGGTCGGTCACCTCGCGGACGGCACCGCGGGTCACCACGACCAGCCGGGCGTCTTCCGCCGCCTCGGCGAGGAACGCCTGCACGGCTTCCAGCACCCGGGTGGTCAGGACCAGGGGCTCCCCGCCGACCGCTTCCAGCACCTCGGCCTGCCCGGCAGGCGCCACACTGTCCACAATGGTCAGTTCGGGCCAGTCCACCCGGTACAGCGAGCCGGTGCGCGCGGTGTCGAGCTGGTCGAGAGCGACCTCGCGCAGGATCAGCGAGTCCATGGTGAGCACCGGGGCGCCGGTCTCGTCGGCGGCCTCGACGGTCAGCGCGTCCGGCCCGCCGGGCGCGACCCGGACCCGCAGCCCCGCGGCGCCCACGGCGTGCAGCGCCAGCCGGTTCCACGAGAACGGCATCACGGATTTCCCGGGCTGCCCCGACGCGGCCGCGGCGATCGTCCCGGTCTGCAAAGCCGCGTCGAGCAACGCGGGGTGGAGGCCGAACCGGGCGGCGTCCTCCCGGCGGTCGTCGGGCAGGGCGACCTCGGCGAAGACCTCGCCGTCGCGTTGCCACACCGCCCGCACGCCCTGGAACAGCGGCCCGTACGCATATCCGCGTTCGGCGAGGTCCTCGTAGAAGCCGCCGATCTCGACGCGCTGCCCGCCCGGGGGCGGCCACGCGGTGAAGTCGAAGCCGCCGGTCGGGCCCGGCGTCGCCGAGACCGTGCCGGTCGCGTGCCGCGTCCACACGTCGTCGCGCCGGGAGTGGATGTCGACCGTGCGGGAGCCGTTCTGGTCCGGGCCGCTCACCGTGACCTGGACGCTGACGCCCGGGGCGGGCACGACGAGCGGCGCTTCGGTGACGAGTTCGTCCAGCACCGGGCAGCCGGCTTCGTCGCCGGCCCGCACGGCCAGTTCGACCAGGCCGGTGCCGGGGAAGAGCACCACGCCGCCGATGGTGTGGTCGGCCAGCCAGGGGTGTGTCCGCAGCGACAGGCGCGAGGTGAACACCAGGCCGTCCGACTGCGGCAGCGGCACGACCGCGCCGAGCAGCGGGTGCCCGGCCGGTGCCTGGCCGAGCGAGACGGCGTCCGCCTGCTCGGCCGGCCGGAGCCAGAAGTGCTGGTGGTCGAAGGCGTACGTCGGCAGGTCGACGCGCGCGGGCGGCACCAGCGTCGTCCAGTCCACGTCGACGCCGCGGACGAACAGCTCCGCCATCGACGTCAGCAGCCGCCGCAACCCGCCGTCGTCCCGCCGCAGCGTCCCAACGGCATCGGCGAGTTCACTGATCGACTGCACCAGCACCGGGTGCGCACTGACCTCGACGAACACGCCATGCCCCTGCTCGATCAACGCCTCGACCGCAGCGCCGAACCCAACCTGGTTACGCAAGTTCCGGTACCAGTAACCGCCGTCCAGGACACCGCCCTGCACCCATTCACCGGTCACCGTCGAAAAGAACGGCACCACGGGCGCCTGCGCCTCGATCCCGGCCAAGGTCTCGGCGAGCGTGTCGCGGATGTCCTCGACGTGCCGGGTGTGGGACGCGTAGTCCACGGCGACCCGCCGACCACCGAGAGCTTCGACGGCCTCGGTGAGCGCTTCGGCGTCACCCGCGATCACGACCGAGGCGGGACCGTTGACTGCCGCGATCTCGACACGGCCCTCCCACGGCGCCAGCCGGGCAGCCACCTCGTCGTGGCCCAACTGCACCGACGCCATGCCACCGCGGCCGGACAGCTGCGCGGCGATCGCCCGGCTGCGCAGGGCCACCACCTTCGCCGCGTCGTCCAGCGACAACGCCCCCGAGACGCAGGCGGCCGCGATCTCACCTTGGGAGTGCCCGAGCACCGCGTCCGGCCGTACCCCCACGGACTCCCACACCGCGGCCAGCCCCACCATCACCGCGAAACACGCGGGCTGGAGCACGTCGACGCGGTCCAGGTCGCCGTCACCGCTCAGGACGTCGAGCAGCGACCAGTCGGTCCACTGGTCCAGGGCGGCCGCGCACTCCTTGATCCGCTCGGCGAACACCGGCGACGCGTCGAGGAGCTCCCGGCCCATGCCGGCCCACTGCGTCCCCTGGCCCGGGAACACCCAGACGACCTTGCCCGGCTTGCCCGCCGTCCCGGTCACGACACCAGGCGCGGCCGCACCGCGGGCCAGGGCACCGAGGCCCGCGCGGGCTTCCGCCTCCGAACCGGCCACGACGACCGCGCGTTCCTCCAGCACCGCGCGCCCGGACACGAGCGCCCCGGCGAGCTGCCCCAGTGGCACGTCCACCCCGGTCAGCCGTTCGGCCTGCCCGGCCAGGGAACCGGTGCTGCGCGCGGACACCACCAGCGGGACGACGTCCGGGGACGACGGCACCGCGACCGCGGGCTCCTCGGGCGCTTCTTCGATGATCAGGTGCACGTTCGTGCCGCTGACGCCGAACGACGACACCCCGGCCCGGCGCGGCCGCGAGCCGCGCGGCCAGTCCCGGGCTTCCGTCAGCAACGAGACCGCACCCTCGGACCAGTCGACCTGCGCGGTGGGCTCGTCGACGTGCAGGGTCGGCGGCATGACGCCGTGCCGCAGCGCCTGGACGACCTTGATCACGCTGGCCACGCCCGCGGCGGCCTGGGTGTGGCCGATGTTCGACTTCAGCGAGCCGAGCCACAACGGCGTCTCGCGCTCCTGACCGTAGGTGGCCAGCAGCGCCTGCGCCTCGATCGGATCGCCGAGGCTCGTGCCGGTCCCGTGCGCCTCGACAAGGTCCACATCGGACGGTCCGAGTCCGGCGTCGGCCAGCGCGGCGCGGATGACGCGCTGCTGCGAAGGGCCGTTCGGGGCGGTGAGGCCGTTGGACGCGCCGTCCTGGTTCACCGCGCTGCCGCGCAGGACGGCGAGGACGTGGTGCCCGCGCTGCCGGGCGACCGACAGCCGTTCCAGCACGACGACGCTGATGCCCTCGGCGAGCACCATGCCGTCGGCACCCGAGGCGAAGGCCCTGCACCGGCCGTCGGCGGCCAGGCCCCGCTGCCGCGAGAAGACGACGAAGGAGTCGGGGCCCGACATCACCATCGCGCCGCTCGCGAGGGCCATCGAGCAGTCGCCCCGCCGCAGCGCCTGCGCGGCGAGGTGCATCGCGACCAGCGACGACGAGCACGCCGTGTCGATCGTGACCGCCGGGCCTTCGAACCCGAAGACGTAGGACACCCGGCCCGACGCCACGCTCGACGCCAGCCCGGTGCCCGCGAAGCTCTGCATCTCCGGCCCGGCCAGGCCACCGCCGTAGCCCGAGCCGCCGGCGCCGGTGAACACGCCGACGTCGGTGCCCTGCAGCGACGTCGGGTCGAGGCCGACGCCTTCCAGTGCTTCCCAGGACGCCTCCAGGAGCAGCCGCTGCTGCGGGTCCATGGCCAGTGCCTCGCGCGGCGAGATCCCGAAGAAGCCCGGGTCGAACAGGGCCGCGTCGTGGAGGAAGCCACCGCGGTCGGTGTACGACGTGCCCGCGTGGTCGGGGTCCGGGTCGAACAGGTTCTCCAGGTCCCAACCGCGGTCGGCCGGGAACTCCGAGACGGCGTCGCCGCCCTCGGCGACCAACCGCCACAGGTCGCCGGGTCCGGTGACGCCGCCGGGCAGCCGGCAGGCCATGCCGACGATCGCGATCGGCTCGCGGGCGGCGTCGACCCGCTTCTTCAGCGTGCCGACCTCTTCGAGGGACTTCCGCAGCGCCTCGACGACCTTTTCATACGACGCACTCACCACTTGCTCCCCATCACTCGTCGCCGAAAGCCAGTTGCACGAGGTCGTCGACACCCAGTTCGGCGATCGACGGCTCCTCGGTCGCGGCGGACGCCAGCGCGTGCCGCAGCCGGTCGCCGTTGGTCCCGTTGTGCCCGTTGGTCTCCGGGACCAGCCGCGCGCTCAGGAACCGCGCCACCGCCAAGGGGTTCGGGTAGTCGAAGACCAGCGTGGCGGGCAGCTTCAGCCCGGTCGCCTGGCGCAGCCGGTTGCGCAGTTCCACCGACGTCAGCGAGTCGAACCCGGTGTCCTTGAACGCCGTGTCCGCGCGCACCGCGTCCGGCCCGTCGTAGCCGAGCACGACCGCGACCTGCCCGCGCACCAGGTCGACGAGCCGCGCCTCCCGCTCGGCCGGGGCGAGCCCGGCCAGTCCGTCGTCCACAGTGGACACCGAGCGGACCTGGCTCCTGGCCGGCCGCACCAGGCCGCGGAACAGGACCGGGACCGTGCCCGCCCGCATCGCCGCGAGGTCGAGCTTGATCGGCACGAGCAGCGACTCGTCCGTCCGCAGCGCGAGGTCGAACAGCGCCAGGCCCTCTTCGCGGGTCAGTTCCAGGACGCCGTTGCGGCTCGCCCGCGCGTGGTCGACGTCGCTGAGGTGCGCCGCCATGCCGCTGCTGCGTTCCCAGAGACCCCAGGCCAGTGACAGGCCGGGCAGGCCCGCGGCCCGGCGGCTCGCCATGGCCGCGTCGAGGAAGGCGTTCGCCGCCGCGTACGGGCCCTGGCCGCCGCCGCCCAGCACACCCGCGACGGACGAGAACACGACGAACGCGCCGAGGTCCCGGTCGCGGGTCAGCTCGTCGAGGTGATGCGCGGCGGTGACTTTGGCCGCGTAGACGTTCGCGAGCTGGTCAGGGGTCAGCGCCTCGATCACGCCGTCTTCGAAGACACCGGCCGTGTGCACCACCCCGGTCAGGTCCGGCAGGTCCGCGACCAGCGCGGCCACCTGGTCCCGGTCCGAGACGTCACAGGCCACAAAGGACACATCTGCGTCGGCCAGGTCGGCGACCAGGTCCTTCGCACCCTCGGCGTCCGCGCCCTGCCTGCTGGCCAGCACGAGTTTCCGCACGCCGTGCCTGCCGACCAGGTGCCGGGCGACGAGGGCGCCCAGCGATCCCGCACCCGAGATCAGGACGGTCCCGTCCGGGTCGAACGCGGCGGGCGCGTCCGCGATCCGGGTGGCGCGGGCCAGGCGGGGCACGAGAAGCGTCGTGCCCCGGACCGCGAGCTGCGGCTCACCGGAGGCCAGTACGGCGCCCAGCGGGATCTCGCCGTCAGTGTCGAGCAGGACGATCCGGTCCGGGTGCTCCGCCTGCGCGGACCGGACCAGGCCCCACACCGCGGCCGCGGCCGGGTCGGTCAGCGTGCCGTCGCCGCCGGCGGGCACGGCCCCGCGCGTGACGACGACCAGGCGTTCCGCTTCGGGTTCGGCCAGCCACGCCTGGAGCTTCTCCAGGACCCGCGTGGTCGCCGCCAGCGGCGAGTCGCCCGCGACCACCTCCAGCACCTCGGCGTCCTCCGCGGTGGCCGTCACCCGGCCCATGGGGAGTTCGGTCCAGTCGACGCGGAACATCGCGTCGTGGCCCGCGGCGCCCAGCTGCTCGGCCGAGACCGGCCGGGACACCAGCGAGTCCATGGTCAGGACCAGGCCGCCGGTTTCGTCGGCGGCCTCGACCGACAGCGCGTCCGAGCCACTCGGCGCGAGCCGGACCCGCAGCGCCGACGCACCGGCCGCGTGCAGGACCAGGCCGTTCCACGCGAACGCCAGCACCGGCTCGCCGGGCTCAGCGCCGACCGTCGCGGCCTGCAAAGCCGCGTCGAGCAGTGCCGGGTGGACGCCGAACCGGCCCGCGTCCTTGCGCAGGTCCTCGGGGAGGGCGACCTCGGCGAACACCTCGTCACCGCGCCGCCACGCCGCCCGCAGGCCCTGGAACGCCGGCCCGTACCCGTACCCACGCTCGGCCAGGTCTGCGTAGAAGGTCTCGACGTCGACGCGCTCGGCGTCCGCGGGCGGCCAGGCCCGGAAGTCGAACGCCGTGCCCTGGCCGGGAGCCGTCGACAGCACGCCGGTGGCGTGCCGCGTCCACGAGCCGCCGTCGCGCCGCGAGTAGACGTCCACCGTGCGTGAGCCGGTCTCGTCCGGGCCGCTCAGCGTGACCTGGACGCGGACCGCGCCCTGGGCGGGCACGACCAGCGGCGCCTCGATGATCAGCTCGTCGAGCGCGGTGCAGCCGGCTTCGTCGCCGGCCCGCACGGCCAGCTCGGCCAGCCCGGAACCGGGGAGGATCACCACGCCGCCGACCACGTGGCCGGCCAGCCACGGGTGCGTCCGCACCGACAGCCGCGAGGTGAAGACCAGGCCGTCGGACTGCGGCAGCTCGACGACCGCGCCCAGCAGCGGGTGGTCGGCGGCCGCCTGGCCCAGCGAAGCCGCGTCGGTGGCGGATTCGGCGGGCCGGAGCCAGTAGTGCCGGTGGTCGAAGGCGTACTTCGGCAGGTCGACCCGGCCCGCCTGCGGCAGGACCGCGGTCCAGTCGAGCGCGACGCCCCGCACGTACAGCTCGGCCATCGACGTCAGCAGGCGGCGCAGGCCACCGTCGTCGCGCCGCAGCGATCCGGTCACCACGGCGTCGTCGCTGATCTCGCTGAGCGGCTGGACCAGCACCGGGTGCGCGCTGACCTCGACGAACACGCCGTGGCCCCGGCGCACCAGCTCCGCCACCGCCGGGCCGAAGCCGACCCGGTTGCGCAGGTTCCGGTACCAGTAGCCACCGTCGACGACCCCGGCTTCGGTGATCCAGTCGCCGGTGAGCGTGGAGAAGAACGGGACCGCCGGAGCCTGCGCCTCGATCCCGGCCAGGGTTTCGGCGAGGAGGTCCTCGATGGCTTCGACCTGGTTGGTGTGGGACCCGTAGTCGACGGCGACCCGCCGGACGCGGACGTCCTGACCGGTCAAGGCTTCGACGACCTCGTCGAGGGCCCGGGCTTCCCCGGCGATCACCACCGAGGTCGGGCTGTTGACCGCGGCCACCTGGACCCGGTCGGCCCACGGCGCCAGCCACGCGGTCGCGTCTTCTTCGCTCAACGCGACCGAGGCCATGCCGCCGTGGCCGGCCAGCCGGGTGGCGATCGCCTGGCTGCGCAACGCGACGACCTTGGCCGCGTCCGGCAGCGACAACGCTCCCGACACGCAGGCGGCGGCGATCTCGCCCTGGGAGTGGCCGACGACGGCGTCCGGCCGCACCCCCGCGGACTGCCACACCGCGGCCAGGCCGACCATCACCGCGAAGCTCGCGGGCTGCACCACGTCGACGCGGTCCAAGTCACCTTCGCCGCGCAGGACGTCCAGCAGCGACCAGTCGACCCACGGTTCCAGCGCGGCCGCGCATTCGGCGACCCGCGCGGCGAACACCGGAGACTCGTCGAGGAGCTCACGGCCCATGCCCGCCCACTGGGAGCCCTGGCCCGGGAAGACCCAGACGAGCTTGCCCGGCGAACCCGCCCGGCCGGTGACCACCGCGGCCGTGTCTTCGCCGCGGGCCAGCGCGGCCAGGCCCGTCACGGCTTCCTCGCGGGAACCCGCGACGACGACCGCGCGCTCGGTCAGCGCGGCCCGGTCGGTCACCAGCGCCCGGGCGACGCCCGCCAGCGGGACGTCACCCTCGACCAGCGAGGCGAGCCGGCCCGCCTGAGCGGCCAGGGAAGCCGTGCCGCGGGCGGAAACCACCACCGGCACCACCGGCACCTCGGGCGTGGGCACCGGCTCTTCGGCGGGCGCCTCTTCCAGGATCAGGTGGGCGTTCGTGCCGCTGACGCCGAACGCGGACACCCCGGCCCGGCGCGGACGGCCGGTGCGCGGCCACTCGCGAGCCTCCGTCAGCAGTTCGACGGCACCGGCGGACCAGTCGACCTCGGGCGTCGGTTCGTCGACGTGCAGTGTCGGCGGCAGAACCTCGTGGCGCAGGGCCTGGACCATCTTGATCACGCCCGCGACCCCCGCCGCGGCCTGCGCGTGGCCGATGTTCGACTTGAGCGAGCCCAGCCACAACGGCGTCTCACGGTCCTTGCCGTAGGTCGCCAGCAGGGCCTGGGCCTCGATCGGGTCACCCAGGGTGGTGCCGGTGCCGTGCGCCTCGACGACGTCCACATCGGACGGTGCCAGCCCGGCGCTCACCAGCGCCCGGCGGATCACCCGCTGCTGCGAAGGCCCGTTCGGGGCGGTGAGGCCGTTCGAAGCGCCGTCCTGGTTGACCGCGCTGCCGCTCAGCACGGCCAGGATCCGGTGGCCGCGTTCGCGGGCCACCGACAGCCGTTCGAGGATGACCACGCCGACGCCTTCGGCCCAGCCGGTGCCGTCGGCCGCGGCGGCGAACGCCTTGCAGCGCCCGTCCACGGCGAGGCCGCGCTGGCGGGAGAACTCCACGAACGCCCCGGGGTTCGCCATCACGGTCGCGCCGCCCGCCAGGGCCATCGAGCATTCGCCCTGGCGCAGCGACTGCGCGGCGAGGTGCATCGCGACCAGCGACGACGAGCACGCCGAGTCGATCGTCACCGCCGGGCCTTCGAAGCCGAACACGTACGACACGCGGCCGGACGCCACGCTCGACGAACCGCCGGTGCCCGCGAAGCCCTCCAGCTCCGGGGTGACGACGCTGTCCCCCGGCGCGACGTAGCCCTGGCCGAACATGCCGGTGAACACGCCGACGTCGTCGCCCTTGAGCGAAAGCGGGTCGACCCCGGCGTCTTCCATGGCCTCCCAGGACGTCTCCAGCAGGAGCCGCTGCTGCGGGTCCATCGCGACGGCCTCGCGCGGCGAGATCCCGAAGAAGCCCGCGTCGAAGAGGCCGGCTTCGTGCAGGAACCCGCCGTGCCGGGTGTAGGTCTTGCCCGGGACCGCCGGGTCCGGGTCGTACAGGCCGTCGGTGTCCCAGCCGCGGTCGGCGGGGAACTCCGAGACGGCGTCCCGGCCCTCGGCCACCAGCCGCCAGAGGTCCTCGGGGCCGGTGACCCCGCCCGGCAGGCGGCAGGCCATGCCGACGATGGCGATCGGCTCGCCGAGGTCGGCCTTCGCGGCCGTCGTGGTCACCGCCGGCTCGGCCGCGCCGCCGAGTTCTTCGCGCAGGAACTTGGCCAGGGCCTGGGGGTTCGGGTAGTCGAAGACCAGCGTGGCGGGCAGCTTCAGCCCGGTCGCCTCGCGCAGCCGGTTGCGCAGTTCGACCGCGGTCAGCGAGTCGAAGCCGGCGTCCTTGAAGGCGGTGTCCACGCGGACGGCACTCGCGTCGGCGTACCCGAGCACGACCGCCACCTGCGCCCGGACCAGGTCGAGGAGCCGGGTGAGCTGGTCGGCCGGGCTGAGACCGGCCAGCCTGCCGTCCACAGTGGACGCTGTCCGGGCCTGCCTGCGGCCAGGGCGGACCAGGCCGCGCAGCATGTGCGGCACGGTCCCGCCCGCGCGGAGGTCCAGCTTGGCGGGCACCAGCAGCGACTCGCTCGAGCCGAGGGCGGCGTCGAACAGGTCCATGCCCTCGGCCTGCGTCATGATCTGGAGGCCGCCGCGGCGGCTCATCCGGGCGCGGGTGGCCTCGTCGGTGTTGGCGGCCATGCCGGTGCTCTGGTCCCACAGGCCCCAGGCCAGCGACAGGCCCGGCAGGCCGGCCGCCCGGCGGTTCGCCATCAGGCCGTCCAGGAAGGCGTTGGCCGCGGCGTAGCTGCCGCTGCCCGCGCCCATGAACACGGCGGAAACCGAGGAGTAGACGACGAAGGCGTCGAGGTCCCGGTCCCGGGTCAGGTCGTCGAGGTGCCGGACGGCGTCGACCTTCGGCGCGAAGACCCGGGCCAGCCGCTCGCGGTCGAGCGTCCCGATGACACCGGCGTCGAGGACACCGGCGGTGTGCACGATGGCGGTCGGCTGGTGCTTGTCGAGCAGTGCGGCCACCTGAGCGCGGTCGGAGACGTCACAGGCCACCACCGAAACGTCCGCGTCCAGATCGGCCACGCCCTCGGTGTCCCGGCCGCGCCGGGAGGCCAGGACCAGCCTCCGCACCCCGTGGCGCTCCACCAGGCGCCGGGCCACCAGGCCGCCGAGCGCGCCGGCACCCGAGATCAGGACCGTCCCGTCCGGGCGGAACACGGGCTCCCCGCTCTGCTCCGCGCGGGCGATCCGGGGCACGAAGAACTTCCCGCCGCGCACCGCGAGCTGCGGCTCGTCGCTGGTCAGGGCCGGGATCTCGCCGTCGGTGTCGACCAGGAAGATGCGGTCCGGGTTCTCCGCCTGGGCGGCCCGGACCAGGCCCCACACGGCCGCTCCGGCCGGGTCGGTCACCACGCCGTCGCCGGCCGGGACGGCACCGCGGGTCACCACGAGCAGCCGCGCGTCTTCCGCCGCTTCGGTGAGGAACGCCTGCACGGCTTCCAGCACCCGGGCGGTCAGGTCCAGTGGCTCCTCGCCGAAGGCTTCGACCACCCGGTCCGGCACCGCACCGTCCACAAGGGGCAGTTCGGTCCAGTCGACCCGGTACAGCGAGCCGGCGCGGGTCCGCCCGGCCGAGAGTTCCCGGCCCACCACCGGACCAGCGGTGACGACCAGGCCACCCGTTTCGTCGGCCGCTTCGAAGGACACGCCGGGCACCAGCCGCACCCGCAGGGCCGAGGCGCCCGCGGCGTGCAGAACCAGGCTGTGCCACTGCGCCGGCTCCTCGCCCTCCGCGAGGACCGGACGCACGGCCGCGTCCAGCAGCAGGGGGTGGATGCCGAACGCGCCGGCGTCTTCCGGCAGGGCGACCTCGGCGAAGATCTCGGTGTTCTCGCCACTGCCACGCCGCCAGAGACCGTCGGCCTCCTGCGCGCCGGCCGGGGGCCAGGCGGTGAAGTCGAACGGCTCGTGCGCCGGAGCCGTGGCGGACAGGTGCCCGGTGGCGTTCCGGGTCCAGTCCTCGTCGCCTTCGCGCTGGGAATACACCTCGACCGTGCGCTCGACGAGCACGACCTGCACGCGCAGGCCGCCGCTTTCGGGCAGGACGAGCGGAGACTCGACGGTCAGGTCGTCGAGGACCGGGCACCCGGCTTCGTCACCGGCCCGCACGGCCAGCTCCACGAGCGCGGCTGCCGGGACGCCGTCGGCCAGCCACGGGTGCGTCCGGACCGACAGGCGCGAGGTGAACACGAGGCCGTCCGACTGCGGCAGCGGCAGGACGGCACCCAGCAGTGGGTGGCCGGCCCCGGCCAGGCCGAGCGCGGGCGCGTCGGCCGCGGCGGGCGGGCTGAGCCAGAAGTGCTGGTGGTCGAAGGCGTACGTCGGCAGCTCGACGCGCGCGGGCGGCGCCATCGTGGTCCAGTCGACCGGGACGCCGCGGACGAACAGCTCGGCCATCGACGTCAGCAGCCGCCGCAACCCGCCGTCGTCCCGCCGCAGCGTCCCAACAGCGTCGGCGAGTTCACTGATCGACTGCACCAGCACCGGGTGCGCACTGACCTCGACGAACACGCCATGCCCCTGCTCGATCAACGCCTCGACCGCAGCGCCGAACCCAACCTGGTTACGCAAGTTCCGGTACCAATAGCCGCCGTCCAGGACACCGCCCTGCACCCACTCGCCGGTCACCGTCGAAAAGAACGGCACCACGGGTGCCTGCGCGTCGATCCCGGCCAAGGTCTCGGCGAGCGTGCCCTCGATGTCTTCCACGTGCCGGGTGTGGGACGCGTAATCCACCGCCACCCGACGACCGCCGAGAGCTTCGACAGCCTCGGCGAGCGCTTCAGCGTCACCCGCAACCACCACCGACGACGGCCCATTCACCGCCGCGATCTCGACACGGCCCTCCCACGGCGCCAGCCGAGCAGCCACCTCGTCGTGGCCCAACTGCACCGACGCCATGCCACCGCGACCCGACAGCTCCGCCGCGATCGCCTGGCTGCGCAACGCGACGACCTTGGCCGCGTCCTCGAGGGACAGTGCGCCGGACACGCAGGCCGCGGCGATCTCGCCCTGGGAGTGGCCCAGGACCGCGTCCGGCACGACACCCACCGACGCCCACACGGCCGCGAGCCCGACCATGACGGCGAAACTCGCGGGCTGCAGCACGTCGACCCGGTCCAGCAGGCCGGTCTCGCCGCGCAGGACGTCCGGCAGGGACCAGTCGATCCACGGCTCCAGCGCGGCCGCGCACTCTTCGACCCGCTCGGCGAACACGGGGGACGTGTCCAGGAGCTCCCGGCCCATGCCGGCCCACTGGGTCCCCTGGCCGGGGAACACCCAGACGGTCTTGCCCGGCATGCCCGCGGTGCCACTGACCAGGCCGGGCGCGCTCTCGCCGCGGGCCAGCGCGGTCAGTCCCGCGCGAGCCTCCTCGGCGGATTCCGCCACGACGACGGCCCGGTCGGTCAGCGTCGCGCGGGTCGACAGCAGGGCACCCGCCACGCGGGCCAGCGAGACGTCCCCGTCGAGGAACGCCGCCAGCCGTCCGGCCTGGCCCGCCAGGGAACCGGTGCTGCGCGCGGAAATCACCACGGGCACCACGCCGTCGGGCACGTCGGCCTCGGGGGTTTCGCCGGCGGGCGCCTCTTCGAGGATCAGGTGCGCGTTGGTGCCGCTGATGCCGAACGACGAGACGCCGGCCCGGCGCGGGTGGCCGTTGCGGGCCCACTCGCGGCCCTCGGTCAGCAGCTCGACCGCGCCCGCGGACCAGTCCACCTGCTTGGTGGGCTCCTGGACGTGCAGGGTCGGCGGCAGGGCGTCGTGCCGCAGCGCCTGCACCATCTTGATGACGGCGGCGACGCCCGCGGCGGCCTGGGTGTGGCCGACGTTCGACTTCAGCGAGCCGAGCCACAACGGCGTCTCACGGTCCTTGCCGTAGGTGGCCAGCAGGGCCTGGGCCTCGATCGGGTCACCCAGCGCCGTGCCGGTGCCGTGCGCCTCGACGACGTCCACATCGGACGGTCGCAGGCCGGCGCCCGCCAGTGCCGCCCGGATCACCCGCTGCTGCGAAGGCCCGTTCGGGGCGGTCAGGCCGTTCGAAGCGCCGTCCTGGTTGACCGCGCTGCCCCGCAGCACGGCGAGCACCTGGTGCCCGCGCTCACGGGCCACCGAAAGCCGTTCGAGGACGACGATCCCGACACCCTCGGACAGGACCGTGCCGTCCGCGCCGTCGGCGAAGGCCTTGACCCGGCCGTCCTCGGCCATGCCCCGCTGCCGCGACATGCCGATCACGCCGATCGGCGAGCCCATCACGGCGACCCCGCCGGCCAGTGCCATCGAGCACTCCCCCGCCCGCAGCGCCTGCGCGGCCAGGTGGATCGCGACCAGCGACGACGAGCACGCCGTGTCCACCGTGACGGCCGGGCCCTCGAACCCGAAGGTGTAGGAGACGCGGCCCGAGGCGACGCTGCCGGCGGTGGCGGTGGTGACGAAGCCTTCGAGTTCGGCGGGCATGTTGCTCAGGGACTCGAGGTAGTCGTGGATGGAGACGCCGGAGAAGACGCCGACGGCGTCCCCGCGGGCCTTGGTCGGGTCGATGCCCGCGCGCTCCAGGGCTTCCCAGGACGCTTCGAGCAGCAGCCGCTGCTGCGGGTCCATGGCCAGGGCTTCGCGCGGCGAGATCCCGAAGAAGCCCGGGTCGAACAACGCGGCCTCGTGCAGGAAGCCGCCCTGGCGGATGTAGGCCGTTCCCGGACGTTCCGGGTCCGAGTCGAACAGGCCCTCCAGGTCCCAGCCGCGGTCTTCGGGGAACGGCGACATGCCGTCGCGGCCTTCGGCGACCATCCGCCACAGGTCGTCCGGGCTCATGACGCCGCCGGGCAGGCGGCAGGCCATGCCGACGATGGCGATCGGCTCGTCCGCGTCCGCCTTGGTGGTGGTCACCGGCGTGGCCGCCGCGCCCGCGACCGTCTCGCCCAGCTCCTCGCGCAGGTGGCGGGCGAGCGCGACCGGTGTCGGGTAGTCGAAGACGAGCGTGGCGGGCAGCTTGACGCCCGTCGCCGCGCTCAGCCGGTTCCGCAGCTCGACCGCGGTCAGCGAGTCGAAGCCGAGGTCGCTGAACCCGTGGGTGCCCTGGGCCAGCTCGGGGCGGTGAAGCCGAGCACCGCGGCCGCCTCGGCCTGGACGATGCCCAGCAGGACGCCTTCCTGTTCCTCGGCGGGCCGCCCGGCGAGCTTGCCGAGCAGGCCGCCACCGCCGCTCGCCGCCGCCGTCCGCGTCACCCGGCGGCTCGCGCGGACCAGGCCGCGCAGCAGGTGCGGAACGTCTCCGCCGCCGCGCAGGGTCTTCAGGTCGAGCTTGATCGGCACCAGCAGCGCCTGCTCGGCGGCCAGGCCGATGTCGAAGCTGTCGAGAGCCTCGGCGGGGGTCATGGCCAGCACGCCGCCGCGGCTCATCCGGGCCTGGTCGGTCGCGCTGAGGTGGGCGGTGAGGCCGTCGGCCTGCTCCCACAGGCCCCACGCCAGGGAGACACCCGGCAGGCCCGCGGCGCGGCGCGAAGCCATCAGGCCGTCGAGGAAGGCGTTGGCCGCCGCGTAGTTGCCCTGCCCGGCCGAGCCCATGAGCGCGGCCGCCGAGGAGAACACGACGAAGGCGTCGAGGTCGTGGTCGCGGGTCAGCGCGTCGAGGTGCTGGACGGCGTCGACCTTGGGGGCGAACACCCCGGCCAGCCGCTCCCGGTTCAGTGCCCCGATGACGCCGTCGTCCAGCAGACCGGCCAGGTGCACGAGGCCGGTCGGGCGGTGCTCGGCCAGCAGCGCGGCGACCTGGTCGCGGTCGGCGACGTCGCACGCGACCACGGACACGCTCGCGCCCTGCTCGGCCAGCTCCGCGAGGAGGTCTTCCGCGGCCACGCCACGCCGGCTCGCGAGCACCAGCCGCCGGACGCCGTGCCGGGCGACCAGGTGCTTGGCCACGAGCGCGCCCAGCGAGCCGGTGCCGCCGGTGAGCAGCACTGTCCCTTCCGGACTGAACACCCCGTCCGCCGCTTCGCCGGTGGCCCGGGACAGCCGCGGGACGGAGAAAGCCCCGCCGCGCACGGCGATCTGCGGCTCACCACTGCCCAGCAGCGCACCCAGCGGCAGGTCACCGTCGGTGTCGACCAGGATGATCCGGCCCGGGTTCTCCGCCTGCGCGGCCCGGACCAGGCCCCACACGGCAGCCCCGGCGGGGTCGGTCACCTCGCGCACGGCGCCGCGGGTCACCACGACGAGCCGGGCTTCCTCGGCCGCGCTTTCGAGCCACGCCTGCACGGCTGCCAGCACCCGGCTGGTCAGCTCAAGGGGCTCCCCGCCGGCGGCCTCCAGGACCTCGACGTGGTCCGTGGCCACGCTTGCGATTCCCTGTTCCAGGTCGACCCAGCCGACCTGGAACAGCGAGTCGCGTTCCTCGCCCGCCGCCGTCTCCAGCTGCGCGGCCGAGACTTCCCTGGACACCAGCGAATCCATGGTGACGACCAGGCCACCGGTCTCGTCGGCGGCCTGGAACGTCAGCGCGTCCGGCCCGCCCGGCGCGACCCGCACCCGCAGCGCCGACGCGCCGACGGCGTGCAGGACCAGGCCGTTCCACGCGAACGGCAGCACGTTGCGGTCGTCGCCGGGGTTGGCGAAGGCGTTCGTGTGCAGGGCCGTGTCGAGCAGCGCGGGGTGGAGGCCGAACTTCCCGGCGTCTTCCTGGTGGTCGTCGGGCAGCGCGACCTCGGCGAAGACCTCGTCACCGCGGCGCCAGACCGCCCGCATGCCCTGGAAGGCGCCGCTGTAGGCGTAGCCGCGCTCGGTGAGGTCGGCGTAGAAGTTCTCGACGTCGATCGGCTCCGCCCCCGCGGGCGGCCAGGCGGCGAAGTCGAAGCGGTCCGGCTCCCGTGACGTCGACTCGCCCAGCAGGCCGGTCGCGTGCCGGACCCATTCGTCGCCGTCGTCCCGCATGGAGAAGACGTCGACCGCGCGCGAGCCGGTTTCGGTCGGCCCGCTCACCGCGACCTGCACCCGGACGCCGCCACGCTCGCCGAGCACCAGCGGCGCCTCGATGACGAGCTCTTCGAGGACGCCGAAGCCGAGTTCGTCCCCGGCGCGCAGGGCGAGGTCGACGTACACCGTGCCCGGGATGAGCACGACCCCGCCGATCGCGTGCCCGGCCAGCCACGGGTGCGTCTTCAGCGACAGCCGCGAGGTGAACACGAGCCCGTCGGACTGCGGCAGCGGCACGACCGCGCCGAGCAGCGGGTGGTCGGCGCCGGCCAAGCCGAGCGACCCGGCGTCGGTCGCCGAGCCGCCCAGCTGCAGCCAGTAGTGCTGGTGGTCGAAGGCGTACGTCGGCAGTGCGACGCGCCGGGAGGGCGGCAGCACGCCGGTCCAGTCGACGGTCACGCCGCGCACGAACAGCTCGGCCGCCGAGGCCAGCAGGCGCCGGAGGCCGCCGTCCTCGCGCCGCAGCGTCCCGGTCACGACGGCGTCGTCGACCAGCTCGTTGATCGGCTGGACCAGCACCGGGTGCGCGCTGACCTCGACGAACACCCGGTGGCCCTGCTCGATCAGGTCGGCCACGGCGGGGCCGAACCGGACCTGGCGACGCAGGTTGCGGTACCAGTAGCCGCCGTCGAGCACGCCGGCGTCGTCCACCCACTCGCCGGTGACGGTCGAGTAGAACGGCACCGCCGGGGCCTGCGCGCGGATCCCGCCGAGCATCTCGGCCAGTGCGTCACGGGCGGCTTCGACGTGCTTGGTGTGGGACGCGTAGTCCACGGCCACGCGCCGGATCCGGACGCCTTGGTCGTCGAGCGCGTCGAGAGCTTCGTCGAGGGCCTCGGCGTCTCCGGCGATGACCACGGACGTCGGCCCGTTGACGGCCGCGACCTCCACGCGGCCGGCCCACCGCTCGATCCGGGCGGCCGCGTCTTCCTCGCTCAACGCGACCGAGGCCATCCCGCCGCGACCGGCCAGGGAAGCCGCGATGGCCTGGCTGCGCAGGGCAACCACCTTCGCGGCGTCGTCCAGCGACAGCGCACCCGAGACGCACGCGGCGGCGATCTCGCCCTGCGAGTGACCCACCACGGCCTCGGGTTCGACGCCGAGCGAAGCCCACACCGCGGCGAGCCCGACCATCACGGCGAAGCTCGCGGGCTGCACGACGTCGACCCGGTCCAGGTCGGCGTCGCCGCGCAGGACGTCGGTCAGCGACCAGTCGACCCAGCGGCCGAGCGCGGCTTCGCACTCGGCGATCCGCGCGGCGAACACCGGCGAAGCGTCGAGGAGCTCGCGGCCCATCCCGGCCCACTGCGTGCCCTGGCCGGGGAAGACCCAGACGACCTTGCCCGGGGCACCCGAGCCGCGGCCGCTGAGCAGGCCGGGCGCGCTCTCCCCGCGGGCCAGCGCCTGCAGCCCGGTCACGGCTTCTTCGCTCGACCCGGCCACGACGACCGCGCGTTCGCTGAGCATCGCGCGGCCGGACACGAGCGTCCCGGCCATGTCCGCCAGGGAGACCCCGTCGACCTCCGCCAGCCGCCCGGCCTGGGCAGCCAGCGAGGCCGCGGTCGCCGCCGACACGACCAGCGGCACCACCCCCGCGGGCGCAGACTCTTCGACCGCCGGCTCGTCGGAGGGTGCTTCTTCGAGGATCATGTGCGCGTTGGTGCCGCTGGCGCCGAACGCGGAGACGGCACCGCGGCGCGGGTGGCCGTTGCGCGGCCACTCGCGGCCCTCGGTGAGCAGCTCGATCGAGCCGGACGACCAGTCGACCTGCGGCGTGGGCGCGTCGACGTGCCGGGTCGCCGGGAGCTGCCCGTGCCGCAGCGACTGGACCAGCTTGATCACGCCGGCCACGCCGGACGCCGCCTGCGTGTGGCCGACGACGGACTTGACCGAGCCGAGCAGGAGCGGCCGCTCGCGGTCCTGCCCGTAGGTGGCCAGCAGGGCCTGCACCTCGATCGGGTCGCCGAGGACCGTGCCGGTGCCGTGCCCCTCCACGGTGTCCACATCGGACGGTGACAGGCCGGCGCTGGCGAGGGCCTTGCGGATGACCCGCTGCTGCGCGGGACCGTTCGGCGCGGTCAGGCCGTTCGACGCACCGTCCTGGTTGACCGCGCTGCCGCGGATGACGGCCAGGACCTGGTGCCCGCGCTCACGAGCCACGGAGAGCTTCTCCAGCAGCAGCACGCCGACGCCTTCGGCCCAGCCGGAGCCGTCGGCGGCCGCGGCGTAGGACTTGCAGCGCCCGTCGAAGGCCAGCGCCCGCTGCCGCGCGAAGCCGACGAACCCGCCCGGCGTCGCCATCACGGTCGAGCCGCCGGCCAGTGCCATCGAGCACTCACCGCGGCGAAGCGCTTGTGCGGCAAGGTGAATCGCGACCAGCGACGACGAGCACATCGTGTCGACGGTGACGGCGGGGCCTTCGAGCCCGAGCGTGTAGGCGACCCGGCCGGAGGCGACGCCGCCCGCCGTGCCCAGGGCGCGTTCCAGGCTCATGAAGCCCTCGAACCCGCTGAGGTCCGGGGCGTAGTCCTGGTGCACGACCCCGGCGTAGACGCCGATGTCGCTGCCGCGCACCGAATGCGGGTCGATGCCCGCGCGTTCGAGGGTCTCCCAGGACACCTCCAGGAGCTGCCGCTGCTGCGGGTCCATGGCGAGGGCCTCGCGCGGCGAGATGCCGAAGAACCCGGCGTCGAACTGGGCCGCGTCGTGCAGGAAGGCGCCTTCCCGCACGTACGTCGTCCCGGGGTTGTCGGGGTCCGGGTGGTAGAGGCCGTCGACGTCCCAGCCGCGGTCTTCGGGGAAGCCGGTGTAGACGTCGGCGCCTTCGGACACCACGCGCCAGAAGTCCTCCGGGCCGCGGATCCCGCCGGCGTAGCGGCAGGCCATGGAGACGATCGCGACGGGCTCCGCGGCGGCCGCGGCGAGGGCGGCGTTCTCCTGCTGGAGGCGGACGTTCTCCTTCAGCGAGGCGCGCAGTGCGTCAACGATCTGCTCGTTCGGCGCGGACATGTTCTTCCTCCACGATTCGTTCGCCATCGGCGGTCAGCTCGTCTGCCCGAGGGCCCGTTGCACGAGACCGGAGATGTCCAGTGCGTCGATCAGTTCTGCGTCGTCGGCCGCGGCCGGGGCGGGGACCTCCGGCGCCGGCCCGGCTTCCGCTTCGGCCAGGCCGAGCAGGGCGTCCAGGACGCCCGCCTCCTTGAACCGGGCGAACGGCACGGCCGCCAGCACCCGCCGGAGGTCGTCCTCCCGGCCGTCCAGGCCGTCGTCGGCCTCCCGGAGGAGCTCGACGCGCAGGTAGCCGACCAGCGCCTCCGGGGTGGGGTAGTCGAAGATCAGCGTCGCGGGCAGCTTGAGCCCGGTGGCCGCGTGCAGGCTGTTGCGGAGGTTGACCGCGGCCAGGGAGTCGAAGCCGACCTCCTGGAACGCCTGCCGCGGGCCGATGGCTTCGGCCCCGCTGTGGCCGAGGACGGTCGAGGCGTGCCCGCGGACCAGCTTCAGCAGGATGCGGTTCTGCTCGGCGTCCGGGACGGCCCGCAGGGAGTCCGCGAGCGACGCGGCCGTGTCGCCGTCTTCGCCGTCGTCCTGCGTGGCCTGCAGGATCGCCTTCGCCTCGGGCAGGTCGGCGAACAGCGGGCTGGGCCGGACCGACGTGAACGCGGGGACGAAGGCACCCCAGTCCATGTCGGCCACCGCCACGGCCTTTTCGTTGCCGGCGACCGCCTGCACCATCGCGGTGACCGCGAGCTGCGGCGCCATCGGCAGCACACCGCGGCGGCGCAGCTGGGCGAGGGCGGCCTCGTCCATGCCGATGCCGACCTCGTCGAGGGCGCCCCAGGCGATCGACGTCGCCTTGAGGCCGCGGGCCCGGCGCCACTCGACCAGGGCGTCGAGGACGGCGTTGGCCGCCCCGGCCGGGCCCTGCCCGCCGCCGCCCCAGATGCCGGCGATCGAGGAGAACACGACGAAGGCGTCGAGCGGGGTGTCCTCGAACAGCTGGTCCAGCCACACCGCGGTGGTCACCTTGGCGGTGAAGACCGCGTCGAGGTCGGCGCGCCCGGTGTCGTCGACGGCGCTGGTCTGCGCGATGTCGGCGGCGTGCACGACCGCGGTGACCGCGGAGGCCGCCACCAGCCGTTCCAGGGCGTCCCGGTCGGCGCAGAACTCGACCGTGGTGCCCGTCTCGGCCAGCTCGTTCCGCAGGTCGTCGACGCCGTCGCCGGTGACGATGAGCCGTTCGGCACCGGACCGCGCGAGCCAGACCGAGGCGTGGCGGCCGAGCCCTTCGGCCCCGCCGGTCACCAGGACCGTGCCCCGCGGTTCCCACCTGCCCGGCCCGTCCGGCGCCGGCTTGCGGACCAGCCGCCGGTGGTAGACGCCGGACCGCCGGATCGCGAGCTGGTCCTCGCCGCCGGTGCCGTTCAGGACACCGAGCAGGGCCTGGGCGGTCCGCGCGTCGGCCACGGCGGGCAGGTCGATCAGGCCGCCCCACCGGTCGAGGCGTTCCAGCGCGACGGCGCGGCCGAGGCCCCAGACACCGGCCTGGGCCGGTGCGGTGACGGCGTCCTGGATGCCGATGTTCACGGCGCCGGAGGTGAGGCACCACAGCGGCGCGGCGACGCCGGTGTCGCCCAGGGCCTGGACCAGGGCAAGGGTCGCCGCGGTGATCTCGGTGGCGTCCGCGGGGCCGCCGTCGAGGGCCAGCAGCGACAGCACCCCGGCGAAGTCGTGCTCCGCGAGGACACTCCGCAACCGCGCGGCCAGCTCGGCCCGCGAAGGCGTCCCGATCTCCAGCCGGACGAGGTCGAGGCCCTGCCCGGCCAGCTCCGCCAGGAGCGGACCGGTGGTGCCGGCCGGGACGACGGCCAGCCAGCGCCCGCCCGGCACGCCGGTGGCCTCGCGTTCCAGGGGCTGCCAGGTGACGTGGTAGCGCAGCTTCTCCGCGGTCGAGCGCTCGCGGCGCCGGTCCCGCCACCCGGCGAGCACGGGCACGACGGTGCTGAGCGCCCCGCGCTGTTCGGGGCCGAGGTCGAGCAGCTCGGCCAGGCTGTCCACATCGGACTGTTCGATCGCGGTCCAGAACTCGCCGTCCGCACCTTCGGCGGCTTCGGCGGTCTCGGCCTCCTGCAGCCAGAAGTGACGCCGGTCGAAGGCGTACGTCGGCAGGTCGACCCAGCCGGCTTCGGGCACCATCGCGGCCCAGTCCACGGCCACGCCGCGGACGTACAGCTCGGCGGCCGAGGCCAGCAGGCGCCGGAGCCCGCCGTCGTCGCGGCGCAGTGATCCGCTCACCACGGCGTCGTCGCTGATTTCGCTCAGCGGCTGGACCAGCACCGGGTGGGCGCTGATCTCGACGAACACCGTATGCCCCCGCCCGGCCAGGTCCGCCACCGCCGGGCCGAACCGCACCTGCTGCCGCAGGTTCCGGTACCAGTAGTCCCCGTCGACGACGGCGTCTTCGAGCCACCCGCCGAGGACGGTGGAGTAGAACGAGATCACCGGCGCCTGGGCGCTGATCCCGGAGAGGGACTTGTCCAGGGTCTCGGCGATGGCCTCGACGTGCCGGGTGTGCGAGGCGTAGTCCACGGCGACCCGCCGCACCCGGACGCCGTCGGTTTCCAGCGCGGCGAGAGCTTCGCCGAGGGCCTGCGCGTCGCCCGCGACGACGACCGAGGACGGGCTGTTGACCGCGGCCACCTCGACCCGGCCGTCCCACGGCGCCAGCCGCGCGAGCGCGTCCTCTTCGCTCAACGCGACCGAAGCCATGCCGCCGCGGCCGGCCAGTTCCACGGCGATCGCCTGGCTGCGCAGCGCGACCACCTTCGCCGCGTCGGCCAGCGACAACGCACCCGACACGCAGGCGGCGGCGATCTCGCCCTGGGAGTGGCCCAGCACGGCGTCGGGCACCAGCCCCAGCGACTCCCACACCGCGGCGAGGCCGACCATCATCGCGAAGCTGGCGGGCTGCACCACGTCGACGCGGTCCAGGAGGTCGGCGTCGCCGCGCAGGACGTCGAGCAGCGACCAGCCGGTCCACGGCTCCAGCGCGGCCGCGCAGTCCGCGATTCGCGCGGCGAACACCGGCGAGGAGTTCAAGAGCTCCCGGCCCATGCCGAGCCACTGCGAGCCCTGGCCGGGGAACACCCAGACCACCTTGCCCGGCTTGCCCGCGGTCCCGGTCACGACGCCGGGCGCCTGCTCGCCGCGGGCCACCGCCTGCAACCCGGCCTGCGCCTCGCCGGCCGAGCCCGCGATGACGACCGCGCGCTCGTTCAGCGTCGCGCGCCCCGACACGAGGGCACGGGCCACGCCGGACAGCGACTCGTGCTCGAGGACCGCGGCCAGCCGCCCGGCCTGCCCGGTCAGGGAGCCGGTGCTGCGCGCGGACACCACCAGCGGCACCACGGAGAGCGGCTCGTCCGCCACGGGTTCTTCGGCGGGGCCTTCTTCGATGATCAGGTGCGCGTTGGTCCCGCTGGCCCCGAACGAGGACACCCCGGCCCGGCGCGGACGCTCACCTCGCGGCCACTCGCGGGCCTCGGTCAACACCTCGATCGCCCCGGCGGACCAGTCGACCTGGCTGGTGCGCTCGCCGGCGTGCAGCGTGGCGGGCATGACGCCGTTCCGCATGGCCATGACCATCTTGATCACGCCGACGACCCCGGCCGCGGCCTGCGTGTGCCCGATGTTCGACTTCAGCGAGCCGAGCCACAACGGCGTCTCGCGGTCCTGCCCGTAGGTCGCGAGCAGGGCCTGCACCTCGATCGGGTCGCCCAGTGCCGTCCCGGTCCCGTGCCCTTCCACGACGTCCACATCGGACGGTGCCAGCCCGGCCGTGGCCAGCGCGCCGCGGATCACCCGCTGCTGCGACGGCCCGTTCGGCGCGGTCAGGCCGTTCGACGCGCCGTCCTGGTTGACCGCGCTGCCGCGCAGGACGGCCAGGATCCGGTGCCCGCGTTCCCGCGCCACCGAAAGCCGTTCGAGGACGACGACGCCGACGCCCTCGGACCAGCCGGTGCCGTCCGCGCCCTCGGCGTAGGCCTTGCACCGGCCGTCGGCGGACAGGCCGCGCTGGCGGGAGAACTCGAGGAAGGCGTCCGGGCTGGCCATCACGGTCGCGCCGCCGGCCAGTGCCATCGAGCACTCGCCCTGCCGCAGCGCCTGCGCCGCCAGGTGGATCGCGACCAGCGAAGACGAGCACGCCGTGTCCACGGTGACCGCCGGGCCCTCGAAGCCGAACGTGTAGGCCACCCGGCCGGACGCGATGCTCGAAGCCGTCCCGGTCATCGTGTAGCCCTGGACGTCCTCGGGCACTTCGCGCAGCCGGGTCACGTAGTCGTGGTGGACGATCCCGGTGAAGACGCCGACGTCGCTGCCGCGCGCGGACAGCGGGTCGACGCCCGCGCGTTCCAGTGCCTCCCACGACGTCTCCAGCAGCAGCCGCTGCTGCGGGTCCATGGCCAGCGCTTCGCGGGGCGAGATGCCGAAGAGGCCGGCGTCGAACTGGGCCGCGTCGTGCAGGAAGCCGCCGGTGCGCGTGTAGCTCGTGCCCGGGTGGGCGGGGTCCGGGTGGTAGAGGCCGTCGAGGTCCCAGCCGCGGTCGACGGGGAAGCCGGAGATCGCGTCCCGCCCTTCGGCGACGAGGTTCCACAGCTCTTCGGGGCTGTCCGCACCACCCGGCAGCCGGGTGCTCATGCCGACGATGGCGATGGGCTCGTCGGAGACGTCCCGCGTCACCACGGCCGGTGCGGCCGGGCGCTCGCCGAGCAGTGCGGCGCGCAGGTGGGCCGCGACGGCGGCCGGGTTCGGGTAGTCGAAGATCAGCGTGCTGGGCAGCTCGACGCCGGTGAAGTCGCGCAGGCGGTTGCGCAGCTTGATCGCGCTGAGGGAGTCGAACCCGTGGTCCTTGAAGGACTTCTCGACGTCGAACGCGCCGGTGTCCCGGTGGCCGAGCACCACCGCGGCGCTCTCCCGGACCAGGTCGAGGACGTCCTGCACCGGCTCGGCGGGCTTGGCCACGACCGGAGGCGTTTCGTCGGTGCCGACCCAGAAGCGCTCGTGCTGGAACGCGTAGGTGGGCAGGACGGTCCCGACCGCCGCAGCGGGCCGGTCGAGGACGGCCGTCCAGTCCACGGCCACGCCCCGGACGTGCAGTTCGGCGAGCGCGGTGAGGACGTCGGAGACCTCGGCGCCGTTCTTGCGCAGGGTCGCTACGCAGCTCTGCTCCGGGCCACCGAGCGTGCCGAGCGCCATGGCGGCGAGCGCGCCACCCGGGCCGAGTTCGAGGTACGTCGTCGCGCCCTGGGTGTTCAGCTCGGTGACGGCGTCGCCGAACCGCACGGCGTTGCGCACCTGGCCGACCCAGTAATCGGCGGTGTCGAGGGCCGCGAGCTCCCCGGTCAGCGTCGAGACGACGGGCAGCGAACCGGGCCGGTACGTCAGGCGCTGGGCGACCGCGCGGAAGCCGGCGAGCATCGGTTCCATCAGCGGCGAGTGGAAGGCGTGGCTGACGGCCAGCCGCTTCGTCTTGCGACCGCGGTCCGCCAGTTCGGCGGCGACGGCCAGCACGGCGTCCTCGGCACCGGAGAGCACCACCGAGTCCGGGCCGTTGACCGCGGCCACGCAGACGGCGTCGCCGAGCAGGTGCGTGACCTCGTCCTCGGTGGCCTGGACGGCGACCATCGCGCCGCCCGCGGGCAGGGCCTGCATCAGCCGGCCGCGCGCGGCGACCAGTTCGCCCGCTTCGGCCAGGTCCAGCACCCCGGACACGTGCGCGGCGGCGAGTTCGCCGATCGAGTGGCCTGCCAGGAGGTCCGGCCGGACGCCCCAGGACTCGAAGAGCCGGAACAGCGCGGTCTCCACGGCGAACAGCGCGCCCTGGGTGTACATCGTCTGGTCCAGCAGCTCGCGGTCGGTGAAGACGACCTCGCGCAGCGGACGTCCGCCCAGGTGCGCGTCCACGGCGTCGCACGCGGCCTCGAAGGCGTCGCGGAAGACGGGGAAGGTGCCGGCGAGCTCGCGGCCCATGCCCACCCACTGGCTGCCCTGGCCGGTGAAGAGGACGGCCAGCTTGCCCTCGACCGGCGTCCCGGTCACGACGCTCGCGCCGAAGGCGGTGAGGTCGGCCTTGAGCTGCTCCCGGTCCGCGGCCAGGACGACCGCCCGGTGGTCGAGCCGGGCCCGGGTCGTGGCCAGGGCGTGGGCGACGTCGGGAACGCTCACCTCAGCGCCGAGGAAACCGGCGAGCCGCGCGGCCTGCCCGCGCAACCCGGCCGCCGAACGCGCGGAGAGCAGCACCGGCACCAGGTACTCGGCCGGCTCCGGCGCCACTGCCTCGGTCGGCGCCGGAACCTCTTCGAGGACGACGTGCGCGTTGGTGCCGCCGATCCCGAACGAGGACACGCCGGCCCGGCGCGGGTGGCCGTTGCTCGCCCAGTCGCGGTTCTCGGTCAGCAGCTCCACCGCCCCGGCCGACCAGTCCACATGGGACGACGGCCGGTCGACGTGCAGTGTCCGGGGCAGCACGCCGTGCCGCATGGCCATCACCATCTTGATCACGCCCGCGACACCCGCGGCGGCCTGCGTGTGCCCGAGGTTCGACTTCACCGAGCCGAGCCAGAGCGGCCGCTCGCGATCCTGGCCGTAGGTGGCGAGCAGGGCCTCCGCCTCGATCGGGTCGCCCAACGTGGTCCCGGTGCCGTGCGCCTCGACCGCGTCGACGTCCGATGTGGACAGTCCGGCCGCGGCCAGCGCCTTGCGGATCACCCGCTGCTGGGCCGGGCCGTTCGGGGCGGTCAGGCCGTTCGACGCGCCGTCGGAGTTGACCGCCGACCCGCGGACCACGGCCAGCACCTGGTGGCCCCGGCGCTGCGCCTCGGACAGCCGCTCCACCAGGAGCAGCCCGACGCCCTCGGACCAGCCGGTGCCGTCCGCGGCGTCGGCGAACGCCTTGCACCGGCCGTCGGGGGCGAGGCCGCGCTGCCGCGAGAACTCGACGAAGGTCTCGACCGTGCCCATCACCATCACGCCGCCGGCCAGGGCCATCGAGCACTCGCCGCGCTGCAGGGCCTGCACCGCCATGTGCAGCGCGACCAGCGAAGACGAGCAGGCCGTGTCGACCGTGACGGCCGGGCCTTCGATGCCGTAGTGGTAGGCGACGCGGCCGGAGAGCACGCTGGCCGAGCCGCCGGTGAGCCGGAAGCCCTCGACACCGGCGGCATGGTGCATCCGCACGCTGTAGTCGTGGCTGTTGACACCGGCGAAGACGCCGATGTCCTGCCCGGCCAGTGTGGTCGGGTCGATCGCGGCCCGCTCGAACAGCTCCCACGACGTCTCCAGCAGCAGCCGCTGCTGCGGGTCCATCGCGAGGGCCTCGTTGGGCGAGATGCCGAAGAAGCCGGCGTCGAACCCGGCGGCGTCGTCGAGGAAGGCGCCGTGCCGCACGTACGTCGTGCCTTCGTGGTCGGGGTCTTCGTGGTAGAGCCGGTCGGTGTCCCAGCCGCGGTCGGCGGGGAACTCGGTGACGGCGTCGACGCCGTCGGCGACCAGCCGCCACAGGTCCTCGGGCGAGGCGACGCCGCCGGGGAACCGGCACGCCATCGCGACGATCGCGATCGGCTCCTCGGCCGCGGCGGTCCCGATCTCGGCCCGGCGCGGGGTGCTTGCGCCGAAGAGCTTGGTCCGCAGGTGGTCCGCGAGGGCCGTCGGCTTCGGGTAGTCGAAGATCATCGCCGGGGACAGGGTGAGCCCGGTGGCGGCGGCGAGCCGGTTCCGCAGTTCGACCGCGGTGAGCGAGTCGAAGCCGGCGTCCTTGAACGTCCGTCCTGAGTGGACGGACTCGGCGCCGGCGTGGCCGAGCACCTCGGCGGCGTGCCGCCGCACCAGATCGAGCAGGGCTTCGGCCTGTTCGGTCTCGCCCAGCCCGGCGAGACGTTCGGTCAATGACGCGGTCTGGGCCGCCGTCCGGCGCGGCAGCGGGGCCAGGCCACGCAGCAGCGGCGGGATCGGGCCGCCGGACTTCGCCGCCGCCCGCAGCGCCGGGACGTCGAACTTGGCCGCGACGAGCGCGCCGCCGGTGCCGATGGCGGCGTCCAGCAGGGCCATGCCCTCGTCGGCGGGGAGGCCGGCCATGCCGATCCGCTCGTTGCGCCGCAGGTCGGCGGCGGTGAGGTGCTCGGTCATGCCGCTGACGGCCGCCCAGTAACCCCAGGCGATGGACACCGCGGGCAGGCCTTCGCGGTTCCGCTTGTGTGCCAGCGCGTCCAGCTCGGCGTTGGCGGCCGCGTACCCGGCCTGGCCGGGGTTGCCCAGCACGCCCGCGGCCGAGGAGAACAGCACGAACGCGGCGAGGTCGGCGTCCCGCGTCAGCTCGTCCAGGAGGCGGGCGGCGTCCACCTTCGGCCGTCGCGCGGTGGCCAGGCGGTCCGGGGTCAGCTCGGTGACGACGCCGTCGCCGAGCACACCGGCGGTGTGGATCACGGCGGTGAGCGGGTGCGCGGCCGGGATGGCCGCCAGGACGGCTTCGAGCTGGGCCCGGTCCGCCACGTCGCAGGCGGCGATGGTGACGGACGCGCCCAGCGCGGTCAGCTCGTCACGGAGTTCGGGGGCTTCGCCGCGGCGGCTGACCAGCACCAGGTGCCGGACGCCGTGGGCCGTGACGAGGTGCCGGGCGGTCAGCGCGCCGAGCGTGCCGGTGCCGCCGGTGATGAGGACCGTGCCCTCGGCGTCGAGCGGCCGCGCGTCCCGCTCGGGCGGAATCCGGACCAGCCGGGGCACGGAAGCGACGCCGTCACGCACCCTGATCTGGGGTTCGCCGCTCGCCACCACGGCGGGCAGCACGGAAGGGTCGTCGAGGTCGGCCAGGACGATCCGGCCCGGGTGCTCCGCCTGCGCCGAGCGCACCAGGCCCCAGATCGCGGCCGCGCCGGGCTCGGTGCTGTCCCCGGTGACCACGACGAAGGGAGTTTCCGTCTCGTTCGCCAGCCAGGTCTGGAGTGTGGAGAGGGTCTCCTCGACCGACGTGGCCTCGTACGGCAAGAAGCCGGCTTCGGCGGCCGGAAGCGGGATCTCCGTCCAGTCGACGCGGAAGAGCGAGTCGGTGGCCCGCTGTCCGGGGGTGAACGGCGTGCCGCGCACGGCTTCGACGCTCAGGACGGGCTGCCCGGCCGGGTCGGTCAGCCGCAGGCCGGTCGCCGTCGGCGTGCACGTGACGGCCGTCGCCCCGGCGGCCAGCAGGGACACACCGGTCCAGACGGACGGCAGCAGGTCGTCGCCGACGACCGTGCGGACGGCGGCGTCCAGCAGCGCGGGATGGATCCCGTACCGGTCCGCGTCACGCAGGTCCAGCGCGACTTCGCCGGCGTCTCCCGCCGCCACCGGGTCCGTCACACCGGCGGCGGCGGGACGAGCGAGGGTGCCGTGGGCGTGCCGCGTCCACGGTTCGTCCACCTCGCGGGAAAAGACCTCGACCGACCGCTCACGCGTCTCGCCGGGTTCGCCGACGAGCAGCTGGACCTCGCGGCTGCCGCGTGGCGGCAGCACCACCGGCGCGTCAATGGTCAGTTCGGTGAGGAAGGGCGTGCCGGCCAGGTCGCCGAGCCGGATGGCCGCCTCGACCAGTGCCGCGTTCGGGACCAGGCCGTCCACCGCCCAGGGCTGCGCCCGCCGTGACCACCGCGCCACGGCGGTGAGGCGGTCCGCACCGGGCGTGCTGACGACCGTGCCCAGCAGCGAGTCCCCGTCCGCCGCCGGTTCGGCGCTTTCGAGCCAGTAGTGCCGGTGGTCGAAGGCGTAGGTCGGCAGGTCGACCCAGCCGGCGGCGGGCACCATCGCCGTCCAGTCAATGTCGATGCCGCGGACGAACAGCTCGCCCATCGAGGTCAGCAGCCGCCGGATGCCACCGTCGTCCCGCCGCAGTGTCCCGACGGCCTCGGCGAGTTCACTGATCGGCTGCACCAGCACGGGGTGCGCGCTGACCTCGACGAACACCGTGTGACCCTGCTCGATCAGAGCCGTCGCGGCGGTCCCGAACCGGACCTGGTTGCGCAGGTTCCGGTACCAGTACTCGCCGGCCAAGGTTCCGTCCTGCACCCACTCGCCGGTGACGGTCGAGTAGAACGGCACGGCCGGGGCCTGGGCCCTGATCCCGGCCAGGGCCTCGGCGAGGGTGTCGCGGATGTCCTCGACGTGCCGGGTGTGCGAGGCGTAGTCCACCGCCACCCGCCGCACGCGGATTCCTTCACCGGACAGGGCTTCCAGGGTCTGGTCGAGGGCCTGAGCATCCCCGGCGATGACCACCGACGAAGGCCCGTTGACCGCGGCCACCTCGACCCCGTCCACCAACTTCGGGAGCACGTCGCCCTCGCTCAGGGCAACCGACGCCATCCCGCCGCGACCGGAAAGCTCCGCCGCGATCGCCTGGCTGCGCAACGCAACCACCCTCGCCGCGTCCTCCAGCGACAACGCACCCGACACACAAGCGGCCGCGATTTCCCCCTGCGAGTGCCCGACCACCGCATCCGGCCGGACTCCCACGGACTCCCACACCGCGGCCAGGCCCACCATCACGGCGAAGCACGCCGGCTGCAGAACGTCGACCCGGTCCAGGTCACCTTCGCCACGCAGGACATCGAGCAGCGACCAGTCGATCCACGGCTCCAGGGCAGCCGCGCAGTCCGCGATCCGCGCGGCGAACACCGAAGACTCTTCCAGCAGCTCGCGGCCCATCCCGGCCCACTGCGTCCCCTGGCCCGGGAACACCCACACGACCTTGCCCGGCGTCGCCGGACCGGCCGCGTTCAGCGCCCGCAGCCCGGCCACGGCTTCTTCGCGCGAACCGGCCACGACGACCGCACGTTCGTCCAGCACCGCGCGACGCGACACCAGCGCTCCGGCCACCTCGGTCAGCGAGACGTCCCCTTCGAGGAACGCCGCCAGCCGCTCGGCCTGCGCGGACAACGACTCCGTGCTGCGCGCCGACACGACCAGCGGCACGACCGCGGCTTCCGGGGTGGCGGCCGGTTCGTCGAGCGGTGCTTCCTCGATGATCAGGTGCGCGTTGGTCCCGCTGACCCCGAACGACGAGACCCCGGCCCGGCGCGGCCGTCCGTTCCGCCGCCACTCCCGAGCCTCGGTCACCAACGAGACCGCACCGGCGGACCAGTCGACCTCTTGAGTCGGTTTGTCGACATGCAGTGTCGGCGGCAGGAGCTCGTGCCGCAGCGCCTGCACCATCTTGATGACGCCCGCGACCCCCGCGGCCGCCTGCGCGTGCCCGATGTTCGACTTCAGGGAGCCGAGCCACAGCGGCCGCTCCCGCTCCTGGCCGTAGGTCGCCAGCAGCGCCTGCGCCTCGATCGGGTCACCCAGGGTCGTGCCGGTCCCGTGCGCTTCCACGACGTCCACATCGGACGGTGCCAGTCCGGCGGCGGCCAGCGCCCGGCGGATCACCCGCTGCTGCGAGAGGCCGTTCGGCGCGGTGAGGCCGTTGGACGCGCCGTCCTGGTTCACCGCGCTGCCACGCAGCACGGCCAGGACCCGATGGCCACGCTCCCGGGCCACCGACAGCCGCTCGAGGACGACCACGCCGACACCTTCGGACCACCCGGTCCCGTCGGCCGCCGCCGCGAAGGCCTTGCACCGCCCGTCGGGCGCCAGCGCGCGCTGGCGCGAGAACTCGACGAACGAGCCCGGCGTCGCCATCACGGTGACACCGCCGGCCAGTGCCATCGAGCACTCGCCCTGCCGCAGCGCCTGCGCTGCCAGGTGCACGGCGACCAGCGACGACGAACACGCCGTGTCCACGGTGACGGCCGGACCTTCCAGGCCCAGCACGTACGACACCCGGCCCGAGGCCACGCTCGACGCGACCCCGGTGGTGACGAACCCTTCGAGTTCCTCCGCCACCGGGCCGGCCCCGTAGCCCTGGCCCATCAGGCCGGAGAACACGCCGGTGTCGGTGCCCTGCAACGCGATCGGGTCGACCCCGGCGTGCTCGAGGGCCTCCCACGAAGTCTCCAGCAGGAGCCGCTGCTGCGGGTCCATGGCGACGGCCTCGCGCGGCGAGATCCCGAAGAAGCCCGCGTCGAACTGGCCGGCGTCGTGCAGGAACCCGCCCTGGCCGACGTACGACGTCCCGGCGCGGGCCCGCTCGGGGTCGATGAGGCTGTCGAGGTCCCAGCCGCGGTCGTCGGGGAACGCCGAGACGGCGTCGACACCGTTCGCCACCAGCCGCCACAGGTCTTCGGGGGACGCCACCCCACCCGGCAGCCGGCACGCCATCCCGACGATCGCGATCGGCTCGTCCGGGTCGGCGGTCACGACCGGCTCGGCGACGGCTCGGGTGAGCCCGAGGAGCTCGTCCCGGACGCGGGTGGCCAGCGCCGACGGCGTCGGGTGGTCGAAGACGGCACTGGCGGGCAGCCACCGGCCGGTGTGCTCGGTCAGCCGGTTGCGCAGCTCGACGATGGCCAGCGACGTGAAGCCGAGGTCGCGGAAGGCGCGGCCGGCCGGGACCGGCTGCCCCAGCACGTCGGCGGCCTGCGTGCGGACGAGGTCTTCCAGCAGCTCACGCTGGGCTTGTTCGTCCAAACCGGACAGTCGCGCCCGCAGCGCCGCGGCGACGGACTCGTCGGCCTGCCGGGCCTGCTCCTCGTGCTCGGCCGCGGCGTACCGCAGCTGTCCCGGCTCATCGGCCAGGAGGCCGCGCCGGACCTTGCCGGACGCGGTCCGCGGGATGTGGGCGACTTCGAGGATCCGCTCCGGCACCTTGTAGGCGGACAGCTGCTCGCGGCACTTTTCGATCAGCGCGTCCGCATCGAACCCGGACGGCCCGGGAATCACGTAGGCGACCGGCACCTCGCCGAGCGTCTCGTGCGGGGCACGGCCGACGGCCGCGTCCGCGACGCCGTCGGCCGTGCGCAGGACCGCCTCGACCTCGCCGGGGTGGATGTTCGCCCCGCCGCGGATGATGAGTTCCTTGATCCGGCCGCGGATGGTGAAGTAGCCGGCGTCGTCGCGGCGGGCCAGGTCGCCGGTGCGGAACCAGCCTTCGACCATCGCCGCGGCGGTCGTCTCCGGGCTGTTGTGGTAGCCGAGCATGACGTTCGGCCCGCTGACCCAGACCTCGCCCTCCTGGCCGGCGGGGACGTCGAGCCCGGTCTCGGGGTCGACGATCCGGACGCCGACACCCGGCACGGGGAGGCCGCACGAGCCGTCGACCCGGGCGCCGTCCGGCGGGTTCATGGTGATGGCGCCGCAGGTCTCGGTGCTGCCGTAGGCGTCGATCAGCGGAACGCCGAAGGTCTCTTCGAACTCGCTCCGCAGCCCGGCGCCGAGGACCGCGCCCCCGGCCAGGCCGATCCGCAGGCTCGGGGCGGCGAACCCGCTCTGCCGGGCGGCCCGCACCAGGTGGTGGTACGTGGTCGGCACGCCAGCGAGGAACGTCGAGTCCTCGGCGCGCAGCAGCCGCATCACGTCGTCGGCGGAACTGCCGTCGGCGATCCGGACGGTGGCCCCGACGACGGTCGCGGACAGCACGCAGGCGATGTGCGAAAGGCTGTGGAACAGCGGCAGCGGCCAGAGCACCCGGTCTTCGGCCGAAAGCCCCGGGATCGGCACGTAGCAGGAGGCGACCGACCAGAGGCCGTTGCGCTGGGTCGACAGGACGCCCTTGGGCAGGCCCGTCGTCCCCGACGTGTAGAACATCCAGGCCGGTTCGTCGAGGTCGAGGTCGTCCGCGGCGGGCTCGGCCGGTTCGGTGACGGCGAGCTCGTCGTAGGAGTGCGCGCCCGCCGGGACGTCGTCGCCGGTCACCAGCAGCCGGACCCCCGGCGCGAGCCGCAGCCGGGCCGCCTGCGTGGCGTCGGTGATGACCGCGGTGGCACCGCTGTCGGTCAGCGGGTACGCCAGCTCGGCCGTCGCGGACCCGGGGTTGAGCGGCACGGCGACGGCGCCGGCCCGCAGGACCGCGTAGTAACTCTCCACAGTGGACACGCGGTTGCCGAGGCAGATCGCCACCCGGTCCCCGTGCCGGACGCCGAGGCCGGCCAGGTGCCCGGCCAGCCGGCGCGTCCGCGCCTCGAGGTCGCCGTAGGTGACGGCCCGGTGGTCGTCGGCGAAGGCGGTTTTGCCGGCGAAGCGGGTCGCGTTCTCCAGGAGTGCGACGTGAAGTGGCTTGATGAGATCGGTGCGCACTGTGCCGCAGATCCTTTCGGGTGTACGGGGGGGAAGACCGCTCACCAGGAGACGGGGAGCTTCTTCACCGAGAAGACGGAACCCTTCAGCCGCAGCGGCACCTCGTCGGCCGGGACGGCCAGGCGGAGGTCGGGGAACGCCCGCAGGAGCGCGGTGAAGCCGGCCCGCAGCTCGATGCGCGCCAGGTTCTGGCCCAGGCACTGGTGGATGCCGAAGCCGAACGCGACGTGGCCGGCGGTGTCGCGGTCGATGTCCAGCTTCGCCGGACAGCCGAACTTGGCCGGGTCGCGGTTGGCCGCGGGCAGCGACACCGTCACCGTGTCGCCCTGCTTGATCAGCTCGCCCTCGAGCTTGAGGTCTTCCAGCGCGGTGCGGTAGGTGTGGTACTGGTTGACGGTCAGGTAGCGCAGCAGCTCCTCGATCGCGGCGTCGAGCTTCCCCGGCTCCGCCCGCAGCTTCGCCAGCTGGTCGGTGTGGTGCAGCAGCGCGAAGACGCCGGTGGCGAGCGCGCCTTCGGTGGTCTCGTACCCCGCGAACAGCAGCAGGGTGACGATGTTGCGCAGCTCCTCCTGGGTCAGGTCCTCGGTGACGAGCGAGCTGATCAGGTCGTCGGCGGGCTGCTTGCGCCGCCGCTCGATGACCTCGTCGAAGAACTTCCCGGCCGATTCGTAGGCGGCCGCGGCCTCGGCCGGGTCGGCCTCCGCGTCGTGCAGCAGGGTCACCGCGGGCACGTACCGGTCGCGTTCTTCGTAGGGCAGGCCGACGAGCTCGCCCAGCATCCGCAGGACCAGGGGCTTGGCGAAGTCCATGACGATGTCGGCCGGCGCGCCCTTGGCCCGCATGACCTCGATCTGCTCGGCGGCCACCGCCTCGACGCGCGGGATCAGCCTGCTCGTGCGGCGGACGGTGAACTCGCCGGTCAGCAGCTTGCGGTAGCGGGTGTGCCCGGGCGGGTCCATGTGGATGAACATGCCGGGGATCAGCGGGTGGGTCGGGATGACCTGGCCCTGGTGGGTGACCGGGAAGTGGCCGATTTCGCAGCTGTGGCTGAACCGCGGGTCGCTGAGGACCTCGCGGACCAGGTCGTAGCCGGAAACGATCCAGCCGACGTGCCCGTCCGGGTAAACCATCTTCGCGAGCGGCCGTTCTTCGCGCAGCTCGTCGAATATCGCGGGCGGATCGAACTTGTCGGTCCGATCCCACGGCACCTCGAAGGAGATTGCGTCGGTCATGGAAACCTTTCCAGGGGAAGATTCTCTATTCGGCGATCTTCGTGCGGTGCGACCACCGGAAGACGGCGATGTCACAGCCGTCGACGGCCTGGAACTCCCCGCCGTGCACGAAGTGTTCGTAACCGGCCCCGTGGCGGATCTTGAGCGTGTTCTCCAGCGCACCGGCGTCGACGCTGCGGTTTGCCAACGCCAGTTCGGCCGGCCCGCCACTCAACGCGATTTTCACCTGCGTAACACTCATCGCGGCCTCCACCTATTTCGGGAATCTCCCAGCACAGAGCGGTTTTTTCATTCTCGATTCAGGCTAGGCGAGCCACCGCAAGGCGACATCCCTCACTCTGGTAGAGCCCTCGCGCCTCCCCGCACGGACACAACAAAAGGGACTTTCCCCTGTGACACAGGAGAAAGCCCCTTGGTGGCGAAGCCGCTTACAGGTCGACGGGCTGCCCGGTGCGCGCGGATGCGTAGGCCGCTTGGACGATCCGGAACGTGCGCAGCGCGGCCCGGCCATCCGGTCCGGCCCCGTTGCCGCCGAGGAAGTCGTTGAGCAGCAACGCGTCCAGGTCTTCGCCACCCAGCTCCGGCCGGTCGCCGTCGAGCAGCCGTGGACCGGCGTCGTACTGCACGCTCGCCTTGTCCCCGACGAAGGTGACGGCGGGCAGGCCCGTTCCCGACGGGCTGCGGCGGCAGTCGAACGAGGCTGCTTTCCCGCTGCCGTACCGGACGGTGAGCACCGCCGCGCTTTCCCCGGTCCGTCCACTGAGGACGGTGTTGGCCTGTGCGTACACCTGCCGGGCCGGTTCGCCGCCGAGCACCGCGTCCGCCAGGTCGAGCAGCGACGGCGCGGCGGCCGCCAGCACGCCGTCCGCGCTCGTCGTCACCGAGCCGAGGATTGTCGTCAGCTCGCCGATGCCGCCGTCGGCGATGCCCTTGCGCACCACCGCGAACGCCTCGCCGTGGCAGGCCGGGGACGCGAAGGTGAGCCCGTCGCCCCCGGCGTCCACGATGGCTTTCAGTTCGGGTTCCCGGTCCGCGGAGGGGTGGTCGCACAGCACGCGCGCGCCGGCGTCGGCGGCCCGCAGGACCGGCTCGAACGCGTCCCAGCTCGCCGTGACCACGGCTTCGACGTCCGGCAGGCCGCGCAGCGCCGCGGCGTACCGCTCGGGCGTTGACGACAGAACGGCGACCTTCACGCGGCACCTCGCACCGGCAGTTCGACGGCCCGCCCGGTCCACGCGGACTCGGCGGCGGCGTGGATGATCCGCACGGCGGCCAGCGCGTCGCGCGCCCCGATGCGCGGCTCGGGCCCACCGGCGAAGGCCGCGGCGAACTCCCGCATCTCGGTGTCGAACACCGACGGCCCGCCGTACGCGAAGTTCCCGGCGTCGCCGTCGACCACCCGGACCTCCTGGGGCCACTCGGAGTCGTAGCCGACCGTGCCCCCGGTGCCCGAGACGTGGAAGGCGACCCGCACCGGCGGCCGGGGCGTGGCCGTCCACCGGCTCACGACCTGGCTGACGGCGCCGCTGGCGTGGGTCAGCACCGCGGTCCCGGTGGCGACGGCCCCTTCGGGTGCCGGGGTGGCGATCTCGCCCTGGTAGCAGGCGTGCACGCGGACGACGTCCCCGAAGACCCAGTGGGCGAGGTCGGCGCCGTGCAGCAGCTGGTCGGTGAGGATGCCGCCCGAGCGCGCGGAGGCGTGCCCGGTCCACGGCCGCGGGTGGTAGGCGGAGAAGGAGAACCGGCCGATCGCGCCCTCCCCCAGCCGCCCGCTCGCGACGAGTTCGTGCAGCCGCGCGTAGGGCGCGGCGAACCGCACGTCGTGGGCGGCGTAGAGCCGCACGCCCGCCTTTTCCGCGGCGGCGACGATCTCTTCGGCCTCCTCGGCACTGGCCGCCAGGGGCTTTTCGCACACGACACCGACGCCGGCGGCGATGGCGGTCATCGCGATCTCGTGGTGGCTCGCGGTCGGCGTGCAGATGTCGACGGCGTCAGCCCCGTCGAGCGCCTCGGCCAAGGAGCCGGCGGACTTCACCCCGAACTCCCGCGCCAGCTCGGCGCTCCGGCCGTCGGCGGAGTAAGCCCGCACGGCGGCGCCGGCGCCGAGCCACGCTTCCAGGTGCAGCCGGGCGATGAGCCCCGCACCGATCAGAGCCACCTCGAGCGGCCGCGATGTCTTCACGTACCGAGACTCGCCCACACCGCCCGGTGGGAACCATTACCAACGTGGGTAGTTCGGGCTGCCACACTGGCTGCCATGTGCGAGGCATGTGAACTCGAACCCGACCTCCCCGCCCTGCCGCCCGTGCAGCTGCCCTCCGCGGCCGAAGCGCTGGCCGCCGCCGAACGCAGCCCCGGCCTGGCCGATCTGCGGCGGTACGTCGCGGAACTGGACGGTACCTCGAAGCCCGGCCGCACCTTGCTGCCTCGCTGGGCCGAAGCGTGCGGGCTCGTCCGGGTTCTGAAGGACACGCACGTGCCGATGAAGAAGAACGCGAAGCTGCTCAAGCAGCCATTGGAGCTGTGGGCGCGGGCGTTCGAAGCACTCGGTGAGGCCGGCTACGGCATCGCCGTCGAAGACGACGAGGTGCCGTTCGAGTTCGGCATGCTGTTCCCGGACTTCCTCAGCGGGCTGCAGATGACGCTGTACTCCGCGGGCGGCACGCCCATGCCCCTGGAACTGCTGTACGGACTGGCCGACGAGATGCCGTCGCTGTTGACGGGGCTCGATGTTCACGGCGGCTCGCAGTGGCACCACGGCCTCCGGGTGACCTTGGCGGTGCTGGACCGCTTCGGCGCGATCGAGCGAAGTGAAGCCGGCGAGGAGGACCTGGCCAAGATCGCCGAAGCCGTCGGCCGTCCCGGACCCGACCCGACCCTCGTCCGCTTGACCCCGCTCGCCTTCTGGGCGTTGAACCGCATGCTCCGTGCCGAGGGCGTCGACGCACCGGTCATCGGCGAGCTGGCGGCGGCTCCGTTCGAGACCCTTGCCGATCACCTCACCGAGGCATCCCCGGAGGTCGCCGAGGCCGAACTGGCCGCCTGGCTCGCCCACCGGTCCCCGGCGGACGCCGCCACGGAAGCCGCCGGGTTCCTCCGGGAGGCGGAAAGCCCGGCGCAGCGGCTGCTGGCACTGCTCGCGCTGGAGGCGACCGGTGCCGTCGGCGTCGCCGCCGCCCGGACCGTCCGCGAAGAAGGCGGTATCGCCGGCGCGGTCACGGCGGCTTGGCTGGTCGAACGCGGCGAGATCGCGGCCGGAACGCTGACCGCCGACGAGATGTCCCTCGGCATGACCGATCACCTCGCGGCCATGGACGACTTCGGCGTGCTGTTCGCCGAACTGGAGGCGTTGGACGACCCGCTCGCCGTGGTCGGGGTGATCGCCGCGGCGGACCACCCGGACCGGCTCCGCCTCCTGGACGTGATCGCCCAGGAGCACCCGGACAACAAGGTCGCCAAGCAGGCGCGCAAGGCCCGGTTCACGCTTCGCCGGAACTGAGCCTTCAGTCCAGCCGGCGCCGCAGCTCGTCCAGCTTGGCGAGCAGGGCACCGTCCGAGCCGCCGACGGTGACCACGAACCTGCCGTCCGAGCAGCGGTGGCTCAGCCAGCGCCCCTGATCGGTGTCGACGAACGTGACCGGTTCGCTCCGGCGTTGACCACGATCGTCCCGGACGCCGGCGAAGACCTGCCCACCGGCGTACCGGGGCTGCGCGAAAATCGCTGCGACGCGCGCAGCCTGACCGCGAGGTTCTTCGCCGTCCAGGTCCGCGACCGGCACCGAGTACGAGACGGACCGGGCGGGCGGATGCTCGGGCAGCTCGCGCACGACCATCCTGGCCAGCGCCTCCAGGCGGGCGGGCCGCACCAGGATCCGGCCTTCCCCGGGCAGGTAACACGCGAACGCCCCCGACCGCCGCCCGGCGGCGGTGTGCAGCCGGTAGGTCAGTCCTTCGGTCTGTACGTAGGCAGACACCGCCTCCGGAGCACGGCAGAGGAGCCACAAGCTGTCTTCGAGATTCTCGCCGGGCTCGTCTTGGTCGAGGAAGCCTTCCGCCGCCAGCTCTTCGCGCGCGGCCGCGGCCCGTGCGGACTCCGCGTCGGGACTGCGCCACACGGGCTCGGGAGCGAGCACGGGCGGGAGCGTGAGCCCCAGCCGGTCCGCCGCCCAGTGCACGCTCGCCGCGGTCAAGACGGTTTCGTGCCGGACGACCATCAGAGGCCGATGGTCGGCGGAACCGGCTTCATTCCGTCCGGGAAGCCGCCGAACAGCTCGTCGGGGTCGGGTTCCTGGAGGATGTCGAGCCGCTTGTGCTCCTTGTCCTCTTCCTTCTCGCTGCCACGCCCCACGGGGGCGCCCATGGCGCCGGCGCCAGGTTTCCCGGCGGCACCGGCGAGGCCTGGCCGCGCCGCCCCGGGTTCACCGAACCGCCCGGCACCACTCCGGCCGCCGGGCTCGCTGCCCGATCCGCCACGCCCGCCACCGGGCCGGCTTCCGCTACCGGTTCCGCCTCGCCCGCCACCGGGCTCGCCGCCGGTTCCGCGACGCCCGCTACCGGGTTCGCCGCCGGTTCCGGGTGTCCCGATCCGGCCCGTCACCCCCGGCCCGCCGACCACCGGCACCCCCGGCCCGAGGCGGCCGGTGACGTCCCCCGATCCGCCGTCCCGCCCGAAGCCGGGGCCGGGCGGGCTTGTGCTCTCACCGGCGTTGACGGGCGAGATCGGCGTGAGCCCGGTCGTCCGAGTCGCGTCGTCCTGGCCGGGTCCGGTGGCCGGGCGCTGCTGCCCCGGTGTGTCCTGGCCGGGCACAGTTCGCGTGTCGTGGCCGGGAACGGTGCCGTTGCCCGGACGCTGCTGCCCGGAGGTGTCCTGGCCGCCGACATCGGTCCCGCGGTGCTCGACCTGCGTGGTGCGGTCGGTGCCGGTCCGGTGGTCGTCGTGCCCGCCGGGCGGAATGACGGCCGGCGCCTTCTCGGCGTGTTCGATGTCGGCACCACCCGACGGCAGCGTGAGGTCGCCGTAGTCACGGGGCAGGCCGGCGGTGTTGTCGCCGCTTTGGCCGTTGTAGGTGCCGTAGTGCCGGACAACCTCCTGAGCCTTGGCGTTCCACCCGGCGATCTCTTCGTCCTTGTGGGTGAGCATCGGCAGGTGGCGGCTGAGAAAGTCGTCCTGGGGCCGCGGTCCGGCCCATCACCGACCTTGTTCCGCAGGTCGCCGTAGTCGGCCCCCTGGGTCATCAGGGAGCTTTGCGCCGCGGCGAGGTGAACGGCACTGACCTCCGAGGCGGCCAGCAGCGGACCGGCGCCGGCCTGCGCCTGGCCCGCGGCGTTGCCGGACCAGGCTTCGCTCATGGCGGCCTGGAGACGGGTCATCATGTCCCGCGCCTCGACGTGCTTGGCGGCCATCTGCTGGGCCAGTTCACTGGAGGCGAAGAGGCTTTCGGGTCCATCGCCAGCCTTGAGGAAGTCGACGATCTGCTGGGCGGTGTACGCGGTCATCAGGTACCCGCCTTCATGGTGGACACCGCCATCTCGGTTGCCTTCCGGACAACCGGACAGGGATTCGCGTAGTCCTTCGAATCGGGGTCGACCGATACTTGAACACTGTAGGCGAGGTCATCGCGCAGGCCGACAACGAGTTGACACTTGCCCTTGGGCTGCGCGTCCAGAGAATCCAACAGCACACCAGGATAACCCGAAATATCCTCGACAGGTTCAAAGAACGGCCACTGACCCTGATCGTGCTGCTTGTAGACGTTGGCGAGACTGCTGCCAATCGTCAACAAGGTGGCGTGGATCGTGATCCCGATCTCATCAAAGGCGTTCCACTCACAACTTGGCCCGAACTTACTTTCCAGGTCAGGCTTCGGCTGTGTCGTGATGCCCAACTGGGAGACTTGGTCGGCGGTGAGCGCCGCACACGGCTGCTCCCGGTAACGAGCGGGGTCGAGAGGTTGTGCAACCTTTGGCACATTCGGACTCTCGTCGGCGCCAGAAGCCGAACTGGGCACACTTGCAGAGGGGGAGGGGCGACCAGCGACATCACGGGAGCAGCCGGTGACGAGCACAACCACCGAAAGCATCATTGCAAGCTTGCAATACTTCACAGTTCAGTCCCCATGACGTTGAACGAGTCGCCCGCCGAATCATCGGCGTGCTGATACTTCTCGATCATCTTCTCAAGCGATTTAACATAGCCGACCGCATAATTCCACTGCTGCTCAACGCTGCGCTGATACAGGTCCCCATGCGCCTTCGCAGCAGTGTTGTTTTCCGTGCTTGCCTGGTCCCCGGCCGGTGGCAGTACCGCCCGAAGCTCGTTACCGCGTGCTCGGAGTTCGTCGAGGGTGTCCCGCAGGTCTTGCCACTGGGGCAGCAGCGCCTGCATCTGTTCCACATCCAGCTTGAACCCACCCGAGCCACCGCCGGCAGCGGCCTGGTCCAGGCGTTGCTGAAGGATCTGCATCTCCGTGGCGTGGACGCCCTTGACCGACGGATCGTCCACCGGCACCCGGTACCCGGCCGCCCCCGTCACACTTCGCGCGAAATCAGGCATGCAGAACTTCCTCCCCGAAGCCCCCTGTGAGTGCCCGCACACACTCCGTCAGCAGATCAAGCTATCAGACGACGGGAAGGGAGTCAGCCGTTCCACCCGGTTCAGCGAGTCACCCGGACGGAGGCCAGGATCCGGTCCCTGACCTCGGCTGGCAGGATGCCGGCCAGGAACACCACCGCCACTCCGTCCGGCTCGTGGACCGGATATCCCTGCAGGTCCATCTCCACCAGCGGGGCCATCGGGTCGGTGGCGACGCAGGCGTCTTCGGCGACGAAGATCCGTGCGCCGCGACCAGTGGCTTCGCCGGTGCGGATGTCGCGCGGGACTCCGCCGAAGCCCGTCGAACGGGGGGTCATACAGGCGGTCGACGAGGCCTTGGCGCAGGATCGTCGTCAACGTGGTATTGACGTCCGAGGTACCGGTTACCAGGCCGATACCCAGGACACCTTCGGGGCGTTCGACGTTGACGCAGCGGGTCGAACCGTAGGTCGCCAGCTCGAACGTCGTGGCGGTGAGACGTACCCGCTCCGCTCCGCGCGCCCACTCATCACTGATGTCGTAAGTCAGCGCCTGCGACGGCGCGACCTCGCCGCCGCAGGCCGGGTCGGTCGGGGGACATGGCCTCAGCGTCGTTGTCCCGGCAATGTGACACCAACGCCCTGATCGTGCAGTTCTGCTGCGCCGAGTTCGGCCGTAACTTCGGGCCATGACAGCGACCTGGCGGCCCGGCCGCCTGCGCCCGGATCGAATCCACGCCGTCGCCGCGAACGGGCAAGGCCTCTGTGGCGCCGAAGTCGCGGCGCCCCAGCCGGTCCGGTGCGCGGTGTGCACACTGCTCGACGCGGGCGTTCCAGAAGCGGCACTTTCACGTGAAAGTGCCGCTCCGCCTTACTTGGACGGCGAGGGGGAAGCCGGTGCCGACGAGGGGGCCTGCGACGCCGCCGGGACCTTCGGCGCGTTGTAGGTGTCCATGTCGGTGATCTTCCACTTGTCGCCCTGCAGCTGGGCGTTCAGGTGGAGCTGGGCCGTGCCCGCCGTCGTCTTCTTCGTGTCCGTGCGGGTCGAGGTCTGGTCGACGAAGACCATCACCTTCGCCAGGTCTCCGTTGAGCATGATGACCGCCGCGCGGGTGACCTTGCACGTCACGATCATCTTCTGCGCCGGCGCCAGCCGCTTCACCTCGCCCATCAGCGAGTTGTACTTGGCCTTGACGTCGTCGTTGGCGAGCAGGTCGTTCGCCGCGTCCTCGGTCTTCTTGATGTTGTTGAAGTCGTAGGAGAACAGCGCCTCGGCCGCCTTCGACACCGCGTCCTTGACCTGCGCGGTCTTCGCGACGTCCAGCAGCGCCGTGTTGCTCGTCGCCGAGGAGATCTTGGTTTCCTCGTACTTGAACCAGAACGCCAGCGAGCCCAGCGCCAGCGCGACGAGCACCAGTGCACCCGCCACCAGGTACGAGCGCTCCCGCGGCGACCGCCCGGCCTTCACCGGCTCGTCCGCCTCGGCGACCGCGACCTCGGCTTCCTCGGTCGGCTTCGCGACCCCGGTGTCCCGCTGCTTCCGCCGTGGCGTCGGCCGCGGAGCGGCTTCTTCCGCCGCCGACGGCTCGCCCGTGAGCGCGTCGACCTGCGGCTCTTCCTCGACAGCGGGCTCGACCGCCGCGAACACCTGCGTGTCCTCGGCCGGTGCCGTGTCGACCGGGCGGGGCGCCGGACGAGGACGCGGCTTGGCGGTCCGCTCGGCGGCCGTCTCGTCCGTCGAGGGCTTGCGCAGCCCGGCCACGCGGGGACGCCGCGACGGCGTCGGGGTGCTGCGCGGCGGCTGGCGGCGGGAGGGAGGCACTACAAGCTCCTTTGAGGTGACGCTACTGGCCGGCCGCGACGAGCGGGACGCTGTCGATGCCCGACAGCTTCCAGTCATCGCCCACCCGGGTCATCGACACTTCGAGGCGCAGCGGCTTCGCGCTGCTCTTGTCGCCCTGGGTGACGGTGGTGGCGATGGCGGCGAGGAAGCTGGCCTTGCCTTCGTGGTCGTCCAGCTCCTCGACGGCGATGTCCTGGACGTCGGTGGTGACCTTCGTCTTGGCGTCGGAGAGCGCCTTGCGGAACGTCGGCGCCGACTGGTCGATCTGCTGGCTCATCTTGTCGTCCGACACGGCCTTCTGCCGGGCGAAGAAGCCGTCGAGGTCGGTGTAGTCGACCTCGGTGTAGGCCTTCAGCGCGTTGGTGCCCGCCTTGACGACGGCCTCGCGCGACGCCGCCAGGTCGGCGTTGTCGTCGGCCGCGGCCGCCCACCACTGGATGCCGAAGAACGCCGCGGCGATCAGGGCGGCCAGCGCCAGCGCCCCGGCGCCGAGCACCAGGGTTCGCGAAGGGTCCTTCGCCGGCGACTCGGCAGCCTCCGCTGCCGAGGGAGCCGCCTCGTCCGTGCTCATGACACTCCAGAGTAGGTAACGGTCATCAAATCCACGTCAGGACAGGCCGAGCAGCGAGCCCAGGCTGTTCAGGCTGACGCCGGGGCTGCCGACGATGCCCGGAACGCCCCGGGTGTCCCGCTCCTCGGCCAGCTCTTCGGCCGGCCGGTTCGCGTTGGCCGCGACGTCGCTGTCCGACGGCGCGACCGGCACCCCGCCGTACGGCGCGTTCTGCGCCCCGCGGACGTTGATCGGGCTGCCCTTCGGTTCGGCACAGTACGCGTCTTCCTTCGCCGGCTTCGCCGAGAGGTCGTTGCCGGTGCGGTACTGCGAGTACGGCAGGTACCCCTTCGTGCAGGACGGCGGGTTGAACAGGTTGAGCACCAGGCCGAGGTGCGCGGTGCCGTCGCCGGGCGCCACGCTGCTCGCCGCCCCGGCCAGCGCCGGGTACGTCACGAGCCCCTGCTCGATCCCGTCGAGGCGGGTCACGGTCAGGTTGGCCGTGGTGAGCAGGTTCGCCGTCAGCGCGCCGAGGCCGGGGCCGGACTCCTGCAGCACCTGGCTGATCTGCGTCGCCACCTGCGGGGTGATGCCGATGAGCTTGCGCAGGTCGCCGTCGGAGTTCTTCAACGTGCCGGTGAGCTCGTTGAGGCTCTTGCTGAACGAGGCGAAGTTCGCCGCCTCGGCGTTCTGCGTGTCGAGCACCTGGCCGCCGGCGTCGAGCAGCTGGATCGTCTGCGGCAGGTACTGCTGCGCCGTCGTGGTGAAGCTGCGCGCGGTATCGAGGAGCTTCTGCAGGTCGCCGCCGGTGCCGCGGAAGGCGTCGTAGGACTCGTCGACGACCGTGCGCAGCGAGTCGACCGGGACCGACGCGGCGAGCGAGTCGAGGTCGCCGATCAGCCGGTCGGTGCTGACCGGGGTGGTCGTCTTGTTCGCCGGGATCACCGAGCCGGCCGCCAGGTACGGGCCCTGGTCGGCCTTGGGCCGCAGGTCGACGTACTGCTCGCCGACCGCCGAGCGGTTGGCGACGACGGCGTCGAGGTCCGCGGGCACCCGCGGCGCCGACGGGTCGATGTTCAGGTCGGCCTCGAGCCCGGTCTGGGTGAGCCGCAGCTCGCCGACCCGCCCGATGTTGTAGCCGCGGTAGGTGACTTCGGCGTTGGTGAAGATGCCGCCCGACTCGTTGAGCTGCAGCTTCACCGTGTAGCCGCTGTTCCCGAACACCGTGCCGAGCCCGGCGAACCGGACCAGCGCGTAGACGATCGCGACGACCGAGATCACCACGAAGGCGATCAGCTGGATCTTCGTCCGGCGGATCAGCATCAGCCCGCACCTCCCAGGAGCCCGAAGAGGTTGCCCAGGCCCGGCTTCGACTGCGTGGACTGCGTGCCGGGGATCGGCAGCGGCGGCGGCTGGTTGGCCGGCGTGCCCTGGACCCCGCCGGTCAGGCCGGCCAGCGGCAGCTGCCCGGCGAGGGCGTTCTGCCTGCTGTTGCCCAGGTTGTCGACGATGGTCTTCAGGTTCAGGTCCACCTTCGCGAACAGGTTGAAGTAGTCGCCCTTGACGCCGTTGACGGCCTGGTCGCTGAACGGGAACGTCAGCAGGATCTCCAGGGCCTTCGGCAGGTCGTTGCCTGCCTCGCCGAGCTTCTGCAGCGTCGGCGTCAGCGCCTTGAGGTCGGCGACGAGGTCCTTCTGCGACTTGTTCACCGTGTCGGTGGCGACGCCGGAGAGGTTGTCGAGCGCCTGGAGCATGGTGACCAGCTGGCCGCGCTGCTGCTCCAGCACGCCGAGGCCGGGCCCGAGGTTGTCGACCGCGCCGACCAGCTTGTCCTTCTGGTCGTTGAGGGTCGAGGAGAGCCGGTTCAGCCCGTCGATGGCCCGGGTGATGTTCTTCGACTGGTTGTCGAGGTTCGTCACCAGCTGGTTGGCGTTGTCCAGCAGGGCCTTGATGTCCGGCTCGCGGCCGGACGCGGCCTTGTTGAGCTCCTTGGTGATGGTGTTGAGCTGGTCGATGCCCCCGCCGTTGAGCAGCAGGGACAGCGCGCCGAGCAGCTCTTCGACCTCGACGCTGCGGTTCGTGCGGGCCAGCGGGATGGTCGCGTTGTCGGCGAGCTTGCCGTGGGCCTGGTCGTCGCCGGGCGAAGCCAGCTCGACGTACTTCTCGCCGAGGAGGCTGGACTGCTTGACGTTGGCGATCGCGTTGGCCGGCAGCTTGATGTCGCCGTTGACCTTCAGCGTGACCAGCGCGTGCCAGCCGTCCTTGGTGAGCCCGACGTTCTCGACCCGGCCGACCGGCACCTCGTCGACCTTCACCCCGGCCTGCGGGGTCAGGTCGAGCACGTCCCGGAACTCGACGTTCACCGTGTACGGGTGGTCGCCGAGGTCGGCGCCGCCGGGCAGCGGCAGGTCGTAGATGCCCTTGAAGGCACAGCCGGAGAGCGTCAGCGCGGACACTGTCGCGAGCGCTCCGACCGTCAGGAGCTTCTTCACTGGCCACCTCCGTAGAGCTGCCCGGCGACGGGCAGGGGCAGCGGCGGCAGCTGGCCGGACTGCAGGGCCTGCACGGTCTGTGCCACGGACGGCAGCGGGATCACCTTGTCGACCACGCCGGCGATGCTCTGGCAGGCGTCGCCGAGCACGTCGGGGATGCTGTTGGTGCCGACCTGCTTGAGGAGACGGCAGATCATCACCAGCGGCGGCTGGGTCAGCTCGTTGAGGTTCGGCCGGGCGTCGAGCGTGCCGGACGAGCCGTTGTAGGTGTTGACCAGGTTGCTCAGGCCGACCGGGGCGACGTCGAGGATCTCGGCGAGCGAGCTGCGCTGGTCGACGAGCACCTTGGTGATGCCGGCCAGCTTGTCCACATTGGACTTCAGCCGGTCGTGGTTCTGGTCGATGAACGCCTGCACCGCGGTGAGCGTCGTGCCGAGCTGCTGCACGGTCGCGGCCAGGTTGTCCTTTTCGGACGCCAGGTAGCCGCTGACGTCGGCGAGCCTGCTCTCGAAGGTGCGCACCTGCTTGTCGGAGTCGGCCAGCGTCTGCGAGAACTTGCCGAGGTTTTCGACGGTGGCGAACAGGTCGTCCTTGTTGCCCGACAGCGTGCCTGCCGCCTGGCCGAGCTTGGTGATCGTGTCGTGCAGGGCCTGGCCGTTGCCGTCGACGTTGGCCGCCGCGGTGTTCAGCAGGTTCGACAGCGACCCTTCCTTGTTGACGCCGTTCGGGCCGAGGGTCTCGCTGACCCGGGCCAGGCTGGCCGCCAGCTGGTCGACCTCGAGGGGCACCTCGGTGCGGTCGAGGCCGATGACCGCGCCGTCGGAGATCCGCGGGCCGCCGGTGTACGCCGGGGCGAGCTGGACGTACCGGTCGGACACCAGCGACGGCGCCACGATGAGCGCCTTGGCGTCGGCCGGGACGGCGACCGAGCGGTCGTACTCGAAGTCGACCTTCACCTGGTTGCCCATCGGCGTGATCTTGGTGACCGTGCCCATGTCGACGCCGAGCATCCGCACGCTGTTGCCCTCGTACAGGCCGACGGCGCCGGCGAAGTACGCGGTCAGGTGGTTGCGGCCGGCGTCCTTGAGGGTCCACCAGATCCCGCCGGCGACGACGAGCGCCAGGACGATCGCGATGGTGAAGCCCCGGGTCAGGGCCTGCCCGAAGCGGGTGTCACTCATTTCGTGTAGCACCCCTCTTCGTTGATCGGGCCCATCGACGGCAGCAGCAGGCCGCAGATGTAGTTGTCGAACCAGCGGCCGTTGCCGATGGTGTTGGTGAAGACGCGGATGAAGGGCGCGAACTTCTTGAGCCCCTCGGCCAGCGAGTCCTGGTTGCGCTGCAGCATCGACGTCAGCTGGTCGAGCTGGGTCAGCACCGGGTCGAGCTGCTTTCCGTTGTCGTCGATCAGGCCCTGCAGCTGGGTGGCCAGCTCGCGGGAGCCGTTCAGCAGCGCGGTGATCGCGTCCTCGCGCTTGGCGAGCTCGGCGAGCAGGTCGTTGCCGTCGTCGAGGAGCTTCTGCACTTCGGCGTCGCGGTCGACCAGCGTCTGCGACACCTCGCGGGTGTTGGCGAGCAGGTTCGACAGCTGCTGGTCGCGCGAGGCGATCGTGTCCGACAGCTTCGACAGCCCGGTCAGCGCGCCCCGGACGTCCTCCGGGGTGTTGGCGAAGGTCTGCGAGATCGTGTCGAAGCTCTGCGCCAGCTGCTTGGTGTCGATGTTGTCGACCGTCTGGGACAGCCCGCGGAAGGCGTCGAGCACGTCGTAGGGCGCCATCGTGCGGTCACGCGGGATGCCGGTGCCGGGGTTCAGCGCGTTCTCGCCCTGCGGGTCGAGCGACAGGTACTTCTGCCCGAGCAGCGTCTTGATCTTGATCGCGGCGCTGGTCCGGTCGCCCAGCCAGGCGTCCTTGACCTTGAACGACACCTTCACCGACGCGCCGTCGAGCTCGATGTCGCTGATCTTGCCGACCTTGACGCCGGCGATCCGGACGTCGTTGTCCTTCTGCAGCCCGGAGGCCTCGCTGAACTCGGCGGTGTAGGTGGTGCCGCCGCCGATCACCGGCAGGTCGTCGGAGTTGAGCGCGGCGATGAAGCCGAGCGCCAGCACGACGATCCCGACCAGCGCGATCGGCACGGGGTTGCGCTTCTGGAACGACTTCATCCCTGGCACCTCGCCCGGTTCGCCGGCAGCAGGGGCAGGGCGACGTCGTTGATCAGTGGCGGCAAGCTCACGCTCCCGGAGAACTCACAGGCGTAGAAGTTGAACCAGGAGCCGTAGTCCGCGGTGCGGGTCAGCGTGCTCACCTTGGTCGGCAGGAACTGGATGAAGTGCTCCAGCTCCGGCTCGTTCTTGTTCAGCTGCTGGGTCAGGTTGCCCAGCGCGCTGATGTCGTTCTTCAGCGGCTCGCGGACCTCGCCGAGCAGTCCGGACGTCGTCTCGGCGAGGTTGCCGAGGCTCTCGATCGCGTCGCCGATCGGCTTGCGGTCGGCGGCCAGCCCGGACACCAGCTGCTGCAGCTTCACGATCAGGTCGTTGAGCTGCGGGGTGTGCGCGTTGACCGTGTCGAGCACCGAGTTGAGGTTGTCGATGACCTCGCCGATCACCTGGTCCTTGTCGGCGATCGTGGTGGCCAGCGACGCCGTGTGCGACAGCAGGCTCTCCACGGTGCCGCCCTCGCCCTGCAGGACCTGGATGACCTCGTAGGACAGCTTGTTGACGTCGTCCGGGTTGAGTGCGGTGAACAGCGGCTTGAAGCCGTTGAACAGCTCGGTCAGGTCGAGCGCGGGCGTGGTCCGCTCCAGCGGGATGGTGCCGCCGGGCTGCAGCGCCTTGCCGCCGGAGTTCTCGCCCTCGCCGAGGGAGACGTACCGCTGGCCGACCAGGTTGCGGAACTTGATCTGCGCGGTCACCCCGGCGGGCAGCGTCCGGCCGGCGTCCACTTCGAACTCGACCTCGGCCTGGCGCTTGTCGACGATCTTGACGTCCTTGACCTGCCCGACCCGGACGCCGGCGATGCGGACGTCGTCGTTGGGCAGCAGCAGCGTCGCGTCGGTGAAGCGCGCCTTGTAGGCGTTGGTGCTGGTGGTGTTGATGTTGGCGATGCTGATCCCGAGGATCGTCGTGAACAGCACGGTGACGACCACGAAGATGCCGAGCTTGATCAGCGGCGCGAGCAGGCCCCTCACTTGACCGTCACCTCCGCACCCCGGTACAGCGGGCCGACGAGCAGCGCGCTCCAGCCCGGGACGTCCGCGGCGTTCATGCCCAGCTGCGGGCCGAGCAGGTCGGCCAGGAAGCCCTGCTCCGCCGTCGAGTACGCCAGATCACCACCGCTGCCGCCGTTGCCGGCCGCGTCGGCCTTGAACTTGGCCGGGTTGAGGCCCTCGCCGACGCTCTTCGGCGCCGGCTGGTGCAGCGTGCCGTCCTTGAACGCGCCGTCCGGCGGCTCGGACGGGAACGGCTTCGGGATGTCCTTGATGTCGTAGCAGCGCGGGCCGCGCTTGTCGTCGAACCGCGGCTCTTCCTTGCCCGCCTGGTAGGGCGCGCGCGGCACGATGATCTCGATGGTGGCGTGCAGGCCGGGCTGGTTGGTGCCCTTGCCCAGCGCCTGGTCGATCAGCGGCACGTTCTTCGCCATCTGGGAGATCACGCAGGGGTACTCCGGCGCGTACTTCGCCAGCAGCTCGGCCGTCGGCCGGGCGGTGTCGACGAGGGAGATGATGTTGTCCTTGTTGTTCTGCAGGAACGTCTGCAGGTCCACCGAGGCCTGGGTCAGGCTGCCGTAGAGGTTGGCCAGGTTCTGCCGCTCGTCGACCACGGTCCGGGTCGTCGTGCTCAGGTTGTCCAGGCTCTGCACCAGGTCCGGGGCCGCGTCCTTCAGGTGGTCGGAGAACTCCGCCAGCGCCTTGAGGTTGTGCTGCAGCTCCGGCTCGTGCGGGTTCAGCTCGCCGATGTAGCTGCCCAGCTGCGAGAGCGTGTCGCCGAGCTGGTCACCGCGGCCGGACAGCGCCGTCGAGATCGCGGTGAGCGTGGCCGACAGCTTCTGCGGCTGCACCGCCTGCAGCACCGGCATCAGGTGGGCGAACGCCTGCTCCAGCTCGACCGCGTTCGACGTCCGGTCCTGCGGGATGACGTCGCCGGTGGAGAGCGTCTTCGCCGACGGGTCCTTCGGGATCTCCAGCGAGACGAACCGCTCGCCGAAGAGCGTCTTGGGCAGGAACCGCGCCGAGACGTTCTCCGGGATGAGCTTCGCGGACTCCGGCTGCAGCGCCAGCGTCAGCTCGGCACCCCTGTCGGTGGCGACGATGTCCTGGACGGACCCGACGATCAGCCCGCGCACCTTGACGTCGGACTGCTTGATCAGCTGGTTGCCGATCTTGTCGGCCTCCAGCTTGACCGTGACGACCGGCGTGAACGCCTTGTCGTAGAGCGCGATGGACAGCGCCACCCCGCCGACCATCACGGCGATGAGCAGCAGGCCGAGCAGCCTGCGCCGGAGCACCCTCATCCCGCGATCCTTACCGTGACGTCGGTTCCCCAGATGGCGAACCCGATGAAGAAGTTCATGATCGACACCGTGACGATGGACAGCCGCACGGCCTTGCCGACCGCGACGCCGACCCCGGCCGGGCCACCGGTCGCCCGGTACCCGAAGTAGCAGTGCGACAGGATGATCAGGACGCTGAACAGCAGCACCTTGATGAACGAATAGAGCACGTCCTGCGGCGGTAAGAAGAGGTCGAAGTAGTGGTCGTAGGTGCCCGCCGACTGGTTGTAGATGTAGATGACGACCAGTCGTGACGCGAGGTACGAGCTCAGCAGGCCGATGATGTAGAGCGGGATGACCGCGACGAACCCGGCGATGATCCGCGTCGTGACCAGGTACGGCAGGCTCGGCACGCCCATGACTTCCAGCGCGTCGATCTCCTCGGAGATCCGCATCGCGCCCAGCTGCGCGGTGAACCCGGCGCCGACCGTCGCGGACAGCGCGAGGCCGGCGACCAGCGGGGCGATCTCGCGGGTGTTGAAGAACGCCGTCAGGAAGCCGGTGAAGGCCGACGTCCCGATCGAGTTCAGCGCCGAGTAGCCCTGGAGGCCGACGAGGACACCGGTGAACAGGGTCAGGCCGACCATCACGCCGACCGTGCCGCCGATGACGGCGAGCGAGCCGGAGCCGAAGCTCACCTCGGCCAGCAGCCGGAGCACCTCTTTGGTGTAGCGGCGGATGGTCCGCGGCGTCCACAGCAGCGCGCGGCCGTAGAACGACATCTGGTCACCGAGGGTGTCCAGCGTCTGCAAAGGACGGTTGACGACGCGTTTCGCGCCCTGGAGGAACGTCATGGCGCTAGTCCAGCTTTCCGGGCACGATCTGCAGGTAGATCAGGGTGATCACGAAGTTCACGACGAACAGCAGCAGGAACGTGATGACCACCGACTGGTTCACCGCGTCCCCGACGCCCTTCGGGCCGCCGGAGGGGTTGAGGCCCCGGTAGGACGCGACGACGGCGGCGATGAACCCGAAGATCAGCGCCTTGATCTCACCGACCCAGAGGTCGGGCAGCTGCGCGAGGGCGGAGAAGCTCGCCAGGTACGCGCCCGGCGTCCCGCCCTGCAGCACGACGTTGAAGAAGTAGCCGCCGAGCACGCCGATGACGCTGACCATGCCGTTGAGCAGGAGCGCGACCAGCATCATCGCGAGGGTGCGCGGGACGATCAGCCGCTGGACCGCGGAGACGCCGAGCACCTCCATCGCGGCGATCTCTTCGCGGATGGTCCGGGCGCCGATGTCAGCACAGACGGCGGAGCCGCCCGCGCCCGCCACCAGCAGCGCGGTGACCAGCGGACTGGCCTGCTGCACGGTGGCGAGCACGGAGCCCGCGCCGGTGTAGGACTGCGCGCCCAGCTGGCGGGCGAGCGAGCCGAACTGCAGCGAGATGACCGCGCCGAACGGGATGGCCACCAGGGCCGTCGGCAGGATGGTCACGCTCGCGATGAACCAGGACTGCTGGATGAACTCCCGCAGCTGAAAAGGCCTCTGGAACAGGCCGCGGACGATGTCCAGGCCGAGAGCGAACAGGTTCCCGGTCTCGCGGAGCATGCCGATCCCGGGGATCTTCGCCTGTGTTGCGGGAGAGCTCACCTGCCACCTGGCCCGTTGTCTCGTGGCGGTGGCATCCGGTGCGTGCCGGGTTGTCTCGGCGGCTGGCCGCCGCCCGGGATCCGGGCCACCTGGTCGGCGGGCAGCTGCCCGTGGTGCTGGTTCGGAACGCCGTCACCCTGCGGGCGCGCCCCGACCTGCTGCGGCTGGCCGCGGTGCGGGCGCACGCCGTAGTGGCGCTGCTCCTCCGGGCTCAGGGACTCGATGATGCTTTCCTGCGCGGCCGGCGGCAGCCGGTGCATGATCTCCATGACCCGGTCCTTGCGGCGGACGGCACCCATCCGGGTGGCCACGCCCGGCGTCGTCTGCATCTGCGGCGGCACCCCGGAGATGTCCTCGACCCCGCCAGCGTGGTGGCCGGCGTCGAACATCGCCTGCTCGGCGGCCATCTGGGCGGAGTCCTTCTCCTCGGACATCCCGATCGGGCCCTGCATCTTGCCGTTGAGGAACTGCTTGACGACCGGTTCTTCGCTGGTCAGCAGCACCTCGCGCGGGCCGAACATGACCAGTTCCTTGCGGAAGAGCATGCCCAGGTTGTCCGGGACCGTGCGGGCCAGGTTGATGTTGTGCGTGACGATCAGGAAGGTCGCGTCGATCTGCGCGTTGACGTCGAGGAACAGCTGCGAGATGTAGGTGGTGCGGACCGGGTCGAGGCCCGAGTCCGGCTCGTCGACCAGGATGATCTCGGGGTCGAGCACCAGGGCGCGGGCCAGGCCGGCGCGCTTGCGCATCCCGCCGGAGATTTCGCCGGGCAGCTTCTTGTCGGCGCCGTTCAGACCGGTCATGTCGAGCTTTTCGAGCACGATCCGGCGGATTTCCGTCTCGGACTTCTTCGTGTGCTCGCGCAGCGGGAAGGCGACGTTGTCGTAGAGGTTCATCGAGCCGAACAGCGCGCCGTCCTGGAAGAGGACGCCGAAGAGCTTCCGGATTTCGTAGAGCTTGTGCTCGGAGCAGGTGACGATGTCGACACCGTTGATCACGCAGCGGCCGCGGTCGGGCTTCAGCAGCCCGATCATCGACTTGAGGAAGACGGACTTGCCGGTCCCTGACGGGCCGAGCATGGCCGACACTTCGCCCGGGGGGAGCGTCAACGTGACGTCCCGCCAGATGGTCTGCTTACCGAAGGACTTCGTCAGACCTTCGATGACCACCTCGGCACCCATCGCACCTCCAGGAGCTGTTCCGCGTCATTGCGCCCGCTGCCACACCCTGCCACCCACGCCGGCGGCGGATGTGGGCCTGTGGCGCCCACGAACCCGCGTCAACCAGGTGCAACGAGCTGAGTGCGAACAGGTTACTCACCAGTTTTCTTTTCTGGCCAGCCCCGGGCCCATCGTCATCCCGCCGTGATCGCCAATGGGCAGCACGGTAGCCCATTCGGGCCAACTACGCAGTCCTCCGGAGCCCGGAACCCACGATTCGGGGGCCCCGGGGCCATTCGGACAACGGTCCTAGGGGGTGCCGGTGGCGCGGTATCCGGAAAACGGAACGGGGCGGGCATCCGAAGTGGATGCCCGCCCCGTCACGAGGTGGTGCGTAGGCGCCGACGCGCCCGGGATCACTTGATGGTGATCTTGGCGCCCGCGGCCTCGAGCTTCTCCTTGGCGGCCTCGGCGGCCTCCTTGTCGACCTTCTCCAGGAGGGCCTTGGGAGCGGCCTCGACCAGCTCCTTGGCCTCCTTCAGGCCCAGGCCCGAGACGACCTCGCGGACGACCTTGATGACCTGGATCTTCTTGTCGCCGGCGCCCTCGAGGACGACGTCGAACTCGTCCTGCTCCTCGACCGGGGCGGCAGCGGCGGCGGCGGGGCCGGCGACGACGGCGGCCGGGGCAGCGGCGGTGACGTCGAAGACCTCTTCGAACTCCTTGACGAACTCGGACAGCTCGAGGAGGGTCAGCTCCTTGAAGGCGTCGATCAGCTCGGCGGTGCTCAGCTTCGCCATGATGGCTTCCTCTCAGAAAAACGAACGAGACGTTCGGGGTGGGGGTGGTTCAGCTCTCGGCGGGTGCTTCGGCTGCTTCGGTACCGGCGGCGTTGCGCTGCTTCTCCTCCAGCGCGGCAGCCAGGCGGGCGACCTGGGACGCCGGCGCCTGGAACAGCGCGGCGGCCTGGGAAAGCTTCGCCTTGAACGCGCCCGCCGCCTTGGCGAGCAGGACCTCACGGCTGTCGAGATCGGCGATCCGGTTGATCTCGTCCACGGACAGCGCTTTGCCGTCCATGTAGCCGCCCTTGATCACAAGCGCGTTGTTGTCCTTCGCGAAGTCGCGAAGCGCCTTGGCGGCGTCGACAGCTTCACCCTCGACGAAGGCGATGGCGGTCGCGCCGACGAACAGGTCCTCGAGACCCTGGATGCCGGCGTCCTCGGCCGCCCGCTTGACCAGGGTGTTCTTCGCGACCCGGTACTTGGCACTGGTGCCGAGAGCGCGGCGCAGCTGGGACAGCTGGGACACGGAGAGGCCGGTGTACTGGGTAACGACGGTGGCCGAGCTGGTGCGGAAGCTCTCCGCGATCTCGGCGACGGCCGCCACCTTGTCGGGCTTCGCCATGGTCGCCTCCTCTCTTGGCTAGTGTTTCCACTGGCTGTTCGAGGAGCCCCGTTCACGACAAAACGCCCTCGCGCAGACAGGCGCGGGGCGTTGTAGGGCGCTTGCGGGCGCCCGGCCTCGTTCCTCCTGCGCGGGCCGCCCGGCGAGTGCGGGACCTTCGTTCCCCGTTGAGGCGGGGAAAACCAGCGGTCTTCGGTAGAACCGTCGTCAACTATACCCCGTCGGTTGTCAAGGTTTTCCCGGGGGCCGGTCTGACCTGCGTTTAGGGCGCCTGGGGGTTCCGTGCGGCGCCTCGGGGGGCATCATGGTGACGTGGCGGAGCAGCGCGATGACGGAAAGCCGGGCGCGGAAATCGAACCGGCGGGCTCGACCACGCCCGCGGCGGGTCCTCCGCCCGAGGCGCCGGTGGACCCGGCGCAGCTGGAGCAGTTCCGCCAGTTCCAGCAGTTCCAGGACTACCTGCGGTTCACCCAGGCCCAGCAGGGCAACCAGCCGGCCCCCGCACCGGACGCGGGCGTCGTCCAGGCCCCGCCGTCCCATCCGGGCAGCCAGCCCCCGATGATCCCGCCGGGCTACCAGCTGGTCCCGACCGAGCGGCGTCGCGCGCCCCGGTGGCTGGCATGGCTGGGGAAGAAGGTCATCGCGTGGGTGCTGGCCTTCATCTTCGTCGTGGTCGCGGGCACGTGGCTGTACAACCACTTCTTCCCGAACGACTCCGGCAAGACCTCCGCCCAGATCGCCCAGGAGGGTGGCGGGACCTACCACACGAACCACATCCTCTCGACCAGCCCGTACGAGGCGGTCCGGTCGGTCTACGACGCCGTCGCGCAGAACCTCGTCCCGCAGGGGTGCGGGCGGATGCGCGAAGACGTGCAGCAGAAGTTCGCCCAGGACCTCGGGTATGCGGACTGCCAGGTCGCCGTCCACGAGCTGAACCGGCAGGTCAAGAGCAAGAACGACTACGCCGAGTCGATGCCGTCGTACGTCTCGGAGCCCATCCCGGGCGACAGCTTCACGATCAGCTCGTGCCGGTTCGGCATCCGCGGCGGCCCCGCGCTGGGCGCCTTCACCGTGCAGAAGGTCGAGAAGAGTCAGTGGCTCATCACCGGGCACACGAACGAGCCCACGCCCTGCCCGCCGCCCACCCCCACCAGCCGCTAGCGCGGGTGCGGCGCGGACAGGAACGACACCAGAGCCTCCGCGAACGCCGGTGACATCACCGCCGTCATGTGGTCGCCCGGGATGCGGACCAGCCGGGCGCCCGCGATCGCCGCCGCCAGTCTCTCCGGCTCGGCTGCCAGCTGGTCCTGCTCGCCTGCCAGCACCAGCGTCGGGACTCCGATCGACGACAGGTCCAGGTGGCCCTCGCGCGAAGCCAGCGCCACCGCCGCCAGTGCTTGGCGGTCGCCGCCCACCGCGTCGGCCAGGAGGCGGAACGGTACTCCCGAGCGCGGTACCAACGCGGGGTCCTCCGCCAGCAGCGCCGAGGCGATGTCGACCGGCTTCAGTACCCGCAGGTCCACGCCGCCGAAGTCGACGATGCCCGAGCCCACGCCGCCCGTGGCCAGGCAGCGGATGCGCTTGTCCGCCGCCGTCACCGTCAGGGCGATGATCGCGCCCATCGAGTAGCCGACCATCGAGACCTCGTCGAGGGCCAGCTCGTCCAGCAGGGCCGAGACGTCGCGGGCCATCGCGTCGTCGGCGTAGCGGGACTCGTCGTGCGGCTTCTCGGACCGGCCGTGGCCGCGGGCGTCCAGGGAGATCACCGTGAAGCCCGCCGACCGCAGCGCCGCGACGACGCCGGTGGAGATCCAGTTCGCGTTCGTGTCCGCGGCGAAGCCGTGTTGCAGCAGCACCGGGCGGTGGGCGCCGTCGCCCTCCCACACCGTGTAGTTCAACCGGAGCCCGTCGAACGACGCGAAAGTCGGCATGATGTCCATCAGACACGAAGAAAGGGCGCCCCCGCAGCAAGCGGGAGCGCCCTTTCTGGTGATCTCAGCCTCAGAACCTTATTCAGCCCTCGGCCGGCGCGAGGTTCGCCTCATGCGGGCGGGTTGCGTGCCGTAGCGCCGTCCTAACCAGAATAAGGTTCTCAGACGGCCGCTTCCTCGGAAAGCAGGTTGCGGGTCCGCAGCGGGTCGACCGGGATGCCCGGGCCCATCGTCGTGGTGAAGGTGACCTTCTTCAGGTAACGGCCCTTCGCCGACGACGGCTTGGCGCGGAGGATCTCGTCCAGCGCCGCCGCGTAGTTCTCGACCAGCTTCTCGGTGTCGAAGGAAGCCTTGCCGATCACCAGGTGCAGGTTGGCCTGCTTGTCGACGCGGAAGTTGATCTTACCGCCCTTGATGTCCTGCACGGCCTTCGCGACCGCGGGGGTCACCGTGCCGGTCTTCGGGTTCGGCATCAGGCCACGCGGGCCGAGGATGCGGGCGATGCGGCCCACCTTGGCCATCTGGTCCGGCGTCGCGATCGCGGCGTCGAAGTCGAGCCAGCCACCCTGGATGCGCTCGATCAGTTCGTCGGTGCCGACCGCGTCCGCGCCGGCGGCTTCGGCCTCGGCGGCCTTGTCGCCGACGGCGAAGACGATGACGCGGGCGGTCTTACCGGTGCCGTGCGGCAGGTTCACGGTGCCGCGGACCATCTGGTCGGCCTTGCGGGGGTCCACACCGAGACGCATCGCGACCTCGACGGTCGCGTCCATCTTGGTCTTGGAGGTCTCCTTCGCCAGCTTCGCAGCCTCGAGCGGCGCGTACAGACGCGTCTTGTCGATCTGCTCCGCAGCCTGGCGGTAAGCCTTGCTGTGCTTGGGCATGTCTGCTGTTCCTCAATTCAACGGATCAGTGTGGTGCGAGCCAGCCCTGGCTCTCCCACGGGTACTTCAGAAAATCAGGCGTCGACGACCGTGATGCCCATCGACCGAGCAGTGCCGGCGATGATCTTCGCGGCCTGGTCGATGTCGTGCGCGTTGAGGTCGGTCTCCTTGGTCTTGGCGATCTCGCGGACCTGGTCCCAGGTGACCTTGGCGACCTTGGTCTTGTGCGGCTCGCCGGAGCCCTTCTCCACGCCCGCGGCCTTCAGCAGCAGCTTCGCGGCCGGCGGCGTCTTCAGCTTGAAGTCGAACGACCGGTCCTCGTACACGGAGATCTCGACCGGGACGACGTCCCCGCGCTGCGACTCGGTCGCGGCGTTGTAGGCCTTGCAGAACTCCATGATGTTGACGCCGTGCTGACCCAGCGCGGGGCCGACCGGCGGCGCGGGGTTGGCCGCACCCGCCTTGATCTGCAGCTTGATGATCGCCGCAAGCTTCTTCTTCTTGGGTGGCATTTCTTTTCCTGTCCTGTACTACGTTCCCCGCGTACCTGCCGTGGACGCGGGGACTGCGACCGGAAGGCCGGCCGTCAGATCTTGGAGACCTGGTTGAACGACAGCTCGACCGGGGTCTCCCGGCCGAAGATCGACACCAGGACCTTCAGCTTCTGCCCGTCGACGTTGACCTCGGAGATCGTCGCCGGCAGCGTCGCGAACGGGCCGTCCATGACCGTGACCGACTCGCCGACCTCGAAGTCGACCTCGACGGCCGGGCCGCCGAGCGGCGCCGCGACGGCGGCTTCGCCCTTGCTGGCCTTCGCCGGGGCTTCCTTCTCGACCTGCGGGGCGAGGAACTTCAGCACCTCGTCCACGGTCAGCGGCGACGGCCGCGAGGTGGCGCCGACGAACCCGGTGACACCCGGCGTGTTGCGCACCGCGCTCCACGAGGCGTCGTTCAGGTCCATCCGGACCAGGATGTAGCCGGGCAGCACCTTGCGCTGCACCTGCTTGCGCTGGCCGTTCTTGATCTCGGTGACCTCTTCGGTCGGGACCTCGATCTGGAAGATGTAGTCCTCGACGTCCAGGGTCTGCGTCCGGGTCTCGAGGTTGGTCTTCACCTTGTTCTCGTACCCGGCGTAGGAGTGCACGACGTACCACTCGCCGGGCGCGGCGAGGAGCTCGGCGCGCAGCTTGGCGACCGGGTCCTCGTCGTCCGCGGCGGCCTCTTCGGCCACGGCCACGTCGTCGTCGACCTCGCCGCCCTCGTCGGCCGAGGCGTCGGCGGCGTCCGAGACGTCGGCGGCGGAGTCATCGGAAGCGTCGTCCTCGGAGTCCGACACGTCGACGGGCTCGAGGTGCGCGGACTCCTCGTCACCGAGTGCCGCGTGCACCTGCTCGTCGGAAAGCTCGGTCAGGTCGTGACCGGCTGCTGTGCCGTTGTCGGAGGTCACGTTCCGTCCTCTCAGTTGATCATTGCCGGGGCCCGGGCCCCGTTCGGCGCCACGCCCTGGGGCGCGTCAGCCGAAGATGTGGCCGATGCCCCACTTGAACAGGAGGTCCAGGCCACTCACCAGAGCCACCATGAACACCACGAAGACCAGCACGACCGCGGTGTAGGTGACCATCTGCTTCCGGTTGGGCCAGATGACCTTGCGCAGTTCCGCCCAGACCTCGCGGACGAAGCGCACCAGCCGCGCGAACACGGAAGCCTTCTTCGGCTTCTGGTCCCGCTTCGGAGTCGGAGCGCCCTTCGCGTCGGGGGCGGTCTTCTCCCCCGACTTCCCGGCCGGGCGGGTCTTGTCGTCCGCACGTGCCGCGGACTTCCCCGCCGGACGAGCGGTCGCACGGCGCTCACGCCGGGCAGCGGCTGTGACGGGACGGGACTGGCTCTCGGGCTTCTGCCCGGCGCCGCCCTGCTCCTGCTCGCCGCCGCTGGCGTCGCTGTCGCTCACGACCACTCCTCCGCTCCACCAGTTCCGTTACGCAGGGGTGACAGGACTTGAACCTGCAACCTGCGGTTTTGGAGACCGCTGCTCTGCCAATTGAGCTACACCCCTGTGGAGCCCCGATCGCTCGGAGCCCCGGTGGACGCATTCCATCGTCCCCACCATCCAGGCGGGGATGACCGTAGTGCGTTCCAAGTCCCGAAGTCTACGGCAAGCCTCGCGAGGGTCCGCAACCGCGCCCCCCGATCGACCACCGCACCCCGGCCGGCCTGCGGAAAAATCCCCGCCGACCTCCTGATCATGCCAGGATGTCCGCCATGACGACCACCCCCCGTCCGGCGGGGGCTCCGATGCGGCTCGGGCTCGCCCTCCCCCAGTACGGCGCGCTCGCCGATCCCGCGGCCGTGCCGCGTTTCGCGACGGCCGCGGAGGACCTCGGCTTCACCTCGCTGTGGGTGGGCGACCGGATCCTCGCGCCGCGGGCGCCATCGGACCTCTACCCGGGCGGCGGGACGCCGGAGCACCCGTACCCCAAGGAGTTCGAGACCTTCGCCGACCCGTTCACGACGCTGGCCGCCGCGGCGGCGGTGACCCGCACGGCCCGCCTCGGGACGAGCGCGCTGACCGGCCCGGTGTATTCCCCGGTGCTGCTCGCCAGGGCCCTGGCCTCGCTCGACCTGGCCTGCTCGGGCCGGCTGGACGTCGGCTTCGGCCTCGGCTGGCTGCGCGAGGAGTACTTCGCCACCGGCGTGCCGTGGGCGGACCGCGGCCTGCGGCTCGAAGAGCTGCTCGACGCGCTCGAAGCGCTGTGGACCGGCGACCCGGCCGAGCACGAGGGCCCGCAGTGGCGGATCGCGCCGTCGACGGTCGGCCTGCGCCCGGCGCAGCAGCCGCGCCCGCCGGTGCTGCTCGGCGGGTTCTCCCCGCCGGCGCTGGCCCGGGTGGGGCGCCGCGCGGACGGCTGGCTCGCCGGCTGGATGCCGGAGCAGTACCTGACCGGCCTCTGGTCGGTGGCGCTCGACGCGGCCGAGCAGGCGGGCCGCGACCCGGGTGCACTGCGCCGGGTGCTGCGGATCAACCCGCGGCCGGGCACCGCCGTCGAGACGGCCGCCGACGTCCGACCCTGCCTCGACGTGGCCCGTGAGCTGGGTATTTCCGAGGTGCTCGTCGACCTGCACTACGTCGCCAAGAACGTCGACCACGCCCTGGACCTCGCCGGCGAACTCGTCGCGAGCTGAGCCGCCCCGCTGTGACGCACCTCTCGCGCACACCCTGATAGTTCTATTATAGTTAGAACTATGCTCGTTCAAATCGATCCGAGCTCCACCGTCCCGCTCTTCGAGCAGGTGGCCGCGTCGCTGCGCCGGTCCCTCGCCGACGGCAAGCCGGCTCCCGGCCAGCAGCTGCCCCCCGCCCGCGAACTGGCCGCGGCCCTCGAGATCAACGTCCACACCGTGCTGCGGGCGTACGCGCTGCTCCGCGACGAGGGCCTCATCGACCTGCGCCGCCGCCGGGGCGCCGTCGTCATCGGCGGCGCGTCGAACCGCGCGCGGCTGGCCGAGCTGGCCGAAGACCTGGTCCGCGAAGCGAAGCGCGCGGGCGTCGGCCTCGACGAGCTCACCGGGGTGTTGAAGGAGAAGTACTCATGACCAAGCTGATCCGGGTCCTGTTCGCCACGGCCGTGCTGCCGGGCGCCGCGCTCGCCGTCGCGGGCACGCTCGAAGGCGCGTGGGCGCACCGGCTGCCCGACCCCGTCGCGACGCACTGGAACAGCGGCCCGAACGGCGCCACCCCGCTCGCCGTGTTCACCGGCGTGTGCTTCGGGCTCGGCGTGCTCGCCGTCCTGCTCCTGGCCACGACGGCGGTGACGACGCTGCGCCGCGGACGCCCGCTGCCGCGCGCCACCATCGGCGTGGGCGTGGGGTTCGCCGCCCTGCCTGCCGCGGTCCTGCTTTCGGTGCTGGTGGCGAACCTCGACGTCCCGGAGTGGCACGCGGCCCGCAGCGGCCTCGTCGTCGTGCTCTTCATGCTGGGCGCGGCGGCCCTCGGCGTCGTCGCGGCGCTCGTCGGCGGCCTGCCGTCGGCGCCGGAACCCGAGGCGACCGCGAACCGGCCGAGCGTCGGCCTGCGGCCGGGACAGCGCGCGTACTGGGTGAGCTGGGCGGCGAACCCGGCGATGCTCTGGGCGCTGACGCTGGTCCCGGTGGCGATCGCGCTCGTGCCCGCCGGGGTCTCCTGGCCGGTGGCGATCTGGACGGCCCTGGTCGGCGTGCTGGTCGCGGCGCTGACGTACCGGCTGTCGGCGACCGTGGACGCCAAGGGCGTGACAATCCGCTTCGGCCTGCTGGGCTTCCCGTGGCGGCACCTGGCGCTGGACAGCATCCGCGAAGCGGACACGCGCGAGGTGGCGACGTTCCGCGACGGCGGGCTCGGCCTCCGGTTCAACCCGGTCACCGGCACGACGGCGTACAAGGTCCGCGGCGGCCCGGCCCTGGTGCTTTCCCTGGCCAGCGGCCGGACGGTGCTGGTGAGCGTGGACGACCCGGAGACGGGCGCGGGACTGGTCAACGACCTGCTCGCGCAGCGGATCACCCGGATTGACTAGGTCGGCGGCGCGGCGGCTTCGGTAGAAACGAAGAAGTGGCGAAGAAGAGCGGTGGCGGCGGCTGCCTGGTGCTGGTGCTCGTGGTCGGGCTGCTGGCCTTCGGGTACTACAAGTGGCAGCACGGCTCGTCGTCGGCGCCCCCGGACGGCGCGGACACCGGCGGCGGCAGCGGCCGCTACGTCGCACTCGGGGATTCGTACACGTCTTCGCCGCGCACCGGCCGCCAGGCGGGCACCCCGGCCGGCTGCGACCGCTCGGACGACAACTACCCGCACCTGGTCTCGGCGAAGCTGAAGCCGGCGCAGTTCGCCGACGTCAGCTGCAGCGGCGCGACGACGGCCAACCTGACCGGGTCGCAGAAGACGGGCAACGGCACGAACCCGCCCCAGCTGGACGCGGTGACGGCGGAGACGACGCTGGTGACGGTGGGCATCGGCGGCAACGACGCCGGGTTCTTCTCGTACGCCTCGAGCTGCGCGACGACCGACCAGAACGCGTCACCGTGCCGCGACCGCCTGACGGCGGGCGGCCGCGACCAGCTGGCCGAGCGCATCGACGCGACGGCCCCGAAGATCGGCGCGATCCTCGACCGCATCCACAAGCAGGCCCCGAAGGCCAAGGTGGTGGTGGTCGGCTACCCGACGGTGCTCCCCGACGGCGCCGGCTGCTGGCCGTCACTGCCGTTCGGCGCGGGCGACATCGAGTACTTCCGCGGCGCGCTGGGCAAGCTGAACAAGATGCTGGAGGACCAGGCGGACGCCCACCGGGCGGGCTACGCGGACACGGCCACCCCCGGCAAGGGCCACGACGTGTGTTCGGCGTCGGACAAGCGCTGGGTGGAGGGCCTGCTGCCCGCCTCGCCGGCCGCCCCGCTCCACCCGAACGCCCGGGGAGAGCAGGGCATGGCCGACGCGGTCCTGGCGGTGCTGAAGCTGCCGTAACGCCGCCGCCCCGAGCGCCCCAATGTGGCGTTGGTTGCGCTCAACGCACCGAACGCCACATTGGGTGCGCTCAACGCACCGAACGCCACATTGGGTGCGCTCAACGCACCGAACGCCACATTGGGTGCGTCCAGCGCACCGAACGCCACATTGGGTGCGTCAGATGCACCGAACGCCACATTGGGGCGCATGGCAAGCCTGGTCAGCGGCGGACGAGGGCCTGCGGCTTCCCCAGCACGGTCTTCCCGTCGAACTTCACCACGAGGTCGATCCGCGCGATCCCGTCGTCCTTCACGTCCGCGACCTTGCCGGTGATCTCCACCACCGCGCCCTCGGCCGTGTTCGGGACCACGACCGGCCGCGTGAACCGGGCGCTGAAGTCGACCAGCCGGGCCGGGTCACCCAGCCAGTCCGTGACCACCCGGCCCGCCACCGCCATCGTCAGCATCCCGTGGGCGATCACGTCCGGCAGGCCGACGTCCTTCGCGAACGTCTCGTTCCAGTGGATCGGGTTGAAGTCCAGCGCCGCCCCGGCGTAGCGCACCAGCTGCTCGCGGGTGATCCGAACCTCGAGGGCAGGCAACTCGTCGCCGGTGTTCACGCGTTCTCCCCTCGGACGACCAGCTGCGCGCGGGTGGTGCAGACCTTCTGGCCGGCCGCGTCGGTGATGTCCGCGCGCAGGTTGATGAAGTCGTTGCCGGCGCGGGCCATGATGCCGTCGATGTGGGTGGTCACCTCGAGCACGTCGCCGGCGTACACCGGGCGCGTGTAGGTGAAGCCCTGGTCGCCGTGGACCATCCGCGCGTAGTCGAGGCCGAGCTCGGGGTCGGCGACGATCGCGTTGATCGAGGCGAGGTTGATGATCGTGAGGAACGTCGGCGGGGCGATCACGTCGGGGTGACCGGCCTCGCGGGCCGCCTCCGGGTCGCGGTAGACCGGGTTCGCGTCGCCGATCGCGTCGGCGAACTCCCGGATCTTCTCCCGGCTCACTTCGTAACTGGTCTGCGGCGGATAAGTCCGCCCGGTGAACGACTGGTCCAAGGGCACCCGAGGAGGCTACCAACAGCAAAGAGCCGCCCCGGTGGTCCAGGGCGGCTCTTCGAAGCTGGTGCGAACGCGCTACGTCAGCGGGTTTCCTTGTGCGTCCGGTGCGTACCGCAGTTCGGGCAGAACTTCTTCATCTCCAGGCGATCCGGGTTGTTGCGCCGGTTCTTCTTGGTGATGTAGTTGCGGTGCTTGCACTCTTCGCACGCCAGCGTGATCTTGGGTCGCACGTCGGTGGCAGCCACAGCGTTTCCTTCTCTCTCAGGTCCGGGGGCCAGCCCCGTCGTTACCGCGTAGCGGTGGCCGGACTTGAACCGGCGACACAGCGATTATGAGCCGCTTGCTCTGCCAACTGAGCTACACCGCCCTTACATGACCCAAGCCGCGACACGCAGGCGTGACGCGGCTGAGGTCGAGAGCCCCTTTACGGAATCGAACCGTAGACCTTCTCCTTACCATGGAGACGCTCTGCCGACTGAGCTAAAGGGGCCTGGCCTCTCGCGAGGACTTGGAAAGATTAGCAACCCCCGTCACCCGCCCGTGCAACCGGGGTCCCCAAACCGCAAAACCTCAGGTCAGGAGGGTCAGCACGGTCTCCGAGTGCCGCCCCGGCGAGCGGGCCGTCCGGGCCTGCAGCCACGCCTCCAGCCGGTCCTCCGGCAGCGGCCGCGAGATCAGGTAGCCCTGGGCGACGTCACAGCCCATCGCCTCGAGCTGGTCGCGCGCCACGTCCTCCTCGACGCCCTCGGCCACCACCGTCAGCCCGAGCGAGTGCCCCAGCTCGACGATCGACCGCACGACCGCCAGGTCGCCGAGGTCGGTGCCCATGCCGAGGACGAAGCTCTTGTCGATCTTGACCTGGTCGACCGGCAGCTGCCGCAGGTACGCCAGCGACGAGTACCCGGTCCCGAAGTCGTCGACGGCGAGGGTGATGCCCAGCGAGTGCAGCTCCCGCAGGATCGGCAGCGCCTTCTGCGGGTCGGACATCACGCCGGACTCGGTCAGCTCGAACGTCAGCAGCTCCGGCGGGATGCCGTAGTGCTCCAGCTCGCGGGCGACCTTGTTCGGGAAGTCCTCGTCGGCCAGGTTGCGCACCGACAGGTTGACCGCCACCGAGATCCGCAGGCCCTCGTCGAGCCACTTGCGGCAGCGCTTGAGCGCCTCGCCGAGCACGAAACCGGTCAGGACGCCGATCAGGCCGGCCGCCTCGATGGCCGGGACGAACTCGTCCGGGCCGAGCCTGCCGAACTCCGGGTGCACCCAGCGGACCAGCGCCTCGACGCCCTGTACCTGCCGGTTCGGCAGGGTGATCTTCGGCTGGTAGTGGACGCTGACCTGGCCGTCCTCCAGCGACTGCCGGAACTGCGTCACCATCTGGAAGCGGCGCAGGAAGATCTGGCCCATGCTCGGCACGTAGCCGCGGACCTCTTCGCCACCCTTCGTCGCGCGGACGGCCACGTCCGCGCGCTGCAGCAGGCCTTCGATGTCGACGACGTCGCCGGGTTCGTCCGCGGACGTCGTCGCGTAGCCGATCATCGCGTTCGCCTCGACCGAGAGCCGGTCGACCGGGTAGGGCGCCGACAGCTCTTCGCGCAGCCGTTCCGCCGCGTGGTGGGCGTCCTCGGGCGGGCAGCCGACGAGCAGCGCCGCGAAGGACGCGCCTTCGAGCCGGGCGAGCGGGACGTCGGGGCCGAGCGCGTCGCGGATGCGGCGGCCGGCCGCGACCACCATCCGGTCGGCCCACGCGTAGCCGAGCGCGTCGCTCACCGTCGAGAAGACGTCGAGGTCGATCCGCAGCACCACGGCGTTGGCGAAGTCCCGCAGCGGCTCCTTCGCCACCTGCCGGAAGCCCGGCCGGTTGAGGTGCCCGGTCAGCGGGTCGTGGTAGGCGTCGTGGCGCAGCGTCGCCAGCAGCCGCCGGTTGTCCAGCGACGTCGCGAGGTGGCTGGCCATCGTGCCGAGCAGCTGGACGTCGTACTTGCCGAAGCCGCGCCAGCGGGACAGCCGGTCGTGCGCCTCGACGACGCCGAGCAGCCGGTTCGCGCTGCGCAGCGGGACGACGAGCGCCTCTTGCGCACCGCGGTCGAGCAGCGCCGCGCGGACGTCGGGGTTGGCCTCGGTGATCCGGAAGTGCCGGACGTGCGCGCCGGGCAGCCGCAGCAGCGGGTCGTCGGCGGCCGGGTCCGCGGGCGGCAAGTCGTCGCCCGCGACGACGACCCGCATGGTGTCCTTCGGTTCGAGCCGCAGGCGCAGCACGACGCGGCCGGCGGCGAGCTGGTCCTTGATGCGCTCGGCGATCGTCGCCCATTCGCGGACGTCGACGCCGCCGACGAGCTCGTCGGCGCGGCTGGCCGGGCGCGCCGCGGCCTGCTGGCCCGAGCGGGCCACCATCAGGCTGACGTCCGAGAGCGCTTCCATGTCCCGCTGCTCGCGCAGCAGGTCGGAGTACGCCCAGTACAGCGCGGTGAGGCCGAGGAAGACGGCGAGCACCAGCGGCCAGGCCTGGGGCGTGGTGGAGATGACGAGGTAGCCGGAGAGGCCGACGGACGCGTTGACGAAGCCGACGACCAGGATCCGCCCGGTGAGCCGGACGGCGGTGCTGACCCGCATGCGGCGCCGCAGCACGCGCACCGCGGCCAGCGCGAGCAGCGTGCTCACCAGCGGCGCGGTCAGCGTGCCCGCCAGTGCCGCGACCCACGGGATCTTGTCGCCCGCCCCGACGGCGTGCTTCACCAGCCCGGCGACCGCGAAGGCGCCGGTGATCTCGAGCAGGAACGCGCCCGCGTTGTAGAGGACGCGGCCGGCGACCTTGCGCGCGAGCAGCGTGCCGATGCCGGCGATCAGGTGCGCGGCCAGCACGACCTCGAACGGCGCGATGAAGAACCCGATGACGAGCGGGATTTCGGTGAACGAGATCGTCCACGAGATGCCGCTGCGGACGTCGACGTTGATGCCGAGCTGTTCGGCGAGCAGGAAGGCGACCGCGAGCACGGGCCCGATCCACAGCAGCCGGTCGTCCCAGTGGAACGGCAGCCACGAACCGACCGCGAACGCGGCGGCGAGCCCGAGGCTCAGCACGGCGAAGGTGTAGACGCGGAACCGGCGTTCGTCGGTGCGGGCTTCGGCGGAGACGGGGGGTGTCCCGGAAGCGGCTCCCGGCCCGGGCTGCGCCTGCGCGACGGCGTCGCCGTGGGCGTTGGTGTCCGGCATCCGACCTTCCCTCCCGGCTTGTCCACCGGCAATGATCCGTGACTTCGGGTGTGGACAAGGGCCATACCGTACCCCGTAGGGCGTACCCGTGTCCCTTTCGAGACAGTAGGAGATCACCCCAGGGTTAACAATGCCTCGAACGCGCTGACCTGCGTGGACCAAGGAGTGAAACGCCGGATGTCCGAACTCGGTCCGGTTCTCTACGCAAGGGACGCCGGGTAGCGCTTCAATGGGCGCATGCACAGCGATGTGATTGCCACCGAGCACGCGACGCGGCTCGCGGCGGTGGATCCCCTGCTCCCCGGATCAACTCCCTTCGAGGCGGCGGAAAACGCCGTGGTGCTGGAAGTCGCGACGGGCGACTCCGCGGCGTCCGGACTGGCTTCCCGCGTCCAGGTCGACCGCGACGCCCCGAACGCGCCGTGGCGGGCGCTGACCGAGCACCGGCTCGACCTCCAGCTGGCCGGCCCGCAGCCTGCGGCCGTCCTGGACGCCCTCCTCACCCGATGGGATGAACATCTCCGCGCGGTCGCCGAGCGCGGCGACACGGAGACGGCGGCGATCGTCCCGCGCGCGAGCCGCGACGCCGCCGGCGCCCGCGAAATGCTGCACCACGGCTTCGCGCCACTGCGGGTCATCGCGGTCCGGCCCGCGCAGCGGCACGTCCCGGCGACCCCGCTCGGCACCCCCGGCGTCAAGATCCGCCGCGCCGCGCCCGACGACCTCGAGACCGCGGTGGCGCTCGGCATGGAGCTGCACTCCTACGACGCCCAGTACGGCACGGTGAACTGGCGCACCGGGGTCGAGGAGATCCTGGCCAAGGACCTCGCGGAGCAGCTGAAGCGGCCGGAACCGCCGCTGTGGATCGCCGAGCTGTACGGCCGCCCGCTCGGCATGGTGAGCGTCCAGCACCCGGGTGAGACCGGCTGGATCAGCGGCCGCGTCGCCGCGTCCCGCGTCGGCTACCTGTCGTCGCTGGCGGTCGCGGAGGCCGCGCGGTCGTCCGGCGTCGGCACCGCGCTGGCGACGCACGCCCACCACGTCCTCGACGAGGAAGGCGCCGACGTCGTCCTGCTGCACCACGCCGCGGCGAACCCGCTGTCGACGCCGTTCTGGTACGCGCAGGGGTACCGCCCGCTGTGGACGTACTGGCAGCGTCGACCGGCTGTTCGGTGAACTACTGGAGGATTACCCGGGCTGCCACGGGCTTATAGGCTGGCCTCGCCACCAGCGAGGGGAGCCTGAAGTGACCGACCAGCGGGATTCCGCGCCGAGAGCGCCCGAAGGCGTCGACACCGAGAAGCCGTCCGCGGCCCGGATCTACGACTGGTACCTGGGCGGTACCCAGAACTGGGCCGTGGACCGCGAGTTCGGCAGGCGCATGGAGCAGCAGTGGCCGCTGGTGCGCCCCGGGTCGAAGCAGAACCGCGAGTTCATGAACCGCGCGGTGCGCGCGGCGCTACGGGCCGGCATCCGGCAGTTCATCGACCTCGGCTCGGGCGTGCCGACGGCGGGGAACGTGCACGAGGTCGTCGAGGCGGAGCTGCCCGACGACCACGACGCGAAGGTCGTGTACGTCGACTACGAGCCGGTCGCGGTCGCGCACGCGACGCTGATCCTCGAAGAGGGCATGGCGACCGACTGGGCGGGCATCGTCCAGGCCGACATGCGCGACGCGAAGTCGGTGCTGCGCGCGCCGGAAACACGGCGGCTCATCGACTTCTCGCAGCCGGTCTGCCTGATCATGGCGGCGGTGCTGCACTTCGTCGGCCCGGACGACGACCCGGAGGGGCTGCTGGCGACCTACCGCGACGCGCTCGCGCCGGGCAGCTGGCTGGCGATCTCGCAGATGAGCGAAGGCGACGGCAAGGGCGAAATGCTCGACGGGCTGCGCTGGTTCGTCGAGCAGTACCGGAAGACGAGCAACCCGGTCTGGTTGCGCAACCGCGAAGAAATCCAGCCGCTCTTCGGTGACTGGGAGCTGCTGGAGCCGGGCATCGTGCACCTGCCGGACTGGCGGCCGGACCGGAAGATCAACGCGCTCGAGGCGGAGGCCCGCCCGTTCGCGTGGTGCGCCGTCGGGGTGAAACCAGGCCGCTGACCTGCGGTTTTGGTGATCGCTGTGGGCGAACGCACCATCGGAAACAAACGCACCCATCGGAGAGTTGAGCTAGGCAGACTCAACTACACGAGGAGTGCACATGTCCGACACCCGCCTCCTGCCCGTGCTCCCGCTCGATGACGACGTCGTGCTGCCGGGCATGGTCGTCCCGCTCGACCTGACCGACACCGAGACGCGGGCAGCGGTGGAGTCCGCCCAGGCCAAGGCGCCGAGCCAGGCGTCGTTCCCCGGCATCCGGTCCGCCGCGCCCGCCAAGGCCGAGGTGCTGATCGTCCCGCGCGTCCACGGCGAGTACGCCGAGTTCGGCACCGTCGCCACGGTCGAGCGCATCGGCCGCGTGCCCGGCGGCAAGGCCGCCGTGCTGCTGCGCGGCACCACCCGCGCGGTCGTCGGCCGAATCGCCGACGGTCCTGGCGCCGCCCGCTGGGTGCACGCCGAGGACGCCCCCGAAACCACCGACGACCGGACGGCCAAGCTCGCGGCCGAGTACAAGGCCGTCGTCATCTCGATCCTCCAGCAGCGCGGCGGCTGGCAGCTGATCGACGCCGTCCAGCAGGTCGAAGAGCCGTCCGCGATCGCCGACCTGTCCGGCAACGCGCCGTACCTGTCGACCGACCAGAAGCTCGAGCTGCTGTCCGCTTTGGACGTCAGCGCCCGGCTGGAGAAGGCCCTCGAGTGGAGCAAGGAGCACCTCGCCGAGCTCGAGGTGACCGACACGATCCGCAAGGACGTCGCCGAGGGCATGGAGAAGCAGCAGAAGGAGTTCCTGCTGCGCCGCCAGCTCGAGGCCATCCGCAAGGAGCTCGGCGAGCTCGACGGCACCGCGGACGAGACGGACTACCGCGCCCGCGTGGAAGCCGCCGAACTGCCCGACGCCGTCAAGAAGGCCGCACTGGCCGAAGTGGACAAACTGGACCGCACGTCCGACCAGTCCCCCGAGGGCGGCTGGATCCGCACCTGGCTGGACACCGTCCTGGAGCTGCCCTGGAACGAGCGCACCGAGGACGTGTACGACATCGCGGCGGCACGGGCCATTTTGGACGCCGACCACGCGGGCCTCGACGACGTCAAGGAACGCATCATCGAGTACTTGGCCGTCCGGAAGCGCCGTGCGGAAAGCGGTCTCGGCCCGGTCGGCGGACGGCGGTCCGGTGCGGTGCTGGCCCTCGCGGGCCCTCCCGGAGTCGGCAAGACGTCGCTGGGTGAGTCCGTCGCGAAGGCCATGGGCCGCAAGTTCGTCCGCGTCGCCCTGGGCGGCATCCGCGACGAGGCGGAGATCCGCGGCCACCGCCGCACGTACGTCGGCGCGCTGCCCGGCCGGATCGTCCGCGCCATCAAGGAAGCCGGCTCGATGAACCCGGTGGTGCTGCTCGACGAGATCGACAAGGTCGGCGCCGACTACCGCGGCGACCCGACCGCGGCGCTGCTCGAAGTGCTGGACCCGGAGCAGAACCACACGTTCCGCGACCACTACCTCGAGGTCGAGCTGGACCTGTCCGACGTCGTGTTCCTGGCGACGGCCAACGCGCTGGAGACGATCCCCGGCCCGCTGCTGGACCGCATGGAGCTCGTCACGCTGGACGGCTACACCGAGCACGAGAAGGTCACCATCGCCCGCGACCACCTGCTCCCCCGCGAGCTGGAGCGCGCCGGCCTGGGCGCTGCGGACGTGGTGCTGACGGACGCGGCGTTCAGCCGGATCGCCGCCGAGTACACCCGCGAGGCGGGCGTGCGCGACGCGAACCGGACGATCGCCAAGGTGCTGCGGAAGATCGCGACGAAGGTGGCACTGGACGAGGTTTCGCTGCCGCTGTCCGTCGACGCCGGTGACCTGGACACCTACCTGGGCCGCCCGCGGCACATCCCGGAGTCGTCGCTGCCGGCGTCGACCCAGCGCACGGCAACCCCGGGCGTGGCAACGGGCTTGGCGGTGACCGGCGCGGGCGGCGACGTCCTGTACATCGAGGCGTCGCTGGCGGACGAGGAGTCCGGCGCGTCGGGCCTGCAGCTGACCGGCCAGCTCGGCGACGTGATGAAGGAGTCGGTGCAGATCGCGCTGTCGTACCTCAGGTCGCACGGCGCGGAGCTGGAGCTGCCGGTGGGCGACCTCCGCAACCGCGGCATCCACGTCCACGTCCCGGCGGGCGCGGTCCCGAAGGACGGCCCGTCGGCGGGCATCACGATGACGACGGCGCTGGCGTCCCTGCTGTCGGGCCGCGTGGTCCGGCCGGACGTGGCGATGACGGGCGAGGTGTCCCTGACCGGCCGGGTCCTCCCGATCGGCGGCGTGAAGCAGAAGCTCCTGGCCGCGCACCGCGCGGGGATGAAGACGGTGATCATCCCCCAGCGCAACGAGCCGGACCTCGACGACGTCCCGGCCGAGGTGCTTTCGCAGCTGGACGTCCACGCGGTGGCGAACGTCCGCGAGGTCCTGGACCTCGCCCTGACCCCGGCTTCGACGCCGGTTCCCCAGGCGGCGTAACCCCGAGCGCCGCCACCTGGAACGGCCGGTTTCCTTTCCCGCGGGAAACCGGCCGTTCCGCAACTGGTGACCAATTCCTCTATCGGACGCCCGCCGAATACCGATCATTGTGTTTGTCGAATCGGATTGGGAGGGCGAGAAAATGACAATTTATCTCCAACAACCACGCGCATACGACTTGGTGGGCAACGTGATCCAGGTCGCCGGCGTGGCAGGCGGAGCGTTCGAGGCGGCCTTCAACTACCGCATCCACGAGGGCCACGACGAGGTGACGGGCTCGTTCATGGCCGGCGACGGCACGGGTGGGCACGGCCAGTTCCAGATCACCGTCGACGTCACCGGCGCGGCTTTCACCCTGGACCGCTTGTTCGTGGACGTGTTCCACGAATCACCCAAGGACGGCGCGGAACTGGGCAAGGTGGTCGTGCCGGTGGTCTGGGGCCCGAAGATCGTCCCGGGCTACCAGAGTTACCTGGAGCACATCGTGGTGGCGGGCGAAACGCTGTGGGGAATCGCCGCCAAGTACTACGGCTCGGGCAACCTCTACCACCGCTTGGTGGCGGCCAACCCGACCACGATCCCCAACCCGAACGTCATCCACCCCGGCGACCTGATCCGCGTGCCCCAGGGCACCTGAACCCAAGGCGACCACTCCGGGGGTCCAGGGGGCGGAGCCCCCTGGCGGGGGTTTGGGGGTTCGACCCCCAAGGGACACAACAAAGAGAGCCATGTCTGCGCTTTCCGCAGACATGGCTCTCTTGCGATCGTGTGGCGGGTGAGGGATTCGAACCCCCGTAGGCAATGCCAACTGGTTTACAGCCAGTCCCCTTTGGCCACTCGGGTAACCCGCCCAGGCCGGTTCGCACCGGCCGGGGAGAAGCTTACCCAATGCCCCCGAGCAGGGGTCAACCGGGATACCCGTCGGGTGACAGGGGCTAGGCTGGGTGGCCCCTGACAAGCGAGTACGAGGTGTGAGGACACGTGGCGGATCCCTCTTTCGACGTCGTGAGCAAGGTCGACCGCCAGGAGGTGGACAACGCGCTCAACCAGGCGAGCAAGGAGCTGGGCACCCGGTTCGACTTCCGCGGCACGGGCACGACGATCAACTGGTCCGGCGAGGAGGCGCTCACGATCGAGTCCGAGACCGAGGAGCGCGCGCTGGCCGCGGTCGAGGTGTTCAAGGAGAAGCTGATCAAGCGCAGCATCTCGTTGAAGGCCTTCGAAGCCGGCGAGCCGGCGCTGTCGGGCAAGATCTACAAGATCTCCGGCAAGATCCTCCAGGGCATCGCCTCGGACAAGGCGAAGCAGATCGCCAAGTTCATCCGCGACGAAGGCCCCAAGGGCGTCCAGGCCCAGATCCAGGGCGACCAGCTGCGGGTGTCGGGCAAGAAGAAGGACCAGCTGCAGGAGGTCATCGCCCTGCTGAAGGGCAAGGACTTCGAGATCGCGCTGCAGTTCACCAACTACCGGTGACGCCGCCGCGGGCACCCGGGCTCCGGGTGCCCGCTCAGGACGGCGTCAGCGTCCAGTTCGCCTCGTAGCTGTCCACCTGCAGGTAGGCCGGCCCGCGGACGTCCCGCTCCACCTGCAGGTCGCCGATCTGGTTGAGGATCAGGTCGCGGTCCAGGGGCGATGCCATCACCCACAGCCCCACGCTGCCGCGGGTTTTCGCGGTGAACCTGATGCGGGTCACGCCCGCCGGGAGCCTCAGCACCGCGTCGCCGTGGCCTGCCGTCTCCTTGCCGCTCTCCGCCGTCGCGATGCTTCGGTGGTCCGCGATCGTCGCCGTCCAGGGGGCGTTCGCGTGGACCGTCACCCTCTTCGTCGGGCGGTCGGGGTACGTGTTCAGCCACGTCGTGCCCTTGTACGCGCCGATCGCGTTGACCAGGCCGTGCTCGCCGCCGTCGGTGTCGATGATCACGTTGGACGTGCACTTCGGGCAGTCGAACGTGAAGAACCCCACCTGGTCCGGCGGCCAGGTCGTCGTGAACTCGCCGCTGCCCGTGCCCGTGTGCGTCTCCGGCGGCACGTCACGCGGAACCGGCGGAGCAGGCGGAGCCGTCGAAGTGGGCGCGGAGCCGGACTCCGCGACGATCGTGCCGTAGCCGGTCGGCGGCGCGCACGCCGACGCCAGGACCAGGGCCAGCAGGCCGGCCAGCCGAATTTTCATCGTTCCCCCTCGGTGATCTTTCGGCGCGCGGGCCGGGAGCGTTACCCGAACGCGTGACTGCGGCCGGTGACCGTCGCCCACTCGTGTTGTAATCGCGCGATCACTGCGTGTGGAGGGGATCGGGAATGCGCCGCTTGCTGGTCTTCGTGCTGACGCTCTCGGCCGTGGCCTCGCTGCTGACGCCGGCGAGCGCGGCCGAGCGCCGGCAGCTCGTCCCCGGCTTCGGCGCCTACCCGCGGCTGATCCGGCTGGAGAACGGGCGCATCATCGCCACCCTGACCAGCGAAGACGCCGGCGGCAAGTTCACGCCGGTGCTGGAGAGCACCGACGAAGGCGAGTCGTTCCACCAGATCGGCGCGATCCGCGACCCCGACGGCCGGTCCGGCATGTGCTGCGGCACCGTCTACGAACTGCCGGAACGCGTCGGCAGGCTCCGCGCCGGGACGTTGCTGTGGGCCGCGTCCTACCGGCAGGACGCCGGGCCGCAGCGGCGCATCGGGATCCGCGTCTGGGCCAGCAAGGACGCCGGCCGCTCGTGGACCTTCCTGTCCGAGGCCGCGCGGTCGCACAACATCGACGGCATCTGGGAGCCCGAGTTCACCGTCGACGCCGGCGGCACGCTCTGGCTCCACTTCGCCGACGAGACGCAGGCGCCGAAGTATGCGCAGGTGCTCAACCGGGTCGCCTCGACCGACGGCGTGAACTGGGGCACCAAGCAGCTCACCATGGCGATCCCGCCCGACCGCGTCCGGCCCGGCATGCCGATCATCCGGCGGCTGCCCGACGGCCGCTACTACTTCGCCTACGAGATCTGCAACTTCCGCGACCGCTACTGCGACCCGTACTTCAAGATCTCCGCCGACGGCGCCAACTGGGGCGACCCCGCCGATCCCGGCACCCGCGTCGACACGGCCACCGGCAATTACTTCCAGCATGCGCAAACCGTCACGCTTTTCCCCGGCGGCCCGAACGGCGTCCGGATCGTCATGGTCGGCCAGATCTACACCAACGCCAAGGGCGTCCCGCAGCCGCTGAACGGCCAGGTGCTGCTGGCCAACGACGACTTCGGCAGCGGCCACTGGTACGAACTCCCTGCTCCCGTGCACATCACCGGCATCCGCAACCACTTCTGCCCCAACTACTCCTCGACGCTGCTGCCGGTCGACGACGACCGGAGCGTGCTGGAGATCGCCACCGAGGACAACGGCGGCTGCAAGGCCTACTTCGGTAAGGGATCCATCTTCGAGTGACGGCCCGTAGGGTGGGCGGCGACCACGCGAAGAGGGAGGCAGTCCATGAAGGGGATCGTGCTGGCCGGAGGCAGCGGGACACGCCTGCACCCGATCACCCAGGCGGTGTCCAAGCAGCTGCTGCCGGTCTACGACAAGCCGATGGTCTACTACCCGATCTCGGTGCTGATGCTGGCCGGGATCCGCGAGATCCTCGTCATCTCCACCCCCACCGACCTGCCGATGTTCCGCAGGCTGCTGGGCAACGGCGACCAGTTCGGCGTCACGTTCTCCTACGCCGAGCAGGCGAGCCCGAACGGCCTGGCCGAGGCGTTCGTGATCGGCGCGGACTTCATCGGCGACGACGACGTGGCGCTCGTCCTCGGCGACAACATCTTCTACGGCCAGGGCTTCTCCAGCCGCCTCCAGCAGGCCGTCCGCGAGCTCGACGGCTGCGTCCTGTTCGGCTACCCCGTCAAGGACCCCGAGCGCTACGGCGTCGGTGAGGTCGACGAGACGGGCAAGCTGCTCACCATCGAGGAGAAGCCGCTCAAGCCGCGCTCCAACAAGGCGATCACCGGCCTGTACTTCTACGACAACCAGGTCGTCGACATCGCCCGCGCGCTGAAGCCGTCGACGCGCGGTGAGCTGGAGATCACCGACGTCAACCTGACGTACCTGCGCCAGGACCGGGCGACGCTGGTCGAGCTCAGCCGCGGGTTCGCCTGGCTCGACACCGGCACGCACGACTCGCTGCTCGAAGCCGGCCAGTTCGTGCAGGTGCTGGAGCACCGCACCGGCGTGCGCATCGCCTGCCTCGAGGAGATCGCGCTGCGCATGGGCTTCATCAACGCCGCCGAGTGCTACGCGCTGGGCGAGAAGCTGGCGAAGTCCGGCTACGGCGACTACGTGAAGGCTGTCGCCGTGGCGGCGGGGGCGGCAGGCTAGAACCGGCGCCGCGCCATCTCCTCGAGCCGCGCGATGCGGTCGGCGATCGGCGGGTGGGTCGAGAACAGCTTGCTCAAGCCCTCGCCAGGGCGGAACGGGTTCGCGATCATCAGGTGCGACTGCGACACCAGCTGCGGCTCGGCGACCAGCGGCCGCGCCCGCGTGCCGGCGTCCAGCTTCCGCAGCGCCGACGCCAGGCCCAGCGGGTCGCCGGTCAGCTCGGCGCCGGACGCGTCGGCCTGGTACTCCCGCGACCGGCTCACGCCCATCCGGATGACGGCTGCCGCGATCGGGCCGACGAAGATCAGCAGCAGGCTGACCAGCGGGTTCCCGTCGCGGTTGCTGCCGCCGAAGAACAGCGCGATGTTCGCGAGCACGCTGATCACGCTGGCCAGCGCGCCGGCCACGCACGAGATCAGGATGTCGCGGTTGTAGACGTGCGACAGCTCATGGCCGAGCACGGCCCGCAGCTCGCGCTCGTCGAGCAGGTCGAGGATGCCGGTGGTGCAGCAGACCGCCGCGTGCCGCGGGCTGCGGCCGGTGGCGAACGCGTTGGGCGCGACCGTCGGGCTGATGTAGAGCTGCGGCATCGGCTGCCGGGCGACCTGCGCGAGCTCGCGCACGATCCGGTACATCGCGGGCTGCTCGACCTCGGACACCGGCCGCGCCCGCATCGCGCGCAGGGCCAGCTTGTCGGAGTTGAAGTAGGCGAACGCGTTCATCCCGAGGGCGACGAGCAGGCCGATGACCAGTGCCCCGCGCCCGAAGAGCCCGCTGAGCGCGACGATGATCGCCGACAGCAGGCCGAGCAGCAATGCCGTCTTGAGTCCGTTCTGGTGCCCGTGCACGCGCGCTCGCCTCCGTCCGCTGTCCCGACTGGGTTTGTCCAGTGGAAACAACGCGATCGGGGGACGCGAAGTTCCTTCACGTGGCGAGGGCGCGGGTTACGCTCGGGCAGCCAGTCGATCAGGAGCGGAGGCGCCGATGCAAGGTGGCCGGCTACCCCGGCGGACCCTGTTCGCCCTGGTCACGGCGGGTGCGGGCGCCCTCATCCTGCCCGGGACGGCACGGGCGGCGGACGTCCGGTCGCTCGACATCGGCGGCGCCCCGGCCGGGCTGGCGGTGAACCCGGTCACCGGCCTCGGGTACGTCACGGACGCCCAGGCCGGGACGGTGTCCGTGGTCGACCCGCGCGGCGCGTCGGTCGACGACGTGATCCACGTCGGCGGCGAACCCGGCGACGTCGCGGTCGACCCGAAGGCCGGCCGGATCTACGTCGCGAACCCGCCGGCGGGCACGGTGGTGGTGCTGGACGGCCGCAGCCACGAGCTGGTGAGCGTCGTCGGCGCGGGTGCCGGCGCGTCCGCGCTGGCCGTCGACGAGCAGGCGAACCGCGTCTACGCGGCCAGCGGCGCCACCGGGACGCTCGCCGTGCTCGACGGCGTGAGCTGCACCCTGGCGGCGCTCGTGCCCGGCCCCAAGCCGGGCCTCGCGGGCATCGGGGTCGACCCCGGCCGCAAGCTGGCCTACTGCGCGAGCCCCGCCACCGATTCGGTCGAGGTGTTCTCGATCGACACCGGCAAGTTCGTCGCTTCGGTGCGGGTCGGCCGCAACCCGACGGGCGTGGCGGTGCACCACCAGAGCGGCACGGTGTACGTCGCGAACTCCGGCATCCACCACATGTCCATTGTGGACGCCGCCACGCGCACCGAGCGCAAGACGGTGTTGCTGCGCAGCGAATCCTCCGCGCTGGCCGTGCACCAGGGCACGAACACGGTGTACACGAACGGCGGCCAGAACGGCCTCGCCCGCGTCGACGGCGCGGCGGGCACGCTGAGCGGCGAGCTGTCGCTGGGCGTGAACCCCGGCGACGTCGCCGTCGACCAGCGCTCGCGCACGGTCTGGGTCACCGACCCGCTGCACGGCCGGATCTTCCTGGTCCGCGATTTCTGATCGCGCGTCAGCCGTCCTTGGCGACCGCCCGGGTGAGGGCGGCCACCCCGATCCCCGCCACCGCGATCGCGAGGCCCACGACCAGCCAGCCCACCAGCGCGAGCACCACGCCGGTGACCGCGAAGAGCGCGAACTCCAGCAGGAAGCGCGCCGGTTCCGGGAGCCGCCGGCGGGCCCGCGGGGCGACGAACAGGCCCCAGAGCACGGCCGCCCCCAGCGGCAGCAGGACGGCGTCGACGATCGCCAGCACCACGCCGCTGCCGAGCTGGGTCCCGGCGAGCGCGAGGCCGCCCAGGAGGGCCAGCTCGGTGAGGAAGCGGACCGTCAGCACCACGCCCGTGAACCCGCTCAGGCGGGGAGTCGGCTCCGATTGCATCCGGCCAGCCTAGGAGCACGTCCACTGTGGACGTTACGGGGCCGGGCGAGTACGGTTGGTGATTCCCGCCACAGTTAGGCCATTCAGGTTGCGGTTCCGAATCGGTCCACCAGCGGCTCCCGCGTCGCTGTAACGACCTCCCGGCGCCGGTCGACGTGTTGGATGCACATCGCGACCGCGAGACTGGGAGCCTGGTAGATGACCACATGTCGACTCTGCGGTTCGACAAACACGGCCAGCGTCGTCGACCTCGGCGCGACTCCCCCGTGTGAGCGATTTTTGACGGCGGAGCAGCTCGACGAGCCGGAAGCCACCTTCCCGCTCCACCTGCAGGTGTGCACCGACTGCTGGCTCGCCCAGATCCCGCCGCTGATCGACCCCGACGACACCTTTACCGAGTACGCGTACTTCTCGTCCTTCTCGACGTCGTGGGTCGAGCACGCGAAGCGCTTCGTCGACGGCGCGGTCGACCGGCTCGGGCTCGGCGAGAAGTCGTTCGTCGTCGAGGTGGCGAGCAACGACGGATACCTGCTCAAGCACGTCGTCGGGCACGGGATCCGGTGTCTGGGCGTGGAACCTTCGGTGAACGTCGGACAGGCGGCGCGTGACGCCGGCGTGCCCACGCTGACGGCCTTCCTGTCCGAGGAAACCGGCCTGCAGGTGCGCGAAGAGCACGGGCCGGCCGGCCTCGTCGCCGCGAACAACGTCTACGCGCACATCCCCGACGTCCTCGGCTTCACCAAGGGCCTCCGCGCCATGGTCGCGGACGACGGCTGGGTCTCCATCGAGGTCCAGCACCTGCTCACGCTGATCGAGAAGAACCAGTACGACACGATCTACCACGAGCACTTCCAGTACTACACGGTCGAATCCGCGCGCCGGGCGCTGGCCACCGGCGGGCTGACCGTGGTCGACGTCGAGCTGCTGCCGACGCACGGCGGATCCATCCGGCTCTGGGCGCGCCCCGACGCCGTCGCGGGCGAGCCCAGCGAGCGGATGACCGACGTGCTGCAGCGGGAGAAGTCGGCCGGGCTGCACGAGCTGTCCGGGTACACCGAGTTCGCCGAGCGCGTCACCCGCGTGCGGCTGGACCTGCTGAAGTTCCTCATCGAGGCGCGCAAGGACGGCAAGACCGTCGTCGGCTACGGCGCCCCGGGCAAGGGCAACACCCTGCTGAACCACTGCGGCATCCGCACGGACCTGCTGCAGTACACGGTCGACCGCAATCCCTACAAGCACGGCCGGTTCACGCCGGGCACGCGCATCCCGGTGCTGCCCCCGGAACGGATCGAAGCGGACCGGCCCGACTACGTGCTCGTCCTCCCCTGGAACCTCCGGGAGGAACTGACCGAACAGCTCTCCTACATCGGGACCTGGGGCGGAAAGCTCGTTTTCCCGATTCCCCACTTGGAAATCGTCGAGGTGCAGTGAAGTGAAGGTCGTCCTCTTCTGCGGTGGTTACGGGATGCGGATGCGCAACGGCGCGGCCGACGACGTCCCGAAGCCGATGGCGATGGTCGGTCCGAGACCGCTCATCTGGCACGTGATGCGCTACTACGCGCATTTCGGCCACACCGAATTCATCCTGTGCCTCGGCTACGGCGCGGCGCACATCAAGAACTTCTTCCTGAACTACCAGGAAACCATTTCCAACGACTTCGTGCTCCGCAACGGGCAGGCCGAGCTGCTGTCCACCGACATCGCGGACTGGACGATCACGTTCGTGCAGACCGGCATCGAGTCGCCGATCGGCGAGCGGCTGCGCCGGGTGCGCCCGTACCTCGACGGCGACGACATGTTCCTCGCGAACTACGCCGACGTCCTGTCCGACGTCCCGCTGCCCGACATGATCGAGCGCTTCGAGAAGTCGGACGCGGGCGCGTCGATGATGGTCGTCCCGCCGCAGTCGTCGTTCCACTGCGTCGAAATGGACGAAGGCGGCATGGTCGGCTCCATCACCGCGGTGAGCGAAATGCCGCTGTGGGAGAACGGCGGCTACTTCGTGCTGCGCCAGGAAGTGTTCGACCACATCCCGGAGAACGGCGACCTCGTCGCCGACGGCTGCGCCGAGCTGGCCAAGCAGGGCCGCCTGCTGGCGTACCCGTACCGCGGGTTCTGGAAGCCGACCGACACGGTCAAGGAGCGCGCGGCGCTGGACTACGCCTACAGCCACGGCGAACGGCCGTGGGCGCTGTGGGAGCGCGCCGCCGTGAGCACCGCGTGATCGGGCTCCGGCCGGATCGGCTCGGCAGCGTCGTCGCCCTCGGCGCGCACTGCGACGACATCGCGATCGGTGCCGGCGGCACGCTGCTGACGCTGTGTTCCGCCCGGCCCGGCCTGCGGGTCGACGCCCTGGTCCTCACCGGCGGCGGTACCGAACGCGAGGACGAGGAGCGGGCGGCGCTGGCGGCGTTCTGCCCGGGCGCGGACGTCACCCTCACGGTGCTGAAGCTGCGTGACGGGCGCTTCCCGACCCACTGGGAAGAGGCCAAGGACGCCCTGGAGGACCTGCGGCGGCGGACCGACCCGGACGTCATCCTGGCGCCGCGCACCGACGACGCCCACCAGGACCACCGCGGGCTGGCGCAGCTGGTGCCGACGACGTTCCGCAACCACCTGACGCTCGGCTACGAGATCGTCAAGTGGGACGGCGACCTCGGCAGCCCGTCGGTGTACCAGCCGCTGTCCGACGAGCTCGCGGAGGCGAAGGTCCGGCTGCTGCAGGAGCACTACGCGTCGCAGCGGCACCGGCCCTGGTACGACCGCGAGGCCTTCCTCGGGCTGGCCCGGATCCGCGGCATCGAAGCCGCCGCGAAGTACGCCGAAGCGTTCTTCGTCAAGAAACTCACTCTCGATCTGAAGGGCTGAATCCGATGCGGGTGTTGCTGACGGGGCACAAGGGCTACCTGGGGACGGTGATGGCCCCGGTGCTCGCCGCCGCCGGCCACGAAGTCACCGGCCTTGACTCCGGGCTGTTCGAGGACTGCCTGCTCGGGCCCGCTCCCGCCGACCCGGCCGGGCACGTCGTCGACCTGCGAGACGTCACGCTCGAGCACGTCACCGGGTTCGACGCGGTGATCCACCTGGCCGCGCTGTCGAACGACCCGCTGGGCTCGCTCGCGCCGGAGCTGACGTACGACATCAACCACCACGCGTCGGTGAAGCTCGCGAAGCTGGCGAAGGACGCCGGCGTCAAGCGGTACATCTACGCGTCGACCTGCTCGGTGTACGGCGCCGGCGGCGACAATCTCGTCGACGAGGACGCGCCGCTGCGGCCGGTGACGCCGTACGCGGAGTCGAAGGTGCGCGTCGAAGCCGACGTCCACGAGCTCGCCGACGACGACTTCACACCGGTGTACATGCGCAACGCGACCGCGTTCGGCTACTCGCCCCGCCTGCGCGGCGACATCGTGCTCAACAACCTGACCGCGCACGCCCACCTGTCCGGCGAGGTGCTGGTGCTGTCGGACGGCACGCCGTGGCGGCCGCTGGTGCACGCCCAGGACATCGCGCGCGCGTTCGCGGCAGCGCTGACGGCGCCGAAGGAGGCCGTGCACAACAAGGCCTTCAACATCGGCACCGAAGAGAACAACGTCACCGTCGCCGAGATCGCCCAGGAGGTCGTCGAGGCCGTGCCGGGCTCGACGTTGAACATCACCGGCGAGGCGGGCGCCGACCCGCGCTCGTACCGGGTCGACTTCTCGCGCTTCCGCGCGGCGATCCCCGGCTTCACCTGCGACTGGTCCGTCAAGGACGGCGCCGTCGAGCTCATCGAGGCCTACCGCAGGTTCGGCCTCACCCGGGAGTCGTTCCAGCAGCTGTTCACCCGGCTGGCCTGGCTGAAGAGCGAGGGCGAAGCCGGCCGCGTCGACACCACCCTGCGGCGGAAGTAGTGGCGGGCCCGCAGCTGCGGACCGGGGCGGAACTGCACGCCCTGGTCGAGCGGCTGTACCCGATCTGCCGCAGCATCACCGGCGACGGCGTGCGGCAGACCCTGGACATCATCGGCGAGCACATTCCGCTGGACCGCCACGAGGTCCCGACCGGCACCGCGGTGCTGGACTGGACGATCCCGCAGGAGTGGAACATCCGGGACGCGTACGTCGCCGCCCCTTCCGGGGAACGCGTTATCGACTTCCAGGAGCTGAACCTGCACGTCGTCGGGTACAGCGTCCCGGTGCGGCAGCGGATGCCGCTGAGCGAGCTGCGGGAGCACCTGCACACGCTGCCCGACCAGCCGTCGTGGGTGCCCTACCGGACCAGCTACTACGCCCCGGCCTGGGGATTCTGCCTCGCGCAGGAGAAGCTCGGCGCCCTGCCCGACGGCGACTACGACGTCGTCATCGACTCGACACTGGCCGACGGTTCGCTGACCTACGCCGAGCACGTCGTCCCGGGCCGCGTCACCGACGAGGTCATCGTGTCCTGCCACGTGTGCCACCCGTCGCTGGCCAACGACAACCTCGCCGGCATCGCGGTGGCCGTTTCCCTGGCCCAGCAGCTGGCTTCGGCGCAGCCGCACTACACGTACCGGTTCCTGTTCATGCCGGGCACGATCGGCTCGATCACCTGGCTGGCGCGCAACGCTTCCCGGATCGACAAGGTGCGCCACGGGCTGGTGCTGGCGTGCGCGGGCGACCCGGGTTCGTTGACGTACAAGAAGTCCCGCCGCGACGACGCCGAGATCGACCGCGTCATGCAGCACGTGCTGCGGTCGCGGGAGCATCGCGTCGTCGACTTCTCGCCGTACGGCTACGACGAGCGCCAGTTCTGCTCGCCGGGCTTCAACCTCGGCGTCGGCTCCCTGACGCGCACGCCGTACGCCGGCTACCCGGAGTACCACACCTCGGCTGACAATCCGGGCTTCGTCTCGCCTGCGGCCATGGAGGACACGCTCGGCGCGCTTCTCGAGGCGTTCGCCGTCCTGGACCGCAACCGCCGGTACGTCAACCTCAGCCCGTACGGCGAGCCCCAGCTCGGCAAGCGCGGGCTGTACGACTCGCTCGGCGGCCGCAGCGACGCCAAGCAGGCCCAGATGGCGATGCTGTGGGTGCTCAACCTCTCCGACGGGTCGCACTCGCTCCTGGACATCGCCGAGCGCGCCGGCCTGCCCTTCGACATCGTCGACGTCGCCGCCCGGGCACTCCACGACGCCGGCCTGGTCAAGGAGTGAGCGACGTGGCCAACCATCGCCGTGCACCGCGCTCGATCTTCCGGTCGGGCGCGGTTCGCGCGATGGCCGGACGGTTGAGCTGGGGCCTCGGCGACCAGGCCGTGTCCAGCCTGACCAACTTCGCCGTCGGGCTGTACGTGGCCCGTTCGCTCGGCACGTTCGCGTTCGGCATCTTCAGCCTCGCCTGGGTCACCTACGGCGTGGTGCTCAACATCTCGCGCGGCCTCGCCACCGACCCGCTGATGGTGCGGTTCAGCGCGGTCGCCGAGGATCGCTGGCGCCTGGGGGTCGCCAGCGCCTCCGGCACCGCGATCGGCGTCGGCTGCGCGACCGGGCTGGTCAGCCTCGTGGCCGGCCTGGCCGCGGGCGGCCCGCTCGGCAACGCGTTCGTCGCCCTCGCCGTCGTGCTGCCGGGCCTGCTCCTGCAGGACGCCTGGCGCTTCGCGTTCTTCGCCCGCGGCGCGGGCAAGAAGGCGTTCGTCAATGACTGCGTGTGGGGCGTCGCGCTGATCCCGGCGCTGTACATCGCCGCGCAGATCCACACGGTGGTCGCGTTCGTGCTGGCCTGGGGCCTGTCCGGCGCCGTCGCCGCCCTCTACGGCGGGTTCCAGACGCGGATCCTCCCGCACCCACGCGAGCTGCTCGGCTGGCTCCGGACGCAACGCGACCTCAGCGTCCGGTACCTCGTCGAGAACGTCAGCAACAGCGGCGCGTCGCAGCTGCGCGCGTACGGCCTCGGCGCCATCGCCGGCATCACCGCCGTCGGCGCGGTCCGCGGCGCCGAGCAGCTCCTCGGCCCGTTCCTGGCCCTGCTCATGGGGCTGTCCCTGGTCACCGTCGCCGAGGGCGCGCGGGTGCTTCAGCGGGCGCCGCACCGGCTGAAGCACTTCTGCGTGATCCTCGGTGGCGGGCAGGCCGCCGCCGCCCTGTGCTGGGGCCTCGGCCTGCTGCTCCTGGTGCCCGACAGCGCCGGCCGCTGGGTGATGGGTTCGGTGTGGGATTCGGCGTCGCCGCTGATCCTGCCGGTGACCCTCGCCGTCGTCGGCGCCAGCTTCGCCACGGGCGCCGCGGCCGGCCTGCGCGCGCTCGGCGCGGCCCCCCGCAGTTTGCGGTCCCAGCTGATCGCCTCCCTGTTCTACGTCACCTTCGGCATCACCGGCGCGTTCCTCGGCGGCGCGGCCGGGTCCGCGTGGGGCGTCGCGACGGCCACCCTCAGCGGCTCCGTCGTCTGGTGGTTCCAGCTGCGCCTGGGACTGCGCGACTACATGCCGCCGGGCGCCGACGAGCCCACCGTGGTGTTCGAGCCGATCAAACAGCCGATCAAGGAATGAGGACTCCATGACCACCGTCCCGCGGCTGAGCCTCGGCCTCCCGGTGTACAACGGCGAGGAGTACCTCGCCGAGTCGCTGGACGCCCTGCTCGGCCAGACCTACGAAGACTTCGAGCTGATCATCTCGGACAACGCCTCGACCGACGGCACCGACGAGATCTGCCGCCGCTACGCCGAGAAGGACTCCCGGATCCGCTACGTCCGCCAGCCGAAGAACATCGGCGCGACGCCGAACCACAACTTCGTGTTCGACGTCTCCCGCACCGAGCTCTTCAAGTGGGTGTCCCACGACGACCTCTACGCCCGCGACCTGCTCAAGCGGTGCGTCGAGGCCCTCGACGAGCGCCCGGACATCATCCTCGCCCACTGCGACCAGGCGATCATCGACGGCGACGGCCGCATCGTCCAGCCGCTCGAGTACACGCTGAACACCGCCTCCCGGCACGCGCCGGACCGCTTCCGCAGCATCCTGTTCGAGCCGGGCGGCGACGACTTCTACGGCGTCATCCGCGCCGACGTCCTCCGCCGCGTCAAGCCGCTCGACAGCTACCACCACGCCGACCGGACGTACTCGGCCGAGCTCGCCCTCCACGGCCCGTTCCACCAGGTGCCCGAGCTGCTCTACTTCCGCCGCGACCACCCGGGCCGCGCGGAGCGGGCCAACCCGACCATCCGGGGCCGGTGCGCGAATCTGGACCCGCGGCGCGCGAACCGGCTCCGGAACCCCACCGTCCGCCTGCTCGGCGAGTACGTCTACGGGTTCGCGGACCTGATCCGCCGCGCGCCGATCTCGGCCGCCGACAAGCGCGAGTGCTTCGGCCACCTCGGCGCCTGGCTGACCAACCGGGCCCGGTCCGGCCACGGCGAGCGCGTCGAGGACCGCGCGCCGACCGCCTCCGACGTCGCCACGGTCAACGAGATCGTGGCGGGCCGGGAAGGCAGGCTCGCGTGAAGCGTGCGCCCCGTGTCGGCGTGTTCGGCCTGCTCGGCTCGGGGAACCTCGGCAACGACGGTTCCCTCGAAGCCGTGCTCGGCTACCTGCGCGCCGAGTACCCGGACGCGGTGCTGAGCGCCCTGGTCGGCGGCCCCGAGGTCGTCCGCGAGCGGTACGGCCTCGACGCGACGCCGCTGCACTGGAACCAGTCCGAGTACGAGACGGCGTCCGGCCTGCGCTCAGTGGCCCTCAAGGGCTTCGGCAAGCTGGTGGACATCGCGCGCACCGCGGCCTGGGTCCGCAAGCAGGACGTCGTCATCGTGCCCGGCATGGGCGTGCTCGAAGCGACACTGCCGCTGCGTCCCTGGGGTTTCCCGTATTCGCTCTTCCTCCTCTCCGCCACCGGGCGCCTGTTCGGCACCAAGGTGGCGCTCGTCTGCGTCGGCGCCAACGAGATCAGCGCCCGGGCGACGCGCGCCCTGGTCCGCTGGTCCGGCCGGCTCGCCGCCTACCGCTCCTACCGCGACGACATCTCGCGCGACGCCATGCGCGCCATGGGCGTCGACACGAGTGCCGACCAGGTCTATCCCGACCTCGCGTTCTCCCTCCCCACCCCGGCCGCCGGCGGCCAGCCGGCCGCCGTCGGCGTCGGGGTGATGGCCTACTACGGCGGCAACGACGACCGCGCCGACGCCGACCGCATCTACCGCCACTACGTGGACACGATGAACCGTTTCGTCGCGTGGCTCGTTGACCAGGACAGACCCGTCCGGCTGTTCATCGGCGACCGGATCGACCGGCAGGTCGTCGACGAGATCATCGAGAAGACCGCCTCCCCGCTGGTGACGGCGGCTCCGGCGGAGACCCTGGACGAGCTGATGCACGAGATGGCCGCGGTGGACAGCGTGGTGGCCACGCGCTACCACAACGTGCTCTGCGCCCTGAAGGTCTCGAAACCGACCGTGGCGATCGGCTACGCACCGAAGAACGACGTCCTGATGGCGGAGATGGGCCTCGACGGCTTCACCCAGCGGGCGAAGACCGTCGGCTTCGACCGGCTCGTCGAGCAGTTCACCGAACTCGAGAACCGCTCGGCCGAACTGCGCCAGACGCTCCAGGAACGGAACGAGATGAACGCGCAACGGCTCAAGGACCAGTTCGCCGCTCTTTCGGCGGCCCTCTTCGGGGGTGGGCGATGAAGGCCATTCCAGTGCCCGAGATCGACGGGGCGTATCTGTTCGAACCCACACCGCACGCGGACCAGCGCGGCTTCTTCAGCCGGACGTTCGACCGCGACGTCGTCGCGTCGGTGGGAATCAACCCGGACGGCTTCGTCCAGGACAGTCTTTCCCGCTCCCGCAAGGGTGTCGTCCGCGGGATGCACCTGCGCGGCGGGGCCGGCGAGGCGAAGCTGGTGCGGTGTTCGCACGGCGCCATCTTCGACGTCGTCGTGGATCTCCGACCGGATTCGCCGACATTCCGGAATGTGAAAACCTTCGAACTCTCCGGCGACACCCAGGTTTCCGTGTACATCCCGGCGGGGTGTGCCCACGGATTCCAGTCACTCACCGATCCCTCTGACGTTTCGTACCGTATCGATCGGGCGCACGATCCTGAAGAGGACATTACGATTTCGTACAAAGACCCCGAATTGGACATTTCGTGGCCACTGTCGGTCACAATGGTCAGTGACCGGGACGAACGGGCGCCCTCTCTCGGAGAGGCGTTGAAACCAACGAGGTGAGCCACGACATGGGAACGAACCTGCCCCGCTCCACGGAGGCGAACGAGCGGCTGCACCGGGTCATCCCCGGCGGTGCGCACACTTACGCCAAGGGCTCGGACCAGTATCCCGAAGGGATGGCCCCGGTCATCTCCCACGGCCGCGGCGGTCACGTCTGGGACGTCGACGGCAACTCCTACGTCGAGTACGGCGCCGGGCTGAGAGCCGTCAGCCTCGGCCACGCCCACCCGCGGGTCGTCAAAGCGGTGCGCGGCGAGCTGGAGAAGGGCAGCAACTTCATCCGGCCGTCGATCATCGAGGCGGAGGCCGCCGAGCGGTTCCTGGAGAACGTCCCGACGGCCGACATGGTGAAGTTCACCAAGAACGGCTCGGACGCGACGACCGCCGCGGTCCGGCTGGCCCGCGCGGCCACCGGCCGCAAGCTCGTCGCCAAGTGCGCCGACCACGCCTTCTTCTCCACCGACGACTGGTTCATCGGCACCACGCCGATGAACGCGGGCATCCCGGACGAGACGACGGAAGCGGTGGTGTCCTTCCCGTACGGCGACCTGCAGGCCGCGGAGGAGCTGCTGCAGCGCCATGACGGCGAGATCGCGTGCATGATCCTGGAGGCGGCCGCCGCGGTGGAACCGCCGCCGGGGTACCTGGAGGGCCTGCGCTCGCTGGCCACCCGGCACGGTGTCGTGCTGATCTTCGACGAAATGATCACCGGCTTCCGGTGGTCCGCCCACGGCGCGCAGGGCCTCTACGGCGTCACGCCCGACCTCTCGACGTTCGGCAAGGCGCTCGGCAACGGCTTCGCGGTCTCCGCGCTGGCGGGCAAGCGCGAGCTGATGGAGATCGGTGGCCTGCGCACCGACCGCGAGCGGGTGTTCCTGCTTTCGACCACCCACGGCGCCGAGACGCACTCGCTCGCCGCCGCGATGGCCGTCATGGACGTCTACCGCGACGAAGACGTCATCGGCCGCCTGCACGCCCTCGGCGACCGGCTCGCCGCCGGCGTCCGCGAGGTGGCGGCCGGAATCGGCGTCGAGGACCACGTGGTCGTCCGCGGGCGGGCCAGCAACCTGGTCTTCGGCACGCTCGACGAGCAGCTCAAGCCGTCCCAGCCGTACCGCACGCTGTTCCTGCGCGAGCTGATCAGCGGTGGCGTGCTCGGACCGTCCTTCGTGGTCAGTGCCGCGCTCACCGAGGCCGACATCGACAAGACGATCGACGTCGTCGCCCAGGCCTGCACGGTGTACCGCAAGGCGCTCGACGCCAACGACCCCACGCCGTGGATGGGCGGGCGCCCGGTGCAGCCCGTGTTCCGCAAGCACGCCTGATCCCCGCACGGACGGGCCGGATTCACCCGTTGGGTCCGATGAGGACACTTGAGGGTGACTGTTTTCCAGCCCGTTCGTGCGTAACTTCCTGCCATGGGCAGATCTCGTGCGGTTCTCGTCGCTGCTTGCTCGCTCCTGATCGCCGTGGCGTGCCCGGCGGTCGCGGGCGCCGCCGACGGGCCCGCTCCGGTGTGCGACAGGCAACCCACCGGGTACGAGCAGCCACCCACCGGAGCCGTCGCCGTCGACCCGGCGGTCGACGGCGACCTCGCGGCCAAGACGGCGGCACACCCGGCGGGCACGACGTTCTGGCTGCGCCCCGGCACCCACACGCTCGGCCAGGACGAGTACGGCCAGGTCGCCCCCAAGGACGGCGACGTGTACCTCGGCGCGCCGGGCGCGGTCGTCGACGGCCGCGGCGTCAACCGGGCGGCCTTCACCCAGCAGGCCCGCAACGTCGAGATCCGCGGCCTCACCATCCGCCGGTTCGCCGCCCTGCAGGACCAGGGCGTGGTCAACCACGACTCCGGCGACGGCTGGCTCATCGAGAACACGACCATCGAGGACAACGCCGGCGCGGGCCTGATGGCCGGCGCTCGCCAGGTCGTGCGGCACAGCTGCCTGCGCAACAACGGGCAGTACGGGCTCAACGCGTACCAGGCGGGCGACGGCATCACCGGGCTCGTGCTGGAGGGCAACGAGATCACCGGCAACAACACCGGTGACTGGGAGGCCAAGGTGCCGGGCTGCGGGTGCAGCGGCGGCGCCAAGTTCTGGGCCGTGAACGGCGCCAACATCCGCGGCAACTGGGTCCACGGCAACCACGGCGCCGGGCTGTGGGCCGACACGAACAACAACGACTTCCTCGTCGAGGACAACCTGTTCGAGGCCAACGACGCCGAGGCCCTGTTCTACGAGACCAGCTACAACCTGGTGCTGCGCGGCAACACGTTCCGCCGCAACACCCTGGTGCAGGGCCGCGCGTTCGCCGCCCGCGGCGACAACTTCCCGGCGGCGACGGTGTACCTGTCGGAATCGGGCGGCGAGCCCCGCGTACCGGCGCGGACGTCGGCCATCGACATCAGCGGGAACACCTTCGAGGACAACTGGGCCGGCATCACGTTGTGGGAGAACGCCGACCGCTTCTGCAACAGCCCGGCGAACACCTCGACGGGTTACTGCACCAAGCCTGCCGACAAGGCGTCGTGCACGGCGGGCCGGATCGAGCGGCCCCCGGCGTACGACGACTGCCGCTGGAAGACGCAGCGGGTGGCGGTCCACGGCAACGCGTTCCGCTTCGACCCCGGCCGCGTCGGCTGCACGAGCCTGTGCGGGCGGATGGCCCTGCTGTCGAACTTCGGGACGTTCCCGGACTGGTCGCCCTACAAGGGAACGGTGATCGAAGAGGCCATCACGTTCCACCAGGCCAACCGGTGGCACGACAACTCCTACTCCGGGCCGTGGACGTTCGTGGTGCATGACACCTCCAAGACGGTCGACACTGCGGGCTGGCGCGCGGCGCCCTACTCGCAGGACGAGTGTTCTTCGTTCGGCGGTGGGCCCGCCGGCTGCTGATCACGAGCTTGCCGAGGGGGTCCGACAGTTTTCGCGCCCCTCTGATTCGTCGGGCGACTTTTCCCTTGCAGGTAAAGGGAAAAGTCGCGAACGGAGAATTTCGGACAGCGGTTCACCCGTTTCAGGGATGGCGGTCGCACGCATGTTCGGTACCGTCGGAGACATGACCCGATCAATTGCCCGCCCCGTCCACAGTGGACGAAATAGTCATGTGAACCGAGCACTCGCCTCACCTCGAAGACGCGCGCCGCTACACCAGGCGGCATCGCCGAGCGCCGATCGGCCACCCCAGGAGCTAACCCAACCCCGCGGAAAACAGGCCGCTTCGGCGCGTGGCCCACCGCTCCTCGAGCCGACCACCCAAGCACCAGCCCGCACCTCAGCGCAGGCGCCAACCACCCAGGAGGCCCACAGGACCGCCCCAGAACTCAGAGCCGGTCAGCGACCCGGTCCACCACCCAAGCAGTCGCCGGCACCGCGGCCAGCGCGGCGCAGAACCCCCCGACCGCATCCGTCGGGTAATGCGCGCCCAACGCCACCTCAGCCCACCCCATCACCAAGCCGGCCACCAGCGCCAACCCCAGCACAACCGCCATCGCGGCCGCCCGGCCCAGTCCCCACCGCTCGGTGAGCAACAGCGCGATGATCAGCGCCAGCGCCGTCGCCAGGGCAGTGTGACCGCTCGGGTACGACAGGAACTCGCCGTGGATGGTGCGGCCGACCAGCGGCTTCAACACCGTCGTCAAGGCCACCGTCACCACGACACCCGCCACCGTCAGCACGGCCGTCCGGACGCGGCGGGCCAACCAGCACACCCCCGAAAGGAGCGCGATCAGGATCACCGACCCCACCGGCTCGCCACCGAAGTCGACCACCAGCGCGACGTACCGCCACGGCGGCTCGACCCCGTAAATCGACGGCAGGAGGGCAGCGTCGATGCCGGTCAGGCCCGAGTCCCGGAAGTGGAGGATGCCCAGGGCCACCAGGATCGCCGTCGCCAGGGCGGCTGTCATCGCCAGCGGAGCGCGCAGCACGGCCGGCAGGGCCGCGGGCGCCGTCCGGACGAGCTGCCTCACGCCTCGATCGCCGCCTCGTACCCGGCGATCAACCGGTCCAAGCCGACCGCGGGCGTGAAGTCCTTCTCGTACCGGACGCGGGCCGCGTCGCCCATGTCGCGGTTGCGGTCGGCGACGACCGTGCGGAGGCGGTCCGCGAGGGATGCCTCGTCGTTCGGCGTGTGGAGAAGTCCCGTGACTCCGTCGTCGACCAGTTCGGGGAACGCGCCGTGCGCGGCCGCGACCGTCGGAACGCCGGCGGCCATCGCCTCGACCACCACCAGGCCGAAGGCCTCCAGCCACGTCGACGGCGCAACCACCGCGATCGCGTCGGCGGTCAGGGCCCGGCACTGCGCCTTGTTCTGGAGGCCGACGTACGAGACGTCCGTGCGGCCGGCCGCCCAGGCGGCGACCTCGTCCTGCATCGGACCGGTCCCGGCGATGACCAGGGGCACGCCCAGGGCACCGTCGAGGCGGTCCCAGGCCCGCATCAGCAGGCCGACCCCCTTTTCCTCGGTGACGCGGCCGAGGAACAGCACGTGCTTGCCGTCGCCGGTGCGGCGGACGCCGGGGTCGGTCACGAAATTGTGCTTCACCACCATCCGCTCGCCGGGCATCCCGGCCGACACCAGGAGGTCACGTTGGGCCGCCGAAATGCAGAAGAACCGGGACACCCCCGTCCACCACCGGCGCCGGTTCGCGACCATGCTCGCCGCCATCGGGAGCGTGGCCGCGGCCGAACCGCGGTAGCAGCCGTGCTTCACCGCCGGCAGCGGTGAGCCGCCGACGCACTCGGTGCAGATGCGGCCGTCGCGGTGGAGCGTGCCGGGTGGGCAGACCATCGTGTAGTTGTGCAGCGTCGCGACCGCGGGCACCCCCGCGTCCGCGCACGCGGCGACCACCGACGGCGACAGCAGCGGGAACGTGTTGTGGATGTGCACGACGTCCGGGCGCGACGCCCGCAGCCGGGCGGCGAGCTCCTTCCGCACCGCCGGGTTCCACGGCACCATCAGCGGGACCGCCGCCTTGCGGGGCAGCGGCATGGCCGCGATGTCGTCGCTGCGGCGTTCGAACAACGACACCTGGTGACCGCCCTCGGCGAGCAGCGTCACCTCGGCGTCGACGACGTTGTTCTCGCCGCTCGGCTGCTCGGACCGGTAGCGGTTGTGCACCACGAGCACCTTCACGCGCCTGCACCTCGCACGTCTGCCCCCTTCGCCGGGATGAATGCTTGTTCGTCGGACTGCGGCACCCCGCGGACCAGCAGCGACGCGGCGACCGCCAGGTGCAGCAGGTACGGCGAGGCGTCGCCGAGACCCGCTTCGGTATAGGAGGCCGAAACGCAGTAGGTGATCAGGAAGATCGCACACGCCCTCGCCAGCGAAGGCGGCCGGAGCACCGCGACCACGATCAACGTCAGGAGGAACGCGGCGACCAGCGCGATCCCGACGAACCCCTGCTCGTGGTAGATCGCGAGCCAGCTGTTGTCGATCGGGAGGCCGTCGTAGGACTTGTCCGTCAGGCCGACGCCGAAGATGTACTCCCCCGTCGTCCGCGGGGCCTCCAGCAGCGCGTCCCACACCTTCGCGCGGCCGGTCAGGCTGGAGAAGTTGTCGGCGCTCTGCCCGCGGAGGAACCACGTCTGCAGCGCGCCCGCGAGCACGATGCCGGCGACCCCGCCGACGCCGACCGTCCACGCGAACACCTTCCGCGCGCGGGCACTGGTCAGCACCATCGACAGGAAGGCCACCGCGAGGCCGGCGACGAGGCCGAGCGTCGCCGTGCGGGTGTGCGTGAGCATCAGCAGCCCCAGCACCGGCACCACGATCAGCACCGCGCTGCGCCACGTCGTGCGGCGCCCGAACCAGAGGAGGAGCGTGAGCCCGGAAATCACCGCCGCGTACTGGCCGATCTGCGGCGGGGTCAACGGCCAGACCGCGCCCGAAAGCCGGCCGCCGTACTCCTCCGGCATCGCGTTGCCGGGCGAGACCACCAGGCCGACCGCCACCGACGCGAGCACGACCGCGTAGGTGCGGATGTGGTACCGGACGAAGCTGAACCCACCGTCCCACCAGCGGGTCAGCAACCAGAGCGTGGAGACGAACACCGTGAGCCGGAAGCACCGGAACAACGCGCCGAGACCCTCCTGCAGGTCGGCGCTGGAAAGGATGCTCGTGCCGAGCAGGGCCGTCAGCAGCAGCAGGTACGCGCTCGGGCGGATCCGCAGGTGCTTGTTCAGCGCCAGCGCGATCACGAACGCCGTCATCAGCGAGCCCATGGTGACCAGCTGGCTGACCGACCGCGGCAGCGGGAGGATCGTCTTCGCGCCGGTCGAGCCGAGCGTGTTGAGGATCAGCAGGGCCCACGCCAGGCCCGCCCACTTCGGCGTCGAGGAAGCGGGTTCGGGCGCGGCGTCGCCGCGGAGGCCGGCCGTTCCGGGGTGCGCCGCCATGTCAGCCTCCACCCTGCGCGGTGAAGGTGCTGCCGCTGTCCTGCGAATACGGCGCGCCTTCCCACTCGCCGATCTCGAGGATGCGGTCGGCCGAGTAGGTGATGAACGTCCACGGGCCGGCGTAGCTGTTGTCGTGCCAGCGGTTGTCCTGCTTGAAGGTGATCGCTTCCTGGACGACGTCGCCGCGGTACGGCGACCAGTCCGGGTAGCTGCCGAAGTTCGACAGCAGGCCCATCCGGCCGCACGAGGCCTGGCAACCCACGACGGCCGGGTCGAGGACGAACTTGTTGTCGTGGATGTCGACGTGCTGGGTCTTCCAGCGGCAGTCGGCCAGGAGCGGGCCGCTGGTGATCGCCGGGGCCGCGCACTGCTTGACGGCGGGCACCAGCCGGGTGCAGTCGCCCGAGGAGGTGTTGGCCGGGCTGTTGCAGAACCGGTCGGCGTTCTCCCACAGCGTGATCCCGGACCAGTTGTTCTCCAGGTAGTTGCGGGAGATCTCGATCTTCGCGGTGCGGGCCTTGATCCGCGGCTCGCCGCCGGACTCGGAGATGTAGACCGCCGGCGTCGGGAAGTTGTCGCCGCGGTCGGCGTACCGGCGGCCGTCGGCCCAGTTGTTCTTGCGGATCGTGTTGTCGCGGATGATCGCGTTGTAGCTGATCTCGTAGATCAGCGCGGCGCTGTCGTTGTTCTCGATGAGGTTGCCCTCGATGAGGAAGTCGTTGTTGTTCGTGTCGGCCCACAGGCCGGTGCCGTGGTTGTCGTGCACCCAGTTGCCGCGCACGTCGGCGCCGTTCACGGCCCAGAACTTGACGCCGCCGCTGCAGCCGCAACCGTCGATCTTGGCTTCCCAGTCGCCGGTGTTGTTGCCGGCGATCTCGTTGCCTTCGACGACGAGCGCGGTGAGCGGCGTGTTGCCGGAGTAGGCGTTCATCCCGTACTGGCCGTTGCGGCGCAGGCAGTTGCCGCGCACCTGCTGGCGCGCGCCCGCCATGAGCCCGGCGCCGTCGTTGTCCTGGATGGTCGAGTGCTCGATCACCCAGCCGTCGCCGGAGTCGTGGTTGACCACGCCTTCGTCGCGCGGGGCCACGAAGCCCTGCACGGTCAGGTAGGTGATCTTGACGTTGGTCGCGTGGCCGGTGAAGGCGTACTGGTTGATCTTCCGGCCGTCGACGACGGCGCCGGCCGCGCCGATGTAGACGTCGCCGTCCTTGGGGGACACCTGGTCGTACTTGTCGTCGCCGAGGACGTGCTTGCCGGGCTTGAGCCAGAAGGTCGTGCCGGGGCCGGCCGAGCGCGTCTTCGCCGCCAGGTCCCCCGGCACGGCGGGATCGACGACGACGGCGCCCGCCGGCGGGGCCGCGGGACCGGCCGGCTGCTTGTCGCACACCGCGGCGACCGACCCGCTGGGGGCCGGGGTGGCCTGGGCCGGCCCGCCGTCGGTGTCCGGGCCGCCGGAGCACGCCGCAACCGTGAGCAGGACTCCGAGCAGCGGAGCTGCACGGCGAAGTCGGAAGCGGCGGGCTGTCACGAGCGGGTCCTAACTGAAGCGGAGCAGGGTGGTGAGGTGTCCGGGCGATCCGGAGCCGACAAGCGTGGTGGCGGGTTCCTTGCGCCCGAACCCCGCGGAGTACCAGCCGAGCGGCGGCTCGGTCTCCCCTCGGTGCACGGTCCACGCAAGCTCGGGCGGCAGTTCCATGACGGCGGTGCGGACAGCACTGGTCAGCGACCCGGAAACCCGCCCGACGAGCGGGTCGGCGGCCGTGCCGGACTCGTTCGTTCCCTCGGCCGTCCAGCGGAGGCGGGCGGTGGTTCCGTCGAGCATGACCGTCACCGACGGGCCGAAGTGGAACGCCAACCGCGCCGCCCCCGGCGAACCCTCGCCCAGGACTTCGTCGACGATCTTCAGCACGTCCCCGTCCAGCTCCACCGTGCGCCGGTGGACGGCCGGGGCGTAGCCGTCGTGGGCGGCCGACCAGCGGTTCGGGCCGAGGTCCGGGGTGTGCACCTCCAGCACCTTCGTCACCGCGTGGCGGGTCCACAGGAACGGGCCGCCCGAGACCGACTGGTCGCGGCCGGCCAGCTCGAGCGTGTTGTGGCCCAGCGTCGACCGGAAGTACTGCCGCCACTGCGGCTCGCCGTGGTAGCAGAACGTGCCCGGGTCGGCCAGGACGTCCACGCCGTCGTGGCGGACCTCCAGCGACAGCGCGTCCGCGTGGGCGTGCGCCGCGATCGACAGGAACCCGTGGGGACCTCCGTCGCAACGGACCCACACCCGGCCCGAACGCAGGATCGTCATCCCCGCGTCCCGCAGGTGCGCCGGGCGACGGCCGGGGCGGACGCCCGTGACGCGCGGGGTGCGCGACACCAGAGCGGCCAGCAGCGGCGTCCGCACGTCGTCGCCCGGGATCGTGGGCCACCAGTCCAGGCGGCCGAACAGCGCCTCACCCGAGGCCAGCAGCGACGCCCAGCGGTCCGTCGCCGTGCCGTCGACGATCAGGCCGAAGCCGTCGTCGGCGTCGCCCTGGCGAGGCGGGCGCATCCGATTGTCCACAATGGACGCCAGAGCGTCGGTCATCCGGAGCAGGACGTCCCACGTCGAGTCCGGCACCGGCGTGCCCGCGGCGTCGGCCTCGGCGGCGGCCGCCAGGCCCAGCTCCAGCACCAGGCCGTGGTACTCGGACGCCAGTTCGGCGTTGAGCCCGGAGGGGAACGTGTTGCGTCCCAGCTGGACGTCCAGCGAGCGCATCGCCTCGGCCCGCCAGCCCGCGGACTCCGGGAACCAGCCGAACGCGCACGCCGCGGCCAGCAGCCCGGCGTCCTCGGCGATCACGTGGTTGTTCGCCGACGAGCCGTGGCTGCGCAGCGTCGCGAGCCAGTTCTGGTGGTGCCACAGCTGGAGCTGGAAGTCCGGGTTCTGCTCGAACAGCTCCGCCGCGTCCTCCCAGCCGTCGAGCAGGCGGCGGGTCCACACCCACGACAGGAGCCGGATGCCCAGCTCGATGCCGCTCACCCAGTGCGGTCCCCGCAACGGCGGATTCGCGGCCCACCAGGACCGCAGGTGCTCGGCCACGCGCGTGGCGTACGCCGATGAGCCGGTCACCGCGTACGCGGCCGCCAGCACGGTGAGGTGCTGGTGGCGCGACGGCTCCCAGATCTGCTTGATGTCGCCGACCGTGTCCTCCGACCGGTACGGCACGTCGAACGCGTACATGTCGGACGGCGCGCTGCGCCCGGTCTTGGGGTCGAGGAACCAGTCGGGTGCCACGAAGTCCGTGCGCTCGACGCCGAAGAACTCCGCGCGGCCCGCCATCAGCTCGTCGGCCGTGGCCACGAGCCGCGCGACAGCCTCGCCGGACACCTTACCCAGCACGCCGGCGGGCAGTGTCGCGGTGACGCGGGGATGCGCGGGCCAATTCGGCGGCGTGGGCAGCGCGGACCGCCACTGCCGCTGCACGACGGCGTGCCGCGCGCGGCCGACGACCTCCGCCGGCCCCATCCGGGACAGCCGGCGAAGGTACCAGCCGGGACCCATCATGGCCGGGCACCCGCCTTCCGGGGCAGCTCGATCCGCACCGGGGCCGCGTTCGCCGCGCTTGTCTGGGCGGCCAGCGTCGCCAGCGTCGTCGCGGCCAGGGACTCCACCGAGATCGGCATCGGGCCGCCCGTGCGCACCGCCGTCAGGAACGCTTCGACCTCGGCCGCCTGGCCCTTGTCTCGGCCCTTCGGGATACGCGAGCTTGCCCACTTCTTGCGCGAGTACACCGATGCGCGGACGAAGTCGTCGAACTTGAGGACCTTGCCGTCCGCGACCACGTCCAAGGTCTCCTTCGGGAAGCCCGACGAGCCCGTCTCCGCGTAGGTGATCACCGCCGTCGAACCGTCCGCGTAGCCGAGGGTCACCTGCAGGTCTCCTGTGGCGTACACCGAAACCGGGTCGGCGTCGAGGAGCCAGCTCACCGTGTCGATGAAGTGCCCGCCCTCGCCCGCGAAGCGGGAGCCCTCCGAGTCCGTCTGGTTGTACCAGCTGCCGTGGTCGAGGCGGCCCGCGTTGACCAGGTAGCGGACGCTCGCCGGGCCGACGCGGGGGCCGAACTGCTCGCGGGCCTCGTGCAGCAGCGGAGCGAAGCGGCGGTTGAAGCCCACCTGCAGCCGGTCGTTGCCCGACTCCTCGATCGCGTCCAAAACCCTCTGCAACTCATCAGGAGACAGCGCCAGCGGCTTCTCGACGAACACCGACTTGCCCGCCAGCAGCGCCTGCCGGGTCAGCTCCGCGTGCGAGCTGTGCCGCGTCACGACGAACACCGCGTCGATCGAGGAGTCGCCCAGCACGTCGTCGATGTCGGTCGACGCCGCGGCGAAGCCGAACTTGCGGCGAGCGTTCGCCCCGGACAGTGCCGACGTCGTCGCGACGTGCTTGAGCTGCACGTCCGCGCGCTCCACCAGGTGCGGCAGCAGCATCGACGACGCGTAGTTGCCCGCCCCGATGAAGCCCAGGCGCACCGGCTGCCCGGCCGGCAACGAGGCCGCCGGGGACGACGTCACGCCGACCCGCGCCGACGTCACGACCGGCTCGGTCCGGGCGACCGCGTCCGGGTACCGGAACAGCACCGCCACGGCCTTCAGGGCCCCCTCGTTCAGGGACTTGTACGTCGAAACCGCGTCCGAGAAGTCCGAGACGTGCGTGATCAGCGGCTCGACGTCCAGCCGGTCGCGCGCGACCAGGTCGAGCACGCACTCGAGGTTGCGGCGCTCGGTCCAGCGGACCTGGCCGATCGGGTAGTCACGGCCTTCCAGCTCGTACGACGGGTCGTAGCGGCCCGGCCCGTACGAACGCGAGAACCGGACGTCCAGTTCCTTCTCGTAGTAGGCGTTCCACGGCAGGTCGAGCTTGCACTTGCCGATGTCGATCACGCGGCCGCGGTCGCGCGACAGCTTCGCGGCCAGCTCCACCGGGTCGTTCGTGTTGCCGCCCGCCGCCAGGTACGTCTGGTCGACGCCCGCGCCGTGCGTCAGCTCGTCCACCGCCGTGTCGACGATGCCGGACGCCGGGTGGGCGCAGGTCAGCGCGCCGAGGCTCTCGGCGAGCTTGCAGCGCTCCGGGTCCGGGTCGACGCCGACCACGCGCACGCCGGACGACGCCAGCAGCTGCACCACCAGCTGGCCGATCAGGCCGAGGCCGATCACGAGCGCGACGTCGCCGATCTGGGGCTCGCCGCGGCGGACGCCCTGCATCGCGATGGACCCGACCGTGCCGAACGCCGCGTGCCGCGGGTCGACGCCGGCCGGCACCGGCGAGTAGAGGTTCTTGGGCACCCAGTTCAGCTCGGCGTGCAGCGCGTGCTCGTTGCCCGCGCACGCCACCAGGTCGCCGACCTTCACGTCGGTGATGCCGTCGCCGACCTGCTCGACGATGCCGCACAGCGAGTAGCCGAGCGGGGTGTAGGAGTCCAGTTTGGACGTCACCTTGCGGTAGGTCGCCGAAAGGCCGTTGGTGGCCACGCTCTGCATGACCTTCGCGACCTGGTCCGGCCGCGCCTTCGCCTTGCCCACCAGCGACATGCTGGCCTCGGACACCTTCATCATCTCGGTGCCGGTCGAGATCAGCGAGTACACCGTCCGCACCAGCACGCCGCCCGGCTTGCAGGCCGGCTCGGGCACGTCGAGGAGCGCCAGTTCCCCGCTCTTGTAGTTCTGGACTACCTGCTTCACTTCGCTCCCGCTCCAGACATCGCGTTCCGGTACCAATACTCAAGAGTCAAGACGTGCCAGAGGTGCTTGCCGCGGTCTTCCTGACCGGCGGCGTCCTCGGCGACCATGCGCTGCAACGCCTCGCGCTGCAGGAGACCGGACGAAACGAGCACGCCGTCGTTGACGACCTCGCGCACCAGCGGCGCCAGGTCGCGGCTCATCCAGGCCCGCAGCGGCGCGCTGAACAGGCCCTTCGGCCGGTGCACGATCTCGCTCGGCAGGATGTTCAGCGCCGCGTTCTTCAACGCCATCTTCCCGGCGCGGCCGACGATCTTCTTGTTCCCCGGGATCCTGAACGCCGCCCGCACGACCTCGACGTCGACGAACGGCGTCCGCACCTCGGTGGACGCCGCCATCGTCGACCGGTCCGTATACGTGAGGTTCAGGCCCGGCAGGAACATCCGCGAGTCGGCCAGGCACATCCGGTTGACGAAGTCGTCGAGGGCCTGGTCGTTGTACGTGTCCGCGTGCTCGGCCAGCACGTCGTCCACAGAGGACGCGAGGTCCGGGTTGACCAGCGACAGCAGCTCCGCGCGGTCGTACATCGTGTAGCTGCGCCGGAACGCCGTCTCCTCGGGCAGGCCCGCGAAGGACAGGAACCGCTTCGCGAACCGCACCGACCGGTAGCCGCGCTTGGCCGACGCGACCGGCAGCCGGTCCACAATGGACTCCACGGGACGCCGGACCGCGCCCGGCACCTTGTGGTAGCGCAGGGCGATCAGGTTCGCCAGGTGCTTGCGGTAGCCGGCGAACAGCTCGTCGGCGCCCATCCCGGACAGCATCACCTTGACGCCGGCCTCGCGCGCGGCCGAGCAGATCAGGAACGAGTTGATCGCCGCCGGGTCGCCGATCGGCTCGTCGAGGTGGTAGGTCATCTTCGGCAGCAGGTCGAGCACCTGCGGCGCGATCTCGATCTCGTGCAGGTCGACGCCGAACTTCCCGGCGACGATCCGGGCGTAGCGAAGGTCGTCCGGCATGGCTTCGAACTTGGCGTCCTCGGGCCGGAACCCGATGGTGTAGGCCGAAATCCCGGGCTGCGACCGCGCGGCCAGCGCCGTCAGGTAGCTGGAGTCCAGCCCGCCCGAGAGGAAGGTCGCCACCGGGACGTCGGAGAGCAGGTGCTTGGCCGTCGACTCGGCGATCACGGCGTGCAGGTCGACCTCGCCGTCGAAGGCCGCGCCCTCCTCGGCGACCTCGCGCAGCGACCAGAACCGGCCGCGGTCTACCTGGCCGTCCGGGCGGCAGCGCAGCCACGTGCCCGGCTGCAGTTTCTCCGCGCCCTGGTAGGCACACCGGCTGTCCGGCACCCAGTAGTAGAGCAGCGACGCGATCAGCGCCGCGTTGTCGACCTGCAGCGACCCGCCCAGCTCACCCGCGAGGGCTTTCAGCTCGGACGCGAAGGCGACGCCGCCCGCACGCTGGACGAAGAACAGCGGCTTGATGCCCAGCTGGTCGCGGACCAGGAACAGCTCGCCGGTGCCCTCCTCGAACAGCGCGAAGGCGAACATGCCGCGCAGCTTGGGCAGGCAGTCGGTGCCCCAGCGCCGCCACGCCTGCAGCAGCACCTCGGTGTCGGACGTCCCGCGGAAGCGCACCCCCGCCGCGGACAGCTCGGCCCGCAGCTCGGGCGCGTTGTACAGCTCGCCGTTGTAGCTCAGCGCGAGCCCGTCGAGGGCCATCGGCTGGGCGCCGGTCTCGGACAGGTCGATGATCGAGAGCCGCCGGTGGCCCAGGTGCACGGAGCCGGGGCCGGCGCGGTGCTCGTAACGCCCGGAACCGTCCGGGCCGCGGTGGGCCAGCGTCTTGGTCAGCCGGTCGGTGAGCGGCCCGCCGTCCGGCCAGAGGTAGGTGCCTGCGATGCCGCACATGGAGTGCGCTCCCCTTCGGTCGCGGCGCGGGTCAGGAAACTTCCGCGCTTTTTTCGGGCTCGAGGTCGGCGTCGAGTTCGCCCTTGTGGCTCGGTTCGGCGTGGTCGCGCTTGAACGGCGACGGCCGCTTCGGTGGCTTGACCGGGGCGAACTTCTTCGTCGGCGCGTTCAGGTGGTCCGGGACGCTCACGCCCCCGGGTGGCGGCAGTGGCGACGCCGGTGGCCTCGGCGTGGCGAGCGCGGGCGGGAGCACCGGCCGGACCGGCGTGAACCGGCGCGTCGGCTGCTCGGTGACGACGCGCTCGGCGACGCGGGCGACCAGCTCGTCGAGGCGGTCTTCGCGCTCGGCCGGGGCCGGCGGGGTCGCCGGCCGGCCGCGGCCGCGCAGGGCCGTGTGCAGGCCGTCCCAGAGCGTGCCGTCGGACTTGTCGCGCGGGTCCGGGTCGACCAGCACGACGCCGAGGATCGGGATCGCCTGGTCGGCCAGCTGGCGGGCGACGGTGTGCAGCCACAGCGTGTTCGCGTGCCCGGCCTTCACGACCAGCACGGTCTCCTCGCCGAGGTGCTCCAGGTCGGTCCACGCCGTGCCCGGCGACACCGTGCCGACGCCGACGCGGCGCTCCTCCGGCGTCGCGGGCGGGTCGCCGGCACCGACCACGGAGACCTCGCTCTTCGTCTCCTGCGCCAGCTTGCGGACGTCCTCGCCCGGCAGGTCGTCGACGACGCTCGCGGTGTCCAGCTCGCCGGCGATGTCCAGGGCGAGGGCGGCGGCGACCTTCGGCGCGCCGAGCTCCAGCAGCGACACCTCGCGCGGGTCCTGCTTGATCAGCCGGACCAGCGTCGTGGCCACACGCTGGCGTTCGGACACCGCGCGCGACCGCCGCCACAGCCGGGCGGGGCCTCGCGGCTTCGACGGCAGCTGCGCGATGACGGACGCGCCGAGGTGCGTCGAGATCTCGCGGCGCAGCACCGGCTTGTCGCGCGAGACCGCGCCGACGGCGACAAGTGCGAGCCCGAGGGCCAGGCCGAGCGCGAAGCCGATCCCGGCGTTGGTCGCGGTGGTCTTGAGGAACGCCTTGGGCAGCACGCGGGCCGCGTCGACGACCTGGGTGCCCGCGGCGACCTGCGGGCTGCCGATGCCTGCCTGCTGGGCACGCGCGGTGAAGTCCGAGATCTGCGCGGTGAGCGCGGCCCGGCGGCTGTAGAGGTTTTCGAGGGTGGGCTGGCTGGCCTGCCTGCCCTTGCCCTCCTCCTCGACGATCTGCTGCTCGATCTTGCCGAGCTCGTCCTGGGCGTTCTTGCGCTGGTCGAGGATGGCCTGCGACTGCGCGGCCGCGGCCGCCTGGCTGCGCCGGACGTGGTCGGCGATGAACGTCTCGGCCAGCGCCTGCGCCCGCGCCGCGGCCTCTTCGTTGCTCTTGGCCTTGACGGTGATCTGCAGGATGTTGTTCGTCAGCCCGAGCCCCGCGTAGTTCTTCATGAAGTCTTCGGGCGAGTCGGTGCTGCCCAGCTTCTTCAACGCGGCTTCGGCGATCTGGGTCGTCTGCAGCACGGCGACGTCGGTGCGCATCAGCGTGCCGCTGTCGGTCGGCGAGTCGTCCTGGTGGACCACGATGACCTTGGCGACCGCGGTCGGCGGCGCCGGCAGCAGGACGGCGAGCGCCGCGCCGGCGATGAGCCCGAGCAGCGCGGTGGCCAGCCAGAACCGCTTGCGGCGGCGGATGGCGATGAACAGCCGCTGGAGATCGACCAGCGGCGCGGCGGGGGTTTCGGGAGTAGTCGTCACGCCGAACCTGCCAGGGCTTTCTCGGGGGCTTCCGCCGCGGGTCCGGGCTTCTCCGGCTCGGTCGGCCGGACGGGGTGGGTGAGGACGGCGCCGACGATCTCCCGGCCGCCGTCGGCGCAGGCTTCGGCGAGCCGGACCAGCTGCCACGCGGTGCGCGTGCCGGCGCCGAGCACGACCAGGACCCCGGAGCTCGCCGTGGCGTCCGGCACCGTCGGCCGGTCGGCCGAGAACTCGAAGATCCGCAGCGGCACGGACAGCCGGTCGGCCAGCTCGGCGAGCTGCGCGGCGGCCAGGCGGCCGGTCTCGTCGTCGTCGGCCACCAGCAGCAGGACGTCGGCGGGGCCGGTGGCCACCCGGGCCAGCACCCGGCGGTAGCGGATGTCGCGGTTGACCTCGTCGGCCGAGGTCGCGACCGGCGGCAGCACCCACGGCCGGTCGCCGCCGAGCAGGTGCCGGACCTTGCCGAGGAGGCCGGTGGCCGGCGCGCGGTCGCCCTGCGGGGTGGTGACGTCGACGCCGGCGAGGATCGGCGCGCCGAGCGCGGAGGCGATCTCCGGCTCGCCCCGCAGGCGCCGGTCGGTGCGGGCGGTGAACAGGTGGCCGAACACGCCGGCGAGGAAGAACAGCACCGCGCCCCCGGCCACGAGCTGGGTCAGCGTCGGGGCCGCCGGCGACGTCGGGCGCTGGGCAGGCCCGAGCACCACGGTGTTGCCGACGCCGGTCGCGAGATCGGCCTCGTTGAGGTCGTTGATCGCCTGCTCCAGCGACGTCTTCAGGCCTTCGAGCTGGGTGCGGACCTGCACGCTTTCCACGGTCAGCTCGCCGCCGACGTTCTTGGCGAGGTCGCTGATCTTCTCCGTGGTCAGCTTGACCTGCTGGCGCAGCGACTCGCGCTGTTCCTGGGCCAGCTGCACCGAGGCGTCGGCGGAGTTGCTCGCCAGCTGCCCGGCGAACTTGACGTACTGCTGGGCGACCTGGTCGGCGAGCTGCTGGGCGTGCTCGGCGGTGTCGGCGGAGACGGTGATCGTCACGACGTTGCTCTGCGCCACCGACGTGCTGACCTGGTCCTTCAGGTCGGCGCCGCTGGGGTGCCACGGCAGCACGGCGGCGGCGCGGTCGAGGACGACCGAGGCCTTCGCGATGTCGGCCTGGGTGAGCAGCTCGTCGGCCTGGCGCGGGCCCTGGAGCAGCACGCTGGACGTCGTCTTGTAGCCGGGCGAGAACAGGATCGACGCTCCGGCGCCGACCAGCGCGCCCAGGACGGCGAGGGCGGCCAGCAGCCGCCATCGTCGTCGCAGGACCTGCCCGACCAGGGCCAGGCGCACCGTGTCGTCAGTCAACGGCGGGATCTCCATTCCTGAGCCGGGTACGCCGAACGGGTTCAGTTGATCGGCCGGTTACCGGAACCGTCGTCCGACCGAGAGCTTTGGTTACACGTCCGGTGAGTTCTTGACCGAACGGCGATCAGGACTTCACAGCGTGCTCATACGCGGCGAGCAGGTTCTTCGCCGAGTTCTCCCACGAGAGCGCGCCGGCCACCCTGGCCTGGCCGAGCTTGCCCATCCGGATCCGCTCTTCGGGGTCGTCGAGCAGCCGGGACACCAGCGCGGCGAACGCCGACTCGTCGTTCGCCGGGGCGTACACGGCCGCGTCACCTGCGGAAACGCGCGCCTCCCGCAGCTCGAACGAGACGATCGGCTTGCTCATCGCCATGTACTCCATGACCTTGTTCATCGTGGAGACGTCGTTGAGCGGGTTCAGCGGGTCCGGCGACAGGCAGACGTCGGCGGTGGACAGGTAGCGGACGAGGTCCTCGTCGGAGATCCGGCCGGTGAACTCGACCTGGTTGGCCAGCCCGAGCTTCGCCGACAGCGCGACCATGTCGTCGAACGCGTCGCCGGAGCCGACGAACACCGCGTGCCAGTCGGTGCGGCCGACCTCGTCACGCAGCTTCGCGAGCGCGCGCAGGGCGTAGTCGACGCCGTCCTGCGGGCCCATCACACCGAGGTAGGCGAGCAGGTACGGCTTGCCCTTCTTGAGCTCGGGCTCGGCCGGCACCTCGTGGAACCGCTCGACGACCGGCGCGCTGCGCACCACGAAGACGTCCTCGGGCCGCTTGCCGCCGCGGATCCGGGCGACCTGCTTGTAGCTCTCGTTCGTCGAGATCACGACGTCGGCGGCGCGGTAGGTGGCGCGTTCGAGCGCGCAGACCCCGCGGTAGAGCAGGTCCTGCCCGCGGTCGAACCGGGAGAGGTACAGCTCCGGGCACAGGTCGTGCTGGTCGAAGATGAACTTCGCGCCCTGGCGCTTCAGCACCTTCGCGACCAGGTACAGCAGGTCCGGCGGGTTGCAGGCGTGCACGACGTCGACCGGCCCGACCTTGCGGGCCAGCCGCAGCGTGTGCCACAGCGCGGTGCCGTACTCCTGCAGGTAGCCCGCGGGGCCGCCGGTCGCCGCCTTGAGCGGGTAGCGGTGGATGTGGACGCCGTCGACGACGGCTTCGGCCTCGGTGTCGCGTTTCGTGCCCTGCGGGCAGATCACGTGGACTTCCCACCCGGCGTCGCGCAGGGTCGTGGACTCCTGCCACACCCGCCGGTCGAAGGGAACGGAGAGGTTCTCGACGAGAATCAGCGCTTTACCAGGCTGCGTTTTACCAAGCAAGGCCGGCATATCCCTCTTCAAGGCGACGCTCCGCGGCGTCGGGCAGGCGGACGAGGTCGACGATCTCCCGGTCGTGCGGCAGGGCCGCCAGCACGTCCGGGTCCTTGGTGCCCACGAGCAGAACCTCGGCGTGGTTCACGACCTCGCCGACGGACCCGGCGAGCAGCTGGCCGAGGTGCGGCAGCCGGCTCTCGATGTACTCGCGGTTGGCGCCCATCAGCCGCGAGAGGCTGACGTTGGCGTCGTAGATCTTCAGGTCGTACCCCTTGCCGAGCAGCTTCTCGGCCAGCTCGACCAGCGGGGACTCGCGCAGGTCGTCGGTGCCCGGCTTGAACGACAGGCCGAACAGCCCGACCTTGCGCTTGCCGGTGCGCGCGACCAGGTCGAACGCGCGCTGCAGGTGTTCGTCGTTCGACGCCAGCACGTGCGACAGGATCGGCACGCTGACGTCGGCCCGGTGCGCGGCGTAGACGAGCCCGCGCAGGTCCTTCGGCAGGCACGAGCCGCCGAAGGCGAACCCGGGCTTGAGGTAGGCGGGGCTGATGTTGAGCTTGGTGTCGGCGAGGAAGACGTCGATCACCTGGTGCGAGTCGAGCCCGAGGGCCCGGCAGATCGCGCCGAGCTCGTTGGCGAACCCGATCTTCAGGCCGTGGAAGGAGTTGTCCGCGTACTTCGTCATTTCCGCGACCGGGATCGGCACCCGGAAAACCGGGCCGGGCAGGCCCTCGTACAGCGCCGCGACCGCGTCTCCACTGGCCGCGTCGATCTCGCCGATCACCGTCTTCGGCGGGTCGAAGAAGTCGCGGACGCTGGTGCCCTCGCGCAGGAACTCGGGGTTCACCGCGACGCCGAAATCGACGCCGGCGGTGCGGCCCGAGGCCTTCTCCAGGATCGGGACCAGCAGGTCGAGGCAGGTGCCGGGCAGCATGGTGCTGCGGAAGACGACGGTGTGCCGCTCGCTCTTCTTCGCCAGCGCCTCGCCGATTTCCTCGGCCACGCGCTCGAGGTAGACGGTCGAGAGGCTGCCGTTCGACGCCGACGGCGTGCCGACGCAGACCAGCGAAATCTCACTGTCCGCGACGGCTTCCGCGACGTCCGTCGTGGCTCTCAGCGCGCCGCTCGCGACGACCTCGGCGGTCAGCTCGCCGATCCGCTCCTCGACCACCGGGGCGTTGCCCTGCGTGATGAGGTCGATCTTCACCGGGTTGACGTCCACGCCGACCACCCGGTGTCCCTGCCCCGCCAGGCACGCGGCGGAGACACAACCGACGTAACCGAGCCCGAAGACACTGATCTTCACGCCAAACCTCCGCTATTCCGCGCGACCCTCAAGTTGGTCGGCGGGCGCCCCTGGATCGTTACCGCGGCTGCGGCGGACGGGGGAAGGCGTGAGACTGCGGTGAGCCGCAAGGGATTCGGGTGAGAATTGCGTCTCGATCCGGCGGCGGGCCGTGGCCGGGAACCACGATCCGCCGCCGGTCGGTGAAGAGGTGTCAGTTGTTGTTCACGAAAGTGGTGGCGAGGCTTTGCCCCTTGCTGACCGCATTGGCGTGGTTCTCGATCGGCGAGACGGTCGAGTTCTTGAAGCAGATGTAGGTGACGCCGGAGTCGGTGCCGCCGTTGGACGGGTCGGGGTTGATGCCGAGGTCCTTCGCCGTGGCGTAGGAGGCTTCGCCGATGATCTGCGACGGCCCGGTGTCGCCGATGACCGTGTATTCGACCTTGCCGTTGTAGATCACCGCGCAGGAGCCGCCGCCCTTGAGCCCGGACGAGGAGTACTTCCAGATGCTGCTGGAGCTCGGCACGACGATGTAGGGCAGTTTCGCGGCGTTGAGCGGCTTGCCGTCGGACTGGTGGAACGCCGTGTCGGCCTGGAAGCAGCAGTCGGTGTCCTCGTTGCACTGCGTGGTGCGCTGGCCGTCGCAGTCGATGTCCATGTCGGCTTTCCAGAAGACCGCGCCGTTGGCGTCGCAGACCGCGACCGTCTTGCCCGAAACGTCTTCGTCGGTCTTGTACTTGCCGTTCGAGATCTGCCGGCAGCTCGTGGTCTTCGCGAGCAGCTGGGCTGCCGTCGGAGCGGCTGCCACGGCGTCCGGGGCCGGCGACGCCGAAGCCAGGGCCGACGGCATCGCGGCCGCCGCCAGCGCGAGCGTCGCGAGCAGGATCAGTTTCCGCATTCCTGGTGCTCCCTTTAGTTAGGAAACTTTCCTTTCGGCGGCGGGGCACCAGGATGCACCTCGGGGCCGGGCGCGTTCAAGACTTCCGGGTGCGGGAATTTCCCATCAGCCGGCCGAAGTTGACGAAAAGGCTGTTCACCGGTGCGGAGCGCGCGAGACGGTGTCCCGGTCGCCGGGACGGCTCAGCGGGCGGTGCGGCGGAACAGGCGGTTCGCCCAGCGCGAAGCCCGCCGCCGGGAGCCGGCGAGGACTTCGTCGAGCCAGTCGCCGTCGAGGTCGTGCGGCAGCTCGGTGCGCGCCTGCAGCCAGCCGTCCCGGCGGGCGGCCCCGCCGTCGCTGGAGTAGACGCGGGTGGCGCCGGCCTGGCGCAGCCGCGCGAGCACGCGCCGGTCGTAGGCGCCGAACGGCAGCGAGTACCGCCGCACCGGACGGCCGCACAGGTCGCCGAGCAGCTTCGGGGCGTCCGTCAGCTCGCGGGCGGCGTGCCGGTCGTCGAGGCGCCGCCAGTCGCGCGGCTCCCAGCCGTGCGAGCCGATCTCCATCCCGGCGTCGACGAGTTCGCGCAGCCCTTCGCGGTCGAGGTAGCCGCGCTGCCCGAGGCGGCCGGCAAGCGGGAAGAACTCCGCCGTCAGCCCGCGGTCGGCCAGCCGGGGCAGCACGATGTCGACGTCGGATTCGTTGCCGTCGTCGAAGGTGAGGTGGACGTCCTCGCGGTCGGCGGCGACGTCGAGGACGCGCTCGAACTGCTCGACGGTCAGCCAGCGCTCGTCCTCGCCCGGGTCGAGCGGACGCGCCGGCCGGCCCACCCCGTGCACGGCGAGGATCACCGTCACCACTCCCACCGCCTGCCACTGCGAGTAGTCGATTTGTTACTTCGATTAATCGCCGTGGCAAACGGGTGAGTTACACGTTTTCGGACGTTGATCAGCCCTTGCGGATTTCCAGGGTGCAGCACTTCGGGCCGCCGCCGGCTTTCCGCAGCTCGGAGATGTCGACGTAGACCGGTTCGTACCCCCGTGCGAGCAGAATTTCACCCAGACGGGTGGCCTCCACCGGGAGGACGACATTGCGGCCGTCGGAGACGCCGTTGAGGCCGAAGCACTCGGCGTCTTCCTTCGTGGCGAGCACGGCGTCCGGGAACACCCGCTCGAGCACGCGGCGCGAGCCTGCCGAGAAGGCGTCCGGGTAGTAGACGATCTGCGCGCGGGTCGTGTCCGTCGCCTCGGCGAGCACGAACAGGGCGGTGTCGAGGTGGTAGTAGCGCGGGTCGACCAGCTGCAGCGAGACGACCGGGACGCCGAGGACTTCCTGGGCTTCCGCGTGCGCGGCCGGGTCGGTGCGGAAGCCGGTGCCGGCCAGCAGCAGGGAGCCTGTCCAGGCGAAGTCGCCCTCGGCCTCGTTGATCTTCTCCGGCATGGTGATGTCGCGGTAGCCGTGCTCGACGAACCAGCGCCGGAAGTGCTCGGCCTCCGCGGCGCGCTGCGGCGCGCGGAACCGCGAGCCGAGCACGCGGCCGTCGACGACGGTGCCGGAGTTGGCGGCGAAGACCATGTCGGGCAGGCCGGGCTGGGGGTCGATTTCTTCGACGGTGTGGCCGAGCCTGCGGTAGGTGTCGCGCAGTTCGGTCCACTGCGCGACGGCGACGTCGGCGCTGACCGGCTGGGTCGGGTCCATCCAGGGGTTGATCACGTAGTCCACCGCGAAGAAGCGCGGCGGGCACATGAGGTATCGACGAGTGGTCGGTACGCGCATCGCCTGCATGACTGCAGGGTAAGGCGTGCCTAATATCGCAATCAATCGCTGTTCGCTGCGCGTATCTGTGCTAAATGTTGCGTGTGAACACCATCGACCAGCGAATCGTTTCGTGTCTCGTGGCGAACGCGCGCAGCAGCTACGCGGAGATCGGCAAGGTGGTCGGCCTGTCGGCGCCGGCGGTCAAGAGGAGGGTCGACCGCCTGCTGGAGACGGGCATCCTGCGGGGCTTCACGGCGGTGGTCGACCCGGAGGCGCTGGGCTGGGGAACGGAGGCGTTCGTCGAGGTCACGTGCCAGGGCAACATCACCCCGGCCCGCATCCGGGCGCGCCTGGAGCCCCTGCCGGAGGTGGTGGCGGCGTACACGGTGTCCGGCGCGGCGGACGCGATCGTGCACCTGCGGGCGGCGGACATCCACCACCTGGAGACGGCGCTGGAGCGGCTGCGGGGGCTGGAGATCGTGGACCGGACCGTGTCGACGGTGGTGCTCTCGCGGTTGCTCGAACGGCCGCCCACTCCGGAGCAGTGAGGCCTCCGGCCCCCGGTCTCCAGCCTACCGGCGGGGTCCGACGGTTCCGGGCGGGCGCACGGCACCGGTCCACAGGTCAGCGGGCCTGTGGACAGGTCCGCTCCCCGAGCTCCGAGATCGCGAAAACCGTCGGCCGTCGCCGATACGCTGGTCGCCGGGGGCCGGAGGCGCGACCTCAGCCGCCCAGTGCGCGCAGCACAGCCGGTGCCTCGTCCGGGTGCAGCCGCAGCTCCGCCCGGCCGCCCGCCGACTGGAATGTCACCGCCTGCTGGTCGACCGCCTGCATCGTCAGCTCGCCCGGCTCGAACACCACCGGCTCCGCACGCAGGCCCCGCCACCGCACCGGCCCGTCGCCCACGACCAGCCACCCGCGCCGCTCGCGGCCGGCCGTCAGCTCCGGCGACCGCAGGACGCACGGGTACTCCACCCGCGAACCGCGCGCCAGGGCCGCCGCCCGGGACCGGCGGCGGCGGGCGCCGGACAGCTCCGCCGTGTCGATCGCCGCCAGCAGGTTGCCCACCAGCACGATGATGCCCTTGACCAGCGCCCCGACCAGTTCCCCCATGCCCCACCAATACCGGACCGTGCCACCCTGGGCGCCATGACCGACAGCATCGTCAGCGAGCACTCCGGCGGCGTCGCCCTCATCACCGTCGACGCTCCCGGCAGCCGGAACGCGCTGACCCTCGACCTCTCCGCGCAGCTCGCCGCCGCCGTCGGGGCCGCCGAACGGGACGAGTCCGTGCACGCCGTCGTCGTCACCGGGACGCCGCCCGCCTTCTGCGCCGGAGCTGACCTGTCCGCGCTGGCCGAGGCAGGCGAAGCCGGGCTGCGGGCCATCTACAAAGGCTTCCTCGCCGTCGCGCGGTGCACGCTGCCGACGATCGCCGCCGTCGGCGGGGCGGCCGTCGGGGCCGGGCTGAACCTCGCCCTCGCCGCCGATGTGCGGCTGGCCGGGCCGCGGGCCAGGTTCGTCGCCCGGTTCCTCGAACTCGGGCTGCACCCCGGCGGCGGGATGACCTGGATGACCCAGCGGCTGGCCGGCCCGCAGCAGGCCGCCGCCATGACCTTGTTCGGGCAGGCGCTGGACGCCGAAGGCGCGGTGCGGGCCGGGCTGGCGCTGCGCGTGGTCGACGGCGACCACGATGACCTGCTGGCGGCCGCACGTGACCTCGCTCACGCCGCCGTCACCGCGCCGCGCGAGGTCCTGATCGCCACCAAGCGCAGCCTGCGCACCACCGCGGACCTGGGGCGGCACAGCGACGCCGTCGACGTCGAGATCGCACCGCAGCTGGCCTCGCTGGCGTCACCGGAGTTCGCCGAACGGCTTTCCTTGATGCGGAACCGGATCCGTTCTCGCCCGTGACTCGATCAGGGGCCCCTACCCTTGCCGGAGATGCGCGTCACAACGCGCCGCAGTGGTTACGCTTTACCATCGGTTACAGGTATCCGGTGTATCTGTACGCGAAAACCGGGAACCGCATGGATGAGGTCGTCCAGCAGCCGGGACACTACCAACATCGGTGTTGAGGGCGAGCTAACCTCGGGAGTAGATCTGGTGAGCGCAGCCGCGGCACCGGCAGGCGAACGGAAGCCGTACCGTCGGGAGAGAGGGAATCCCTGACCCATGAGCACGAGTGCGAACGGCAACGCCGCTGGTCACGGCTCGCTCGCCGCAACCAGGCCGACCGAGGTCAGCAAGCTGGACCGGGTGGTCATCCGGTTCGCGGGCGACTCCGGTGACGGCATGCAGCTGACCGGCGACCGCTTCACGTCCGAAGCCGCCGCGTTCGGCAACGACCTGTCGACGATGCCGAACTTCCCGGCCGAGATCCGCGCACCACAGGGCACCATCCCCGGTGTCTCGAGCTTCCAGGTGCACTTCGCCGACTACGACATCCTCACCCCCGGCGACCGGCCGGACGTGCTGGTGGCGATGAACCCGGCCGCGCTGAAGGCCAACCTCGGCGACGTGCCGCACGGCGGCACGATCATCCTCAACACCGACGAGTTCATCAAGCGCAACCTGACGAAGGTCGGCTACGCGACGGACCCGCTGGACGACGACACGCTCGCGCCCTACCAGGTGCACCGGGTCGCCATGTCGACCCTGACCCAGGGCGCGCTCGCCGACACCGGCCTCGGCAAGAAGGACGCCGAGCGCTGCAAGAACATGTTCGCGCTCGGCCTGCTGTCGTGGATGTACCACCGGCCGACCGAGGGCACCGAGCGGTTCCTGCGCGAGAAGTTCGCGAAGAAGCCGGACATCGCCGAGGCCAACATCCTCGCCTTCCGCGCGGGCTGGAACTACGGCGAGACCACCGAGTCGTTCGCGACGACGTTCCAGGTCGCGCCGGCGAAGCTGACCCAGGGCACCTACCGGCAGATCACCGGCAACACCGCGCTGGCCTACGGGATCGTGGCCGCCGGGCAGCGCTCGGGCCTGCAGATCCTGCTCGGCACGTACCCGATCACGCCGGCGTCGGACATCCTCCACGAGCTGTCCAAGCACAAGAACTTCGGCATCATCACGTTCCAGGCCGAGGACGAGATCGCCGGCATCGGCGCCGCGCTCGGCGCGTCCTACGGCGGCGCGCTCGGCGTCACCTCGACGTCCGGGCCGGGTGTCGCGCTGAAGTCCGAAGCCGTCGGCCTCGGCGTGATGGTCGAGCTGCCGCTGGTCGTCATCGACGTCCAGCGCGGCGGCCCATCCACCGGCCTGCCGACCAAGACCGAGCAGGCCGACCTGCTGCAGGCGATGTTCGGCCGCAACGGCGAGTCGCCGGTCCCGATCGTCGCGCCGCTGTCGCCCGCCGACTGCTTCGACGCGGCCGTCGAGGCCACCCGGATCGCGCTGAAGTACCGCACGCCGGTGCTGCTGCTGTCGGACGGCGCGATCGCGAACGGCTCCGAGCCGTGGCTGATCCCGGACGTCGACGAGCTGCCCGACCTGCGCGTCGAGTTCGCCACCGAACCCAACGCGGACAACGACTCCGGCGAGTTCTGGCCGTACGTCCGCGATCCCGAGACCCTCGCCCGCGCGTGGGCCATCCCGGGCACGCCCGGCCTGCAGCACCGCATCGGCGGGCTGGAGAAGGCCGACCGGACCGGCCACATCTCCTACGACCCGGACAACCACGACAAGATGGTCCGGCTGCGGCAGGCGAAGATCGACGGCATCGACGTCCCCGACCTCGTCGTCGACGATCCCTCCGGCGGCAAGGCCCGGGTGCTCGCGCTCGGCTGGGGCAGCTCGTTCGGCCCGATCGGCGCGGCCTGCCGGCGCGTCCGCAAGCAGGGCCTGCCGATCGCGCAGGCGCACCTGCGGCACCTCAACCCGCTGCCTGCCAACCTCGGCGACATCCTGCGCAGCTACGACAAGGTCGTGGTGCCGGAGATGAACCTGGGTCAGCTGGCGCTGCTGCTGCGGGCGAAGTACCTGGTCGACGTCCACTCGCACACCAAGGTCGCCGGGCTGCCGTTCAAGGCCGAAGAGCTGCAGAACCTGTTCTCGGAGATCATCACCAGCGTCACGACGGAGGCGGCGAAATGACCGCGATCGATCTGGGGATACCCAACCTCGGCGGCCTGGACCTTGTGCCCACCACCGACGAGCCGCAGAAGGCCAAGGACTACAAGTCCGACCAGGAAGTCCGCTGGTGCCCGGGCTGCGGCGACTACGTCGTCCTCAACGCCGTCCAGTCGTTCCTGCCGACGCTCGGCCTCAAGCGCGAGAACATCGTGTTCATCTCGGGCATCGGCTGCTCGTCGCGCTTCCCGTACTACCTGAACACCTACGGCATGCACTCGATCCACGGCCGCGCGCCGTCGATCGCCACCGGGCTGGCCACCACGCGGCCCGACCTGTCGGTGTGGGTCGTCACCGGTGACGGCGACGCGCTGTCCATCGGCGGCAACCACCTGATCCACGCGCTGCGCCGCAACGTGAACATCAAGATCCTGCTGTTCAACAACCGGATCTACGGGCTGACCAAGGGCCAGTACTCCCCGACGTCCGGGCAGGGCATGGTCACGAAGTCGACGCCGATGGGTTCGGTGGACACGCCGTTCAACCCGCTGTCGCTGGCGATCGGCGCGGAGGCGTCGTTCGTGGGCCGCGCGCTGGACTCCGACCGCAAGGGCCTGACCGAGGTCCTGCAGGCGGCGGCGCAGCACCGCGGTTCGGCGCTGGTGGAGATCTACCAGAACTGCCCGATCTTCAACGACGGCGCGTTCGACGTCCTCAAGGACGCCGACGAGGCCGCCACGCGCCTGATCCCGCTGCGCGCGGGCGAGCCGATCCGCTTCGGCCCGAACCAGGAGTTCGGCGTCAAGCGCGGCGACTGGGGCGGGCTGGACGTCGCCAAGGTCGCCGACATCGGCGAGGACAACATCGTGGTGCACGACCCGTCGATCGCGGACACGTCGTACGCGTTCGCGCTCTCGCGCATCGGCGACCAGAACCTGAACCACGTCCCGACGGGCATCCTCCGCCAGGTCGAGCGCCCGACGTACGACGACGGCGCCCGCGCCCAGGTCGAGGAGGCCCGCGCGGCCCGCAAGCCGGACCTGCAGGGCCTGCTGCGCGGCAAGGACACCTGGACCGTCGCGTAACCCCGCTTGTGAAGAAGGCCGCCATGCCCGGTGCATGGCGGCCTTGTTCGCATTCAGGCCCGGACAAGAGTCCCGGACCTCAGGTCGTTCGTCCGAACCTCAGCCGAGCGGCCGGAACCCGACGCGCTCGGCGTCTTCCGCCGTCCGGAACCACACCTCGGCGACCATCTTCGGGAACTGCGCCGACTCCTCGGTGCAGTACCGCAAGGCGGTGACGCTGGCCTTCACGGCGAAGCTGTCGCTGGGGGCGCCGCCACCCGGGCGCGGCATCGCCGAGCCGGGGCCGAACGGGCCAGGCGGGACCGAGTCGGCCGCCGACTGGCGGGCCGGCGGCGGTTCCGGCGCCACGACACTCGCGGCCGCCTGGTTCGGCTGGACCGACGGCTCGAACAGCGAACCGCTGTGGCCGCCGGACAGGTCGGGCTCGCGGCGCTCGACCGTGCGCATCGACGGCTGGATCGGCTGGGGCGTGTCGAACCCGCCGCGCACCGCCTCCCGCGGCTGCCGCTTCGGCAGCACCTGCGTGGCTTCGGCGGGGGTCTCCGGGGGCACGTCGAGGTCGCTCTCGGCGATGTCGCCGCCGAACGCGTACTGCGGCGGCTCGGCTTCTTCCGGCTCGGCCTTGCCGACCGAGCCGAGGTACCGCGTGCGCTCCACCGGCTCTTCGAACGCCGACCGCTGCTCGGAGGAAGCGTCGCGGTCGAACCAGTCCGGCGCCGCCTCGCCGGATGGTGGCGTGAACAGCGAGCCGGCGGTGTCGGAGTCGGCGTTCTGCTCGAGCCGCGCCAGTGCGGGCGACTCCGGCTCGAGGTCGTCGTCGAACGAGTCCCCGACCGGGGTGAGGTACTGGGTCGGGTCGGCGCGCTCCGGCTCGTCCTCGGGCGTCAGGAACTGGTTGGCCGCGCTCCGGTACGGGTCGTCTTCCGCGGGTTCCGGCTCCGGCTCCGGCGCCTGAACGAACGGCTCGGTCGGCGGCATCCGCGGCGGCACCTGGGCGTCGAGCTCGGCGAAGTCCTCGTCGATGTCGTCGTGGACGTCGTCGCGGTGGATCGGCGGCGCGGCGACCAGCGTGCCGGGGTAAGACGTCTCCTGGCGGGTCGGCGCCGGCTCGGCCCGCCGGAACGCCTCGGTGCCGCTCACCGACCCGGCGTTCGCGGGGGTGCGCGCGGCGTCGGCGTGGGCCTGCGCCAGCGCGCTCTCCAGCCGGCGGACGCTCTTGCGGAGCGGCAGCACCAGCACCAGCCAGGTGAGGAGCACCCCGACGAAGAACGCGGCGAGGCTCCACAGCCAGACCTGTCCGAATATGGACATCTTTTCCTGCCCCTGTTAAGTGCTCAGCGCGTGCGCGCGACCAGGTAGTCGGCGACCGACTCGCACGCGTCCCGGGCGGGTGACGCGGGCAGCGCGGTGAGCTCGGCTCGCGCGCGCTGAGCGTAGTCGGAAAGGGTGACGCGTGCTCGATCGAGTCCGCTACTCACCCGGAGGAGGTCGAGCGCCTCCTGCACGAGGGCGTCGTCGGCGATCGGTCCGGACAGCAGCTCGATGAGCCGCGGGTCGGTCTCCGGGTCGGCCAGCGCGTACAGCATGGGCAGCGTCCGGACGCCTTCGCGCAGGTCGGTGCCCTGCGCCTTGCCGAGCTCGTCGGACGGCGAGGCGATGTCGATGATGTCGTCGGAGATCTGGAACGCGGTGCCGATGATGTCGCCGAACCGGCGCAGCGCCTCGATGTGCTCCTCGGCGGCGCCGGACATCATGCCGCCGAAGCGGCCGGAGGTGGCGATCAGCGACCCGGTCTTCTGGGCGATGACGGTGAGGTAGTGCGCGACGGCGTCGTCACCCGGACCGGGGCCGACGGTCTCCCGCATCTGGCCGGTGACCAGCTCGCCGAAGGTCTCGGCGATGATCCGCGCGGCGTCCGTGCCGAGGTCGGCGACCAGGCGCGACGCGTGCGCGAAGAGGAAGTCGCCGGTGAGGATGGCGATGGTGTTGTCCCAGCGCGCGTTGACGCTCTCGGCGCCGCGCCGCATGTCGGCCTCGTCCATGACGTCGTCGTGGTAGAGCGTGGCCAGGTGCACCAGCTCGACCGCGGCGGCGGCGATGATGACGTGGTCGTCCTGCTTCGGCCCGAACTGCGCGGCGAGCAGGGTGAACAGCGGACGGAAGCGTTTGCCACCGGCCTCGACCAGGTGCAACGCGGCGTCGTTGACGGCCTGGACGTCACTGCGCACGACCTCGCGCAGCAGCTTCTCGACCTCGGCCAGCCCGCCGGCGATGGATCGAAGGAGGGTTTCGTCGGCGATCTGCAGCCCGACCGACGCCCGCAGGTCGTCGAGGGCGCCGCCCGGCGCAGCGGGGAGGGATCCCGCCCCGGGGGCTGGGGAAGGCACAGACACGTCGGCTCCGCTCTACTCGTGCACCGGTCGGTTGCCCCTTGAGCGTAGTGGCTACGCCGCGCGGTCGTTTACCCGCTGTCCTGCGGAAACGGTGACGAACATGACACCACCCCGGGTGGTTCGCGCTCCTCGAAAGGGTGATCGGAGATTCCGGACGCAACGGACGGCTCGGGCGGGCGGATATTCAGAAGGTGAACCCCGCTCGGCAAGGAGGAACGCGCATGCGCGGCACGGTTGTTACGGCTCTGTTGGCCCTGGTGGCTGCCGCTTCGCCTGCTTCGGCGGACCCGCTGCGGGGCGTGGCGGACATCGGCTCGGCGTCGTTCACGAAGGCGGGCTCGACGGTGGAGGTGCCGACGCAGGGTCAGTGTTCGATCACCGGCCCGGCGAGCGCGTCGGCCCAGGTGGCCTCGAAGCCAGGAGTGACATTCGGCGGCGGAACGTCCTCCTGCACGACAACCGTGACGGACCCGAACACGAACGCGACAGCGACCAAGTCGACGGCAACGAGCAAGAACTTCGAGCTGTCGGCGCTGGTGAGCGCGGGTGGGCCGAGGGTGAAGCTGGCGAGTTACACGGTGACGTGCGAGGGAACGCAGACGCAGACGAGCGCGAACTGGTCGTACGGCGGGATGTCGGGAATCACGAACCCGCCGAACCCGGTGCCGGTCGGGTACGTGTCGCCGATCCGGAAAGCGGACGGAACGGTGCTGGCGAACGCGGTGTTCAACATCCAGAGCCTCCCGGGCGACGGAAGCATCGGCTTGACGATGCTGCGCCTCGAGTTCCTGCCGGCATCGGGCATCAGCGGAGCGGTGACACTGGGCCGGACGAGCTGCACACCGACCCCATAGGGCCCGGGGGCGCCGCGGCCTGGGACGAGCCGAGAGGGTGGCCGCGGCGCCTTCGCCAGTTTGCGCAGCATCGAGTCAGCGACCTGGTCCGAAATGGTGCTCCAGCACTGACGCGACGACAGCCTTTGCCTTCAGCGTGACATCCATCGGCAAAACCGGCTGGACGTCGGTGTCGATGCCGCGCTCGCGCTCGGCACTGATCTGCAACCGGACATGCCCTCGGCGGTCGAGGGCGCCGTACGGCGAAGCGTAAACGGAGTACTCGTTTCCGGTCAGATTCCGAAAAGCCACCGCCGGCTTCTGTCCGAGGGTGACGATCTGCCGATCCGTCCAAAGGTTCGGATCCGAGCCGAAGATCCCCGGGCGGTCTCCCAGCACCGTCGCCCCCACCTCGATCCGCAGACGATGCTGCGGTTCGACGAACCAGCAGGCACCCGGCGTCGCCACCGGCTCGAAGGCACCTCCGAACACCGCGGCAACGGCCGCGCGGAAGACCGCGCATTCGACGTTCGGGTTGCGCGCTCCGGCGTTCAGGACCACGTCCACACCGCCGTTCAGCACGTCAAGGTCGACGGCGGGATCGCAGTCGCTGCCGTCGGTGTTGACGACCATGTTGGCGCAGGCCCCAACGCGGCCGGAGTCCTGACCGCCAGGCGGGTAAACAAGCTCCTTCGGCAGGGAGCGGGCACCCGCATCGGCGAAGTCACGCACGATTTCACAATGGGCTTTGTCCTGCCGCTCGCCGTAGGCGATCTCGAACGCACTGCCCGGACAAAACTGACCGGAATCAGCACACTGCAGCCGACGATCCGCCCTTCATGTGGCGTTCTGTCTGGTATCCCTTCACGCCCGACAGATCGACGACCGCCCCGTCGTTTCGCAGCGGAGCGCTCTCCGGCGACCCGTCACGAACCGTGATCAACGGGAGTACATCGCGCACGAGGTCACACTGGCACCGGCCATCGAAGACCCTCGCTTGCCGCGTGGCCGGCGCAGCACCTGGCGCTTTCCGGCGGTCGTAGACGCCGAGGTCGATCAGCGAGCACAGGTCGAGGGCGGCGAGCGCAGCGTCCACCGCGCGCTCGTCCCGATCCGCCGGACGGGGTTGTTTCGGATGCCAAGGAAGTGACAGCGGTGCGTGACGCGTCGCCTCCGAGGTCTCGCCGGTACAGCCGGACGAGACCAGGAGACATATACAGAGGACGACGGTGAGTTGCCAAGCAGGTCGCATTACGCAGAGTGTGCCTACGGATTTCCCTATTGACCAGCTAGAACCTTGCCTTTGGCCGGCATTCCACCGAAGGGTTATCACTTATTGTCACCGGGTTTCCGATCGTCATTCCAGGCGGAACGGATCTTCTTGCAAGGGGAACCGGCGGCCGGGAACCCTGGTAATCTCCGATGCGTCGAACTACGCAGGGTGCCGGGGCAGGAGCACCCTGCAGCCAAGGGGAGAGCACAGTGACGACGACGGCTTCGGGGCGCTTCAGCGCTGTCACACCCGGTCGCGACGAGCCGACAGGGGCGCAAGACGATGCCTGACAGCCAGCCGCCGGTCTACGATCCGAACACGCGTCGGGCGCCACTGACGCCCGTCACCCAGCGCGCGGGGACGTACGGGGCACCCGCCGGGGCGGAGGCGAGCGGCCCGGGCTTCAAGTACGACGAGGCGACGCTTCGCGAACTGATGAACGACTGGAACGAGCTGGCGAACGAGTTCCAGGACGACCAGCGGGAGGCGCGGACCATCGCCGTAACCGGCGGTCCTGGACTGGAGTACGCCAGCGGCAGCAACGCTGACCAAATCTGCAAATCGGGCAACGTGCTCCTTGCAACGCTCAAGGAGCGCGAAAAGTATTGCCGGAACATGGCAGCCAAATTCGATGCCGCACTCGGCAAATATGCCGCATCAGAAGATGCCCACACGACAGAAATCAAACAGACCGGAGGCAGCCTCTGATGCGCCGCACGCTCGTCCTGATCAGCGCATCGTTGCTGACTCTTGCCGCCTGTACGACCCCGAATAAAGGCACGCCGGCACCCGCAGGCACCACACAGAGCCAGGCGCCACCAGCAAGCTCAACAGACGGGGTTCCGAAGGTGACGAATCCGATCGACACCGCTCGGTTCAAGCAGGCGCCTTGCGACACACTTACGCGAGCACAGATCGCAGAACTCCTCGGCTCCGAAGCCACATCCACGCCGGACCTCAACGCGCAAAGCGGACCAACTTGCCGCTGGAATGTCCCTGAAGTCTCACAAGCCAGCGTCTCTGTGACCTACATCAAAGCTAACACTGCCGGTTTGACTGCGATCTACGCTAAACGGAACACAACATTTCCCTTCTTCCAACCGATGGAATCGATCAACGGCTACCCGACCGTCGCCTACGGTCTGGTCGACGAGCGAAGCGATGGTCGCTGCGCGATCGCCCTTGGAACTAGCGACCAAGAAGTGATCGATGTGGCCATCGCGCAGTCAGAGAAGAACATTGGCAAAAGTGACCCCTGCGCCGCTGCACACAACGTCGTATCCAAGGTGCTTGACAACCTTCGGAAGGTGAACTGATGGTCACCGAAGGACCATTGACCGCCGCGCAGATCTATGAACAGATCACCGGTGGCAAGGGAACTCAGTCCCTGATCGACACCCAAGAGAGCACTAACCACCTGACCCAGCGGATGATCGAGCGGGCCGAGCGGATCTCCGCCCTTCGGGCCAAGACCATGAGCGGCTGGCAAGGCGACGCCGGCAGTGCGGCCGCGGACTCGACAGCACCGCTCATCCAAGCCGCGATGGACGATGCCATTCACCTCAAGAATGCGCAGACCGCCGTCGAAGCGCAGATCGGCGCTTTCGGCACGGCCAAGAACTCCGTGAAGCCCGTCGCTGCTCAACCGCCTGATATCACCGCCAGTGACCTCTACGACACCTTCGCAGGTGATGGCAAGTTGTACCAGACCAAGGTCGCCGGATGGCAGGCTGACAGCCAGGCCAACATCGACGCCTTCCGCGTCTACCACTCCGCCAGCACCACCAACGGCACGCAGATGCCCGCCCAGTACGCCCAGCTGTCCGGCTCCGGCGCCCCCATCACGATGGACACCGGGACGCCACCGGCCACGGGCCGGACGACCGACACCGGGAACAACACACAAAACCAGCGGCAGACCCGGCAGCCCGGTATCCCGGAGCGGTCTCAGTACCGGCCCGGCACGCAAGCCGGGCAAGACCGAACCGGGCAGAACCAGACGGGGCAGAACCAGACGGGACAAAGCCAGACCGGGCAGAACCAGATCGGCGGACGTCCGCCGGAGATTCCGTCGGACGGCACTCACGCGAACAGCTACGTCCCCAAGCCGGTCATGCCCGCCGCGAATACCGGATACCAGTTCGGGCCGACCGGGCAACCGATCAACTCGCTCGGGCCGGGCGGGTCCGGTCCGTACAGTGGCGGCGAGTTCGGACCCGGGACCGGCTACGGCCCTGGCTCCGGTACCAGCTACGGCCCTGGCTCGGGTACCGGCAGCTACCGCGGCACGGGTAGCGGTGCCGTGAACGAACCGGGTGCGCGCGGGATGGGGCCCGGCTCCGGCTCCGGGCGTGGCCTGCCCGGCGCGAGCGTCGCCGGTGGACGTCCTGGCGCTCCTGGTGTCGCGGGTGGACGGGGTGCCGGCGGGATGCCCATGGGCGCCGTCGGCGCCGGACAAGGCAAGAAGGAAGAGGACACGGAGAAAAAAGCTGCGGCTTACCTCCGCAATCCCGACCCGGACGACACCTTCGGCGGTGACATCGAAAAGCCGATGCCACCCGTGATCGGCGAAAAGCGCGCGCAGCGCTAGCACCACACCAAAGGGGAGGAAACGTGGTGCGCGAACAAATCGAAGTTTCGCTGAACACTCTGCTGACCGCGATGCGACAGGCAGGGGGCGGCGAGCCGCACCAGATTTTTGCCGGTGGCCTGCGGTACATTCCGCCGTCCTCGGTGAAGCAGGTGAATCGGGAAGCATTTGAAGAACTGAGCCAGTACGGGCTCACCCAGGGCGACGGGTTCACCCCTGAATTCGAGGAGATCCTGCACCTGCTCGACCGTCCGGCGACCGAGTACTTCGCTTACGCGCGCGACATGAAGGAACAGCTCGGGGTGCTCGTCGCCGGCCGAGGGCGGTTCGCCGTCACCGCGCTGTGCCAGGGCGACCGTGTGTGGTTGAAGACCGTTTCGCCGGACAACTCCCCTGCGGACGCGCTGATCGCCAACCTGCCGCCGTACGCTCCGGCGCACTTCACACCGTTCTCCGTTCCGCAGGAGGAGTTCCGGCGCGGAGAAGAAGAGCACGACATTTACGACAGCAGTCCGGCACGTAGCCGCGACGCCCGGCAGCTCGACGAGATTTTCGGTCAGCCCCACTACGGCGTCGGCCAGTTCTACGCCGCCAAGCGCAGCCCGGACGGTTCGCGGACGATGACCCGTGACTCGATGAGCTACCTGGACGTCGACTCCGGGCGCGTCGCCATGACGCTTACCGGCTCACCGGGCAACCGGCACATCACCGTGCTGCCCGGCGCGCCGGGGCTGATGGCTCAGAAGGTCGCCGCGCTGCGGGCCGGCCTTGACCACTGACTCGTGCCGCTCAGCAAGGTGCTCGATCAGCTGCAGCGACTTCGCAGGGGTGAGCGCGACCGAGTCCAGCGCGGCGATAGCGCGGACGTAGGGACCAACATCGGCGCTGGTCGAGGAACAGGCCGGAACCGAGCTGTTCGAGATACACCAGCGGGCGCCCGTCGGCGAAGTCGAGCAGCTCGAAGGCGCCGTTCAGCGCGGCATGTCCACCCGCTCCCCACGGGATGACGCGGACCTCGACCGGTGCGCGTTCGGCCGGCACGGCCAACTGCCGCAGCTGGTCCGCCATGACCTTCGCGCTTCCGATCACGCGGTGGAGCGCCGCCTCGTCGAGGTAGGCCAGCAACTTCGGCGGGCGTTTGCCGTTCAGGACCTTCCGACGCTCCGGCGTTACGCCGCAGGACGCCCTCACCGAGCGAGCGTATCCCGGCGTCTGCAGCAGCTCGGGGATCGTGCTGACGGCGGCCTCGACGATCTCGACCGCCTCCGCTTCGTACCGCGCCAGGAGTCCGGCTTGCTCGGACACTTCACCATGTCGTATCTCGAGCCAGGCCGGGCGATCGACGTCACGCGACATTTCGAGCAGTTTTTCGACCATCGCGAGCCTGCAGGCCCGTCGTTCGGCGCGCAACCCTCGGCAAGACCACGCGCCTGCGGTTTGGGCTTCGGCCTCGGCATGGCGTCGAGCCTGGCACGCCCGAAGCGGCTCGAGGAGAGCTGACCGCGAGAACAACCTGTCCGGGAAGCGGGACACCTCGAATGCTGTGAAGGCCGTCTTGAGGAGAAACCCTCAAGGCGGCCTTCACGGAACACAAGACCTCAGAAAGCGAACCCGCCCGAACCGGCCCACCCCAGCGCGAACGCCGGCACCAGGCCCAGCACCAGTGTCACCGCCGTGCCGAGGAAGATCGCCGTTCCCGTGCCGAAGCCCGGGACGGACACCGACGGTCCGTCCGGCGCCGGCTCGGAGAAGTACATCAGGACTATCACTCGCAGGTAGAAGAACGCCGCCACCGCGCTGAAGACCAGTGCCACCACCACCAACGGTGCCATTCCGTCCGACAACGCTGCCGAGAACACCACGAACTTGCCCACGAAGCCCGATGTCAACGGGATCCCGGCCAGAGCCAAGAGCAAGAACGTGAAGACCCCGGCCAGCAACGGCGACCGCTTCGCCAGCCCGGCCCACGCCGAGAGGTGCGTGGCCTCGCCCGACGAATCGCGCACCAGGCTGATCACGCCGAACGCCGCCAGGGTCGTGAAGCCGTACGCCAGCAGGTAAAACAGCGTGCTCGACAGGCCGTCGCGGGTCATCGCGATCGCGCCGACCAGCAAGAAGCCTGCGTGGGCGATCGACGAGTACGCCACCATGCGCTTGACGTCCGTCTGGGTCAGGCCCAGTACCGCGCCGATCACCATCGAAATGATCGCCACGCCCCAGAGGACTCCGCGCCACTCCCATGACGTCGACGAGAACGCCACCGACAGCACCCGGAGGATCCCGCCGAACGCCGCGACCTTCGTGCACGCCGCCATGAACGCCGTCACCGGCGTTGGCGCTCCCTGGTACACGTCCGGGGTCCACGTGTGGAACGGGCCCACCGAGCCCTTGAACAGGAGGCCGACCACCAGGAGACCGAGCCCTGCGAACAGCAGCGTGTCCGAGCGGTCCGTGCCCGCAGCCGCGGCTGCGATGTCGCCCAGCTTCACCGAGTTCGCGTAGCCGTACAGCAGCGCCAGGCCGTACAGGAAGAACGCCGACGAGAACGCTCCGAGAAGGAAGTACTTGACCGCCGCTTCCTGGGACAGCAACCTGCGACGGCGGGCGAGGCCGCACATCAGGTACAGCGGGAGGGACAGCACCTCCAGCGCGATGAACATCGTCAGCAGGTCGTTCGCCGCGGTGAACGCCATCATGCCGCCGAGGGCGAACAGCGTCAGCGGGAACACCTCGGTCTGCATCACCGTCGCCGTCTGGGCGCGGTCCTGGACCGTGCCCGGGCGGATGCTCGCCTGGGCGACCAGCGCGCCGCCCGGCTCGACCACGCGGTCCGAAACCAGCAGCACCGCGCCGACCGCCAGTGCCAGCAGCGTGCCCCAGAGGAACAGCGCCGGCCGGTCGATCGAGATCGCGCCGCTGAACGTCGTCACGCCGCCCGCGGGCGCGCTGCCCGTCGCGTACACCACGAGGGCGACCCCGGCCGCGACGATCGACGCCAGGCTCAGGCCGACCTGGATGCCGAACCGCGAACGCTTCGCCGCGAACGCCTCGACCAGCACGCTGACGCACGCCGCGCCGAAGACGATCAGCACCGGCAGCACCGCCGGGTAGTCGATCGACGGCACCTGCACCGGCGGCTCCGGTGCCTGGGTCAGGAGGATGTCGAGCACTTTTACTTGCCTCCCTGGACCGCGGACAGCGTCTGCTGCACCGTCGGGGTGACTGTGTCGAGCACCGGCTTCGGGTAGAAGCCGAGAACGATGATCAGCACGACCAGCGGCGCGAGGATCGCGATCTCCCGGCCGGACAGGTCGCGGATCGCCTTCTTGGCGCCCAGCTCCGGCGCGATCGCCGTGCCCGGGCCGCCGCCGACACCCACGAGGGCGTCACCGCGGACCGGGCCCTGGAAGACCCGCTGGTAGAGCCACAGGACGTACGCCGCGGCCAGGACCATGCCCACCGTGGCGAGGATCGTGTACACCGGCTGGTCCACAAAGGACCCGATGAGCACCAGGAACTCGGAGACGAACGAGTTGGTGCCCGGCAGCGAAAGCGTCGACAGGCCGGCGAGCAGGAACAGCCCCGCCAGCAACGGCGTCACCTTCGCCATGCCGCCGTAGTCCGAAATGCGAGAAGACCCGCCCCGCGCGATCACCAGGCCGATCACCACGATCAGCATGCCGGTCGCCAGGCTGTGGTTGAGCATGTACGTCGCCGAGCCGACCATCGCCTGCTCGTTGAACGCGAAGATGCCCAGCGAGATGAAGCCGAAGTGGGCGATCGACACGTACGCGATGAACCGCTTCATGTCCCGCTGCCCCGCGGCGAGGATCGAGCCGTAGAGGACACCGATCACCGAGAGCACCAGCACCAGCGGCGCCAGCGCCTTGCTCGCGTCCGGGAACATCGGCAGGCAGTAGCGCAGGAAGCCGAACGTGCCGACCTTGTCCAGGATGCCGACCAGCAGGACGGCGACGCCGATCGGCGCCTCCCCCGCCGCGTCCGGCAGCCAGGTGTGGAACGGCACCAGCGGCGCCTTGATCGCGAAGGCCAGGAAGAACCCGAGGAACAGCCAGATCTGCGTGGACAGCGGCGCGTCGCGCACCACCGTCACCAGCGTGGCCCAGTCGAACGTGCCCTTGCCGAGCTTGTCCGCCGCCAGCGAGTACGCCCCGATCGCCGACGCCAGCATGATCAAGCCGCCGAGGAACGAGTACAGGAAGAACTTCACCGCCGCGTACTGCCGGTTCGCGCCGCCGTAGCCGCCGATGAGGAAGTACATCGGGATCAGCATGATCTCGAACAACACGTAGAACAGGAAGACGTCGGTCGCGGCGAACACGCCGATCGTGAGCGCCTCCTGCAGCAGGATCAGCGACAGGAACCCGCCCGCGCTGCGCCCGGCCGGCAGCTTGTCCATCGTGCCGAGGCCGCCGACGACGATCGGGACCAGCAGCGCGATCACCGCGATCATGATCAGTGCGATGCCGTCGACGCCGAACGCGATGTGCACGCCGAAGCTGGGGATCCAGTCGAAGCTCGACGTCATCTGCAGGCGGGGCCCGGACGCGTTGTAGCTGAGCCAGAACGGGATCACCAGCAGGAACTCGAGGATCGAGAACCCGAGCGCGGCCAGCACCGCGGCGCGGTCGTTCCCCTTGAGGAACGCCAGCACCAGGGCGCCGGCCAGCGGCACCAGGATGAGGATGAGCAACCAGGTCATCAGGAGAACCTCACCAGCAGGAGAGCCGCCAGAAGCAGGAACGTGCCGCCCAGCATCGACAGCGCGTACGACCGGACGAACCCGGTCTGGAGCCGCCGCAGCCGGCCGGACCCGCCGCCGAGCGAGGCGGCCAGGCCGTTGACCGCGCCGTCGACGCCGCGGTTGTCCACGAACACCAGCGCCCGCGAGAGCCAGGTGCCCGGGCGGGCGACCAGCGTCTCGTTGAGGGCGTTGCCGTACAGGTCCTTGCGCGCGGCCCGGGTGACGAACGAGACCCGCTGGGGCTGCTCGACCGGGACGTCACGGCGGAAGATCAGGTACGCGATCACCACGCCGAGCACGGAGAACACGATCGCGCCCGCGGAAATCACCCCGGCACTCAACGGCGAGTGGTGGACCTCCTCCAGCTCGCCGACCGACGGGGTCAGCCAGTGGGCGAAGCGCTCACCGAGTGCGAAGAAGGCACCGGCGCCGACCGAGCCGACCGCCAGGATCGCCATCGGGACCCACATGATCGCCTTGGACTCGTGCGGGTGGAAGTCACGGCCGTCGGAGCTCTTGATGTCCTTCCAGCGCTCCTTGCCGAAGAACGTCATCATCATCAGGCGCGTCATGTAGAACGCGGTGAGCCCGGCGCCCAGCAGCGCGGCGCCGCCCATCACCCAGCCGCGCCAGCCGCCCTGGCTGAACGCCGCTTCGATGATCGCGTCCTTGGTGAAGAAGCCCGACAGCGGCGGGATGCCGATCAGGGCCAGGTAGCCGAGGCCGAAGGTGATGAAGGTGATCGGCATGTGCTTGCGCAGGCCGCCGAACTTCCGCATGTCGACCTCGTCGTTCATGCCGTGCATGACCGACCCGGCCCCGAGGAACAGCCCGGCCTTGAAGAAGCCGTGCGCGACCAGGTGCATGATGCCCAGCGCGTACGCGATCGGCCCGAGGCCGACGGCGAGCATCATGTAGCCGATCTGGCTGACCGTCGAGTACGCGAGGACCTTCTTGATGTCGTCGTACGCGCAGCCGATGATGCACCCGAGCAGCAGCGTCACCGTGCCGACCAGGGTGACGATCAGCCTGCCGTCCTCGGTGGCGTTGAAGATGTCCTTCGAGCGGGCCACCAGGTAGACGCCCGCGGTGACCATCGTCGCCGCGTGGATGAGGGCCGACACCGGGGTCGGGCCCTCCATCGCGTCCGGGAGCCACGCCTGCAGCGGGAACTGGCCGGACTTACCGCAGGCACCCAGCAGGAGCAGGATCGCCATCGCGGTGATCGCGCCGGTCGAGAACTTGCCGTCGCCGACCGCCTTGAAGACCTCGGCGTAGCCGGTCGAGCCCGCGTACTTGAACATGATGAAGATCGCCAGCGCGAGCCCGACGTCCCCGACGCGGTTCATCAGGAACGCCTTCTTCGCCGCGGTCGCGGCGGACGGGCGGCCCTGGTACCAGCCGATGAGCAGATAGGACGCGAGACCCACGCCCTCCCAGCCCATGTAGAGCGTCACGAAGCTGTTGCCCAGCACCAGGACCAGCATCGAGGCGACGAAGAGGTTGAGGTACGCGAAGAAGCGGTACCGGCCCTCGTCGTCGGCCATGTAGCCGATCGAGTAGAAGTGGATCAGCATGCCGACGCCGGTGATGAGCAGCACGAACGTCAGCGACAGCGCGTCGATCCGGAGCCCGAAGTCGATCTGCAGCGCGCCGGCCGGGATCCACGAGTACAGCTTGGTGTCCACAGTGGACGACGTGTCGGCGGTGAAGAACAGGATGACGCCGTAGATGAATGCCAGGGTGACGGTGGCACAGCCGAGCAGATGCCCCCACGCCTTGGCGCGCTTCCCTGCCAGCAGCAGGATCAACGCGCCGAGACCAGGCAGGGCCACCAGCAGCCACGATGATGCGGTCACTCGGGGGTCTCCTAGTACTTCAGCAGGTTGGTGTCGTCGACCGAGGCCGAGCGCCGGGTGCGGAAGATGGCCATGATGATCGCCAGGCCGACCACGACCTCGGCGGCCGCGACGACCATGACGAAGAACGCCATGACCTGGCCGTCGAGCCCGCCGTTGATCCGGGCGAAGGTGACCAGCGACAGGTTCACCGCGTTGAGCATCAGCTCGATGCACATGAACACGACGATCGCGTTGCGCCGCACCAGCACGCCGACCGCGCCGAGCGCGAACAGCAGCGCCGACAGCAGCAGGTAGTACGTCGGGGTCATTCCTTCTCCCCCTTGGTTTCCGCCGCGTCCGAGCCGACCAGCGCGTGCGCGTCCGGGTGTTCGACGTCGTCCGCGACGAGCTTGCGTTCCTTCGCCAGCTCGATCGCCGAGGTGGACTCGATGATCGCCGACAGCGACTCCGGGGCGACCGAGCCGTCCGGCAGCAGCGCCGGGGTGGCCACCGAGTTGGCGGTGGCGAAGACACCCGGGCCGGGCAGCGGCGACGGCCGGTCGTGCTCGCCGCGGAAACGCAGGAGCACGAGTTCCTTCTGCGACAGCTTCCCGCCCTTGGCGTGCCGGTCGGTGAAGGCCAGCACCATCGCGCCGATCGCGGCGGTGATGAGCAGCGCCGACGTCAGCTCGAACGGGAACAGGTAGTCGGTGAAGATCAGCTTGCCGAGGCCCTTGGGACCGCCGCCCGCCGACGTCGTCGAGTCCAGCGGGATCGCCGGCGTGACGTTCTCCAGCGCCCGGTAGATGCCGGTGGCCAGCAGCGCGGCCATCCCGATGCCGAGCACCGTCGCGGCCAGCCGCTGGCCGCGCAGGACTTCGACGACCGAGTCGGAGCTCTCGCGGCCGACCAGCATCAGCACGAACAGGAACAGCATCATGATCGCGCCGGTGTAGACGATGATCTGCGTGAAGCCGAGGAACGGCGCCGACTGGATCATGTACAGCGCGCCCAGGCTCAGCATGGTCAGCACCAGCCACAGCGCCGAGTGGACGGCGTTGCGGGAGAAGATCATGCCGAGCGCGCCGAGCAGCGAGAGCGGGCCGAGGATCCAGAACGCGATGGCTTCCCCGGTGGACACACCCGCCGACGCGTTGGGCGCCTGGGCCAGAAGTGCAGTGATCACTTCGAAGCCTCCCCGCGCGCCAGCTCGGGGCCGTTCACGTAGTAGTCCTGCTCGTTTTCGCCGAGCCGCATCGGGTGCGGCGGCTGCTCCATGCCGGGCAGCAGCGGGGCGAGCAGGTCTTCCTTCGTGTAGATCAGCCGCTGGCGGTCGTCGTCGGCCAGCTCGTAGAAGTTGATCATCGTCAGCGACCGGGTCGGGCACGCCTCGATGCAGAGGCCGCAGCCGATGCAGCGCAGGTAGTTGATCTGGTAGTCCGCGCCGTACCGCTCGCCCGGCGAGTACCGGGCTTCCTCGGTGTTGTCACCGCCCTCGACGAAGATCGCGTCCGCCGGGCACGCCCACGCGCACAGCTCGCAGCCGACGCACTTCTCGAGGCCGTCCGGGTGGCGGTTCAGCTGGTGCCGGCCGTGGTAACGCGGGGCGGCGGGCGCGCCAGCCTCCGGGTACTCCTCGGTGGCGACCTTCTTGAACATCATCCCGAAGGTGACGCCGAAGCCCTTGACGGGATCAAGAAACCCCATCTTGTGCCCCTTCCTTTGCGGTACCGACGGCCGCCGGCTTGCGGCGGGCCGCCTTCGCCTCGGCCTTGGCCAAGGCCTTCTGACGCGGGGTGGTCTGCGGGACCTTGAGGTCCAGCGGCGGAACCGGGAAACCGCCACCGGTCACCGGGATCGACTCGCTCTCCTCTTCACGGCTCGCGGCGCGGACGTAGAAGAACAGCGCGACGACGATGAAGATCGCGACCGCGGCGATGATGATGGTCGCGGTGTTCCAGGTGATCACCTTCGCGAAGGTCACCATGATGATCCAGACCAGGTTCAGCGGGACCAGGACCTTCCAGCCCAGGCGCATGAACTGGTCGTAGCGCAGACGGGGCAGCGTGCCGCGCAGCCAGATGAACCCGAAGAGCAGGACGAACATCTTCGCGAAGAACCACAGCACCGGCCACCAGCCGGTGTTGAGGACGTTGTTCCCGATCAGCGACAGCGGCCACGGGGCCATCCAGCCACCGAGGAACAACGTCGTCGCGAACGCCGAGACGATCACCATGTTGACGTACTCGGCGAGGAAGAACATCGCGAACTTCATCGAGCTGTACTCGGTGTGGAAGCCGCCGACCAGCTCCGACTCGGCCTCCGGGAGGTCGAACGGCGCGCGGTTGGTCTCGCCGACCATCGAGATCAGGTAGATCACGAAGCTCGGGACCAGGTAGAGGAACCACACCGGCTGCTGCTTGCTGACGATGTCGGCCAGGTTCAGCGACCCGGCCTGCAGGATCACCGCGACGATCGAGAGGCCCATCGCGATCTCGTAGGAGATCACCTGCGCCGCGGAGCGCATGCCGCCGAGCAGCGGGTACGGCGAGCCGGACGACCAGCCGGCGAGCACGATGCCGTAGACGCCGATCGAGGAGCAGGCCAGGATCACCAGCGCGCTGACCGGCAGGTCGAGCAGCTGGAGCACGGTCCGCTCGCCGAAGATCGACACGACCGGCCCGAACGGGATGGCCGACAGCGCGATCAGCGACGGCACCACGCACATGACCGGGGCGAGGAAGTACACCTTGCGGTCGGCGGTGTCCGGGATGATCTGTTCCTTGAACGGCAGCTTGATCGCGTCCGCCAGGGACTGCAGGTAGCCGCCCGGGCCGACCCGGTTGGGGCCGGGCCGGTTTTGCATCCGGCCGACGGCCTTGCGCTCCCAGACGATCAGGAAGATCGTCATGATCGGCCCGATCAGCAGGATGACCACGCACTTGAGCAGGATCAGCCACAGCGGGTCGTCGGCCAGCAGCGCCGCCCGCGTCGCCGCGTCCGGCACGCTGCCGACGGCTGCTTCGGTCAGCAGCGGGGTCATTGCCCACCTCCAGCGAGGTTCACCACGGCGCCGTGGCCGGCACCGAGCGTCTTGAACACGGCGGAGCCGTCGGAGTTGCCCGGCAGCCACACGACGCCGTCGGGCAGGTCGGCGATCTCCACCGGCAGCGTGATCGCACCGCGTTCGGTGCTGACCCGCACGGTGGTGCCCAGCTCCTCGGCGGTCTTCGCGGACAGCCGCGCGACCGGCGTGCGCTGGGTGCCCTTGAGGTGCGGCTCGCCGTCCTGCAGGGAACCGTTGTCGATCAGCTGGCGCCAGGTCGACAGGATCGCCTGGCCGTCACCCGGCGTCGCGGGCGGCGCGACTTCGGCGGCCACGTGGCTCCACCGCAGTGCCGAGGCCGGGCCGAGCTTCTCGAAGTCACCGCGCGCGGCGGCCGGCGTCTGCGTGAACAGGTCCGCGTCCATCTCGACGGCGAGGGTGTCGAGCACCCGGCAGTCGGGCAGGGCGCCGGTGCCTTCGATCGTCGTGTCGAACGGGCGGGTGCGGCCCTCCCAGTTGAGGTAGCTGCCGGACTTCTCGTCCGACGCCGCCACCGGGAGCACCACGTCCGCGCGCTCGGTCACCGCGCTGAGCCGCAGTTCCAGGCTGACCACGAACCCGGCGTTGTCCAGCGCGCGCAGCGCGAGGGCCGGGTCCGGCAGGTCGTACGGGTCGACCCCGCCGACGACCAGGCCGCCGAGCTCGCCGGCCGAAGCGGCCAGCAGGATGTCGGTCGCGTCGCGGCCCGGGGTCGCCGGGAGCGGGACGCCCCAGGCGTTCTCGACGGCGACGCGGGCGGCGTCGTCACCGACCCGGCGGCCGCCGGGCAGCAGCGACGGCACGCAGCCGGCCTCCAGGGCGCCCCGGTCGCCGGCGCGGCGCGGGATCCACGCGAGCCGGACGCCGGTGCGCTCGACCAGGTCGTGCAGGGCGGCGAAGAGGCCGGGGATCGCGGCGGCGCGCTCGCCGACAAGGACGACCGCACCCTCGCCGCGCAGGCCCTCCTCGAGGTCCGGCGCGTGCTTGGCGATGCCGTCGACGGCCGCGGCCTCCTGGCCGGGGACGCAGGCGAGCAGCTCTCCGAACGTCTTGCGCACCGACGACGTCGTCCACTGTCCCAAGTGGACGACCCGGGTGCGGTTCTTGCGGGCCGCCTTGCGCAGCCGCAGGAACACGATCGGGGCTTCGTCCTCGGGCTCGAAGGCGACGCACAGGACCGTGCGGGCCCGCTCGAGCTCGCCGAAGGTGACGCCGGACTCCGGCGTCACGCCCACGACGTGCGAGGTGAGGAACGCGAGTTCCTCGGCCGAGTGCGGGCGGGCGCGGAAGTCGATGTCGTTGGTGCGCAGGGCGACGCGGGCGAACTTCGAGTACGCGTAGGCGTCCTCGACGGTCAGCCGCCCACCGGGCAGGACGCCGACGCCACCGTTCGCGCGCGCCGCGGTGAGACCTTCGGCGGCGATGCGCAGCGCGTCGGTCCAGGACGCCTCTTCCAGCTCACCGGTCTCGCGGTTGCGGACCAGCGGGCGCCGGATGCGGTCCTCGGCGCCGGTGTAGCGGAAGGCGAACCGGCCCTTGTCGCAGATCCACTCTTCGTTGACCTCGGGGTCGTCGCCGGCCAGCTTGCGCTGGACCTTGCCGCGCCGGAAGTCGGTGCGCTCGGCGCAGCCGGACGAGCAGTGCTCGCAGACGCTCGGCGAGGACACCAGGTCGAACGGCCGCGACCGGAAGCGGTAGGCCGCGCTGGTGAGAGCCCCGACCGGGCAGATCTGGATGACGTTGCCGGAGAAGTACGACTGGAACGGCTGGCCGCTGGTCGTCCGCGACGCCATGTCGAGCACGTCCGCCGTCTCCGCGGTGCCGATCTGCTGGTGGGCGCCGCGTTCGAGGAGCTCGATGAACGGGTCGCCGGCGATCTCGCGGGAGAACCGGGTGCAGCGCTGGCAGAGCACGCAGCGTTCGCGGTCCAGCAGCACCTGCGTGGAGATCGGCAGCGGCTTCGGGAACGTCCGCTTGGTGTCGACGAACCGGGAGTCCGTGCGGCCGTGGGCCAGCGCCTGGTTCTGCAGGGGGCACTCGCCGCCCTTGTCGCAGATCGGGCAGTCCAGCGGGTGGTTGATGAGCAGCAGCTCCATCACGCCCTGCTGCGCCTTGTCCGCGACCGGCGACGTCAGCTGCGTCTTGACGACCATGCCGTCGGCGACGGTCATCGTGCAGGACGCCTGCGGCTTCGGCATCGGCCTGCCGCCCATCTCGACCTCGACCAGGCACTGGCGGCAGGCGCCCGCCGGGTCGAGGAGCGGGTGGTCGCAGAACCGCGGGATGACCGTGCCGAGGCGTTCGGCCGTGCGGATGAGGAGCTCGCCCTTGGGGGCGATGACCTCTTCGCCGTCGATGACCAGCTTGACGTGGCCTTCGGGGACCGGGGTTTCGGTCGTCTCAGGCTTGTCGGGGGCGATCGTCATGCCTGCGCTCCCACCAGTTCGCGCTTGTTGCTCTCACAGAGAGCGAGGAATTCCTCGCGGAAGTACTTGATACCGCTCTGGATCGGCGACACCGCGCCGTCGCCGAGGGCGCAGAACGACCGGCCGAGGATGTTGTCGCAGACGTCGAGGAGGGTGTCGATGTCCTCCTCGGTGCCGTGGCCCTCGACCATGCGCTCGAGGATCTGCGCCAGCCAGTACGTGCCTTCGCGGCACGGCGTGCACTTGCCGCAGGACTCGTGCTCGTAGAACTGGGTCCACTTCATCACGGCCCACGGCACCGACACGGTCTCGTTGAAGACCTGGACGGCGGTGGTGCCCAGCATCGACCCGGCTTCCGCCGCGCCTTCGAAGTCCAGGGGAACGTCGAGGTGCTCGGCGGTGAACATCGGGGTGGACGAGCCGCCCGGGGTCCAGAACTTGAGCGGGATGCCGTCCTTCATGCCGCCCGCCATGTCCAGCAGCTCGCGCAGTGTCGTGCCGAGCGGGCACTCGTACTGGCCGGGCTTCTCGACGTGGCCGGAGATCGAGTAGATCTTCGGGCCGGGCGACTTCTCGCGGCCCATCTCGCGGAACCAGCTGGAGCCGGCGTTGACGATGTAGGGCGCGCTGGCGATCGTCTCGACGTTGTTCACCGTGGTCGGCGCGGCGTAGAGACCCGCGGCGGCCGGGAACGGCGGCTTGAGCCGCGGCTGGCCGCGACGGCCTTCGAGCGAGTCGAGCAGCGCCGTCTCCTCGCCGCAGATGTACGCGCCCGCACCGGCGTGGACGGTGATCTTGAGGTCGAAGCCGGAGCCGAGGATGTTCTCGCCCAGGTAACCCGCCGCTTCGGCTTCGCGCACGGCCGCGTTGAGCCGGCGGATGCAGTGCAGCGCTTCCCCGCGGACGTAGATGAAGCAGTGGTTGGACCGCATCGCGTACGAGGCGATGATGCAGCCCTCGATCAGCGAGTGCGGGTCCGCCATCATCAGCGGGATGTCCTTGCAGGTACCGGGTTCGCCCTCGTCGGCATTGATCACCAGGTAGTGCGGCTTGTCGAAGTTCGGCGGCATGAACGACCACTTGATGCCGGCCGGGAAGCCCGCGCCGCCGCGGCCGCGCAGCCCCGAGTCCTTGATCAGCTGGACGAGCTGCTCCGGCGTCCCGGCCAGTGCCTTGCGGATCGCCGTGTAGCCCTCGAGTGCTTCGTACTGCCCGATCGTCCAGGAGTTCGGCGACAGCCAGCGCTTCGTGAGGACCGGGGTAATGGGATCGGCCATTACTTCTTCTCCACTTCTGGCAACGGCACATCGGAGGCCACCGGGGCGACCCAGCCGCGCTCCTGCGCGAGCTTCGCGCCCCGCAGCGTCTCGACGGCCTGCGACGGGCCGTCGACGTCCTTGCGGTAGGTCCGCTCGTCCTCCGGGAAGAACCCGGCGAGCTGCAGTTCGGCGCCCTTGAAGTTCGTCAGCGGGGCACCGCGCGTCGGGGCCGGCTTCTTGCCCGCCTGCAGCGCGTCGACCAGCGCGACGGCCTTGTCCTCGGTCTGGTTGTCGAAGTACTCGTAGTTGACCTGGATGACCGGCGCGAGGTCGCAGGCCGCGAGGCACTCGGCGTGCTCGAGGGTGATCGAGCCCGGCTCGTTCGGCGTGCCCGCGGTCTCGTTGTGCCCCAGCGGGTTCTCCTCGGAGCCAAGGTGCGTCTGGAGCTTCTTGTAGATCGCGTCGCCGCCCATCGCCGCGCACAGCGTGTTGGTGCAGACGCTCACGAGGTGCTCGCCGCACGGGCGGCGCTTGTACATCGTGTAGAACGTCGCGACCGCGCTGACCTCGGCGTCGGACAGGTCGAGCTGCTTCGCGCAGAACGCGATGCCCTCCTGGCTGACGTAGCCCTGCACCGACTGCACGAGGTGCAGCATCGGCAGCAGTGCCGAGCGGGACATCGGGTAGCGCGCGATCAGGTCCTGCGCCTTGGCGTGGATGTCCGCGTCGAAGATGTCCTCGAGCGGCGTCTCGGTGATGATCCCGGCCGCCACTTCGGGGTCCGGCGCGATGGCGACGGCGTCGGTGTCGGGCCCGGCCGCGGCGTGCGTCGTCGCGGAGTAGTTCGGGCCCGGCTCGGGAACTGCTGTGGTCATCGGTCCACTCCCCCCATGACGGGGTCGATCGAGGCGATGGCGGCGATCACGTCGGCGACCAGGCCGCCCTCGGCCATGGCGGGCATCGACTGCAGGTTCACGAAGCTCGGTTCGCGCACGTGGACCCGCAGCGGCCGGGTGCCGCCGTCGGAGACCAGGTGCACGCCCAGCTCGCCGCGCGGTGACTCGACCGGCGCGTAGACCTGGCCCGGCGGGACCTTGAAGCCCTCGGTGACCAGCTTGAAGTGGTGGATCAGGGACTCCATCGACTGGCCCATGATCTTCTTGACGTGCTCGAGCGAGTTGCCCATGCCGTCGCTGCCGATGGACAGCTGCGCGGGCCACGCGATCTTCTTGTCCTCGACCATGACCGGGCCCGGCTCGAGCTTCTCGAGGCACTGCTCGATGATCTTGAGGCTCTCGTGCATCTCGTGCACCCGGATCAGGTAGCGCGACCAGCAGTCGGCACCGTTGTCGACCGGCACGTCGAACTCGAACTCGTCGTAGCAGGAGTACGGCTCGGTCTTGCGCAGGTCCCACGGGAGGCCCGCGGACCGCAGCACCGGGCCGGTGACGCCGAGCGCGAGGCACGCGTCGACCGGCAGGTACCCGACGCCCTTGAGCCGGTTGCGCCAGATCGGCTGGCCGGTGAAGAGCTTGTCGTACAGCGGAAGGCGTTCCTTCATCGTCTTGAGGAACGCCTTGACGACCTCGACGTAGTCGGCCGGCATGTCCTGCGCGAGGCCGCCGGGGCGGATGAACGCGTGGTTCATCCGCAGGCCGGTCAGGTGCTCCAGCAGGTGCAGCACCTCTTCGCGCTCGCGGAAGCCGAGCGTCATCGCGGTGGTGGCGCCGAGCTCCATGCCGCCGGTGGCGATGTAGACCAGGTGCGAGCCGATCCGGTTGATCTCCAGCAGCATCACGCGCAGCAGCTGCGCGCGGCGCGGGGCCTCGATGCCGAGCAGCTTCTCGACGCCGAGGCAGTACGCCATCTCCGTCGACAGCGGGGCCAGGTAGTCCATGCGCGTCACGAAGGTGACGCCCTGGGTCCAGGTCCGGTACTCGCAGTTCTTCTCGATGCCGGTGTGCAGGTAGCCGATGACCGACCGCAGCTGCGTGACGGTCTCGCCCTCCATCTCCAGCACGAGCCGGAGCACGCCGTGCGTCGACGGGTGCTGCGGGCCCATGTTGATGACCATGCGCTCGTCGTGCTGGGCGTCGGCGATGACGTCGTCCCAGTCGCCGCCGGAGACCGTGTAGACGCGGCCTTCGGTGGTGTCGCGGGAGTCGGCGTAGTTCGCGTTGTCCGTGCTGTCGCTGCCGGCTTCGGTCGTGCTGGTGCCGGTCGTGACGTCCGACAGGTTCTCGGTGCTCACGAGTAAGACCTCCGCTGGTCCGGCGGCGGGATCTCCGCGCCCTTGTATTCGACCGGGATCCCGCCGAGCGGGTAGTCCTTGCGCTGGGGGTGGCCGTCCCAGTCGTCCGGCATGAGGATCCGGGTCAGCGCCGGGTGGCCGTCGAAGACGATCCCGAACATGTCCCAGGTCTCGCGCTCCTGCCAGTCGGCGGTCGGGTAGATCCCGACCAGCGACGGCACGTGCGCGTCCTCGACGTCGAGGGTGACCTCGAGGCGGATCCGGCGCCGGTAGGTCAGCGACGTGAAGTGGTAGACCGCGTGCAGCCGCTGCGGGACGTCGACGCCGTAGTCCACACCGGACACCGACGACAGCAGCTCGAACCGGAGACCGCCGTCGTCGCGCAGGGTCTGCGCGATGGCGGGCAGGTGCTCGCGGGCGACGTAGAAGGTGATCTCGCCGCGGTCGACCGTCGTCTGCAGGATCGCCTCGGCGGGGATCTTGCGCTCGGCCAGCGCGGCGTAGAACTCGTCGGCGAACTGGTCGAACCAGCCGCCGTACGGGCGCTCGGCCGGCGCCGGGCTGTACGCCGGGAGCCGGACGCCGCCGTAGCCGGAGGTGTCGCCGGAGCCCTGGACGCCGAACATGCCCCGGCGTTCGCGGCCGGTGACGACCGCTTCGGCCGCGCCCGGGCCCTTGGCCGTCAGGCCGGTTTCGGCTCGCTCGGCGCTCGACTGCTCTTCGCCGGGTTGGGGGTTCTCAGTCATCGCTCTACTTCTTCGCGTACTTGATCGACGACGCGACGAGCTCGGTCCGGGCCCCGCTGGCCGCGCGGATGGCGGCGCGGCGGGCGTTGATCGGCTCGTCCTGGATCTTGGCGTGCAGCTTGAGGATCGCGTCAAGCAGCATCTCCGGCCGCGGCGGGCAGCCGGGCAGGTACATGTCGACCGGCACGATGTGGTCGACGCCCTGCACCACGGCGTAGTTGTTGAACATGCCGCCGGAGGAGGCGCAGACGCCCATGGCGAGCACCCACTTGGGCTCGGCCATCTGGTCGTAGATCTGGCGCAGGACCGGGGCCATCTTCTGCGTGACGCGCCCGGCGACGATCATCAGGTCGGCCTGCCGCGGCGTCGCGCTGAAGCGCTCCATGCCGAAGCGGGCGATGTCGTAGCGGGAACCGCCGACGGTCATCATCTCGATCGCGCAGCAGGCGAGCCCGAAGGTGGCCGGCCACATCGAGTTCTTCCGCGACCAGTTGACGAGACCTTCGAGGCTGGCCAGCAGGATGCCGTTGGGGAGTTTCTCTTCGAGGCCCATGGGTCTAGTTCCAATCCAGGCCGCCGCGCCGCCACACGTAGGCGTACGCGAAGCCGACCGTCGCGATGAACAGCAGGATCTCCACCAGGCCGAACGTGCCCAGCGCGTCCGCCTGCACGGCGAACGGGTAGAGGAAGACCATCTCGATGTCGAACAGGATGAACAGCATCGCGGTGATGTAGTACGCGACCGGCATCCGCCCGGCGCCGACGAGCGGCTGCGGGGACGGCTCGATGCCGCATTCGTAGGCGGCCAGCTTGGCCCTGTTGTACCGGCTGGGGCCGACGAGCGGTCCGAGCAGGACCGACAGCACGGCGAAAGCGAGCGCCAGCACGAACAAGATCACGATGGGCAGGTAGGGCTTCAGGCTCGGGGCCTCTTGCGCCAGCTGCACCGTGTCGGTCCGGGTCAGCAACGTCAGCACGGGGTCTTCGCCATCCTTTCCGCGCCGCTGCGGTTGTGCTTGTGGTGGGGAACCGCTGGGCCTCGTCGGCACCCTAAGGGACCTGGGTCACACCGCCGAGGGTCAGGGTCTCCTTACGGCCCGTGGCTGGACCTCAAGGTGCTTGTGAAATAGTTCACAAGCCACTCGTCGTGGATGTGAAGGGATTCACAAAGCATGGGGGGAGTCTAGGACGCGACTCACACTCTTGTCCCTAGTACCCCGTGTTATCAGGGTCGCCTAAGTTCTGCCGCCATCGTTGTCACGGGTGGCCACCCCCGCGCGCACGACCTGCACGAAGAGGCTTCAAGATCACGTTCCGGACGGACAAAACGGGCGCTGACCTGTGATCTATCCCACTGACCGCACGGCCAACTTGTTAGGCCACTCGTGTGTCCGCGCGCGCAGGCGAAGGGCACTTTCACGTGAAAGTGCCCTTTGGGGTGTCAGCGCGGGGTGGGGGTGGCGCGGGCGAGGGCCGCGATGAGGCGGTCGACGCCGTCGCCGCCCTTGGCGTCGTAGCAGCCCGAGAGGCCCTTGTAGACCAGCGGCAGGAGCTTGTTGATGCGCAGCCCGTACTTGGTGCACGCGTGCATGATCTTCGGCTTGCCGATGATCTTCGCGAAGACGTTGCCCAGCGCGTAGTAGCCGCCCATCAACTCACCCACGGCCCGCGGGTACGCCTCCAGCGCCCGCTCCCGCGAAGGCCCTTCGCGCCGCGCAAGCGCCTGCACGACGACCTCCGCGGCGATCTGCGCGGACTCCATCGCCGCCGAGATGCCCTCGCCATTGAACGGGCTGACCATGCCGCCCGCGTCGCCGAGCAGCAGGAGGCCGTCGCGGTAGTGCGGGGTGCGGTTGAAGCCCATCGGGAGGCCGGCGCCGCCGACCTTGCCGATCGCGTTCTCCTCGCGGTAGCCCCACTCCTCCGGCGTCCCGTCGAGCCACTGGCGCAGCAGCGCGCGGTAGTCGGTGTTCCGGAACGAGGCCGACGTCGAGAGCATGCCGAGGCCGACGTTCACCGTGCCGTCGCCGAGCGGGAACGCCCAGCCGTAGCCCGGCAGCAGCTTCGGGTTCCGCGGGTCGGACCTGTCCCACAGCTCGAGGTGGCCCTCGATGAACGGGTCGTCGTGGCGCGGGCTCTTGTAGTACTGGCGCACGGCCACGCCCATCGGGCGCTTCTCGTTCTTCTGGATGCCGACGCTCAGCGCGAGCCGCGCGGACACGCCGTCGCAGGCCAGGACCAGCGGCGCGCGGTAGTGCACCGGCGTCTTCTCCGGGCCGACCTTGGCCTCGACGCCGATCACGCGGCCGCTCGCGTTCGTGATCGCGCTGGTCACGGTGGTGCGCTCGTACAGCCGCGCGCCCGCCTTCACGGCGAGCTTCGCGAGGAGGTCGTCGAAGTCGTGGCGGGTGCGGGAGACGCCGTACGGCGGGTAGCTCGTGAGGTCCGGCCAGTCGAGCTCCAGCGTGAGGTCGCCGGTGAGGATCCGCAGGCCGCGGCTGTGCACCCAGCCCGCGTCCTCGCTGGTGTCGATGCCCAGGTCGATGAGCTGCTTGACGCCGCGGGGGGTCAGGCCGTCGCCGCAGACCTTCTCGCGGGGGAACTCGGTCTTCTCGAGCAGCAGGACGTCGACGCCCGCGCGGGCCAGGTAGGTGGCCACGGTGGACCCTGCGGGTCCGGCGCCGACGACGATGACTTCGGCGTCCTGGTCTGCGGTGCGTCGCGTCATACTTCGAATCTAACAGCGGAGCGAAGCTCCTCCTTTGAGGGCGGTGGCGGGGAGGAAGGCGGGGTTAGGCAGGCTTTCGGGCGCGGTGGATCGCCACGACCCCGAATGTGAGGTTCAACCACTCGACGTCGGTCCAGCCCGCGCTCGCGATGATCTCGCCGAGCGTGCGCTGGTCGGGCCAGGTCAGCATGGATTCGGCGAGGTACTTGTACGCCTCGGGGTTCGACGACGTCCGGCTGCCGACCCAGGTCAGCAGCTTGAGGACGAAGTTGCGGTGGACGAACCGGATGGGCGCGAACGGCGGCGTCGAGACCTCGCAGATCACCAGGCGCCCGCCCGGCTTGACCACGCGGGCGATCTCGGTGAGCGCGGCCTTCGGGTCGACGAAGTTGCGCAGCGCGAGCGAGATCGTCACGGCGTCGAAGCTCTCGTCCGCGAACGGCAGGTTGAGCGCGTCGGCGGCCACCATCGGCACGTTCCGGTGCAGGCCGGCGCGCAGCATGCCGAAGGAGAAGTCCGCGGCCAGGCACCAGGCGCCCCCGCGGGCGTACTCGACGGTCGACACCCCGGTGCCGGCCGCGAGGTCCAGGACCTTCTCGCCGCGGCGGGCGTCGAGGACGCGGGCGGTCGTCGTGCGCCAGCGCCGGTCGAAGCCGAAGGTCATGAACGAGTTCGCCCGGTCGTACCCGGACGCGACGCCGTCGAACATCGCGGCGACTTCGTGCGGGTCCTTGTCCAGGCTTGCGCGTGACATGGTCCTGAGGTTAGTCCGGCACCCCGGGCCCGGTCGCCAGCATCCCCGCCACCGCCGCGGGCCAGGTGAATTCCTCCGCCCGCGTCCGCGCCGCGGCCCGGCGAGCCTCCTCAGGGCTCTCCAGCAGGTCCGTCACCGCCGAGGCGAACGCGGGCGCGTGGTCGGCCACCGCCGCGCCACACCCCGGCCGCACGATCTCCTGCAGCGCCGACGACGCCGACACCACCACCGGCGTCCCCGAAGCCAGGGCCTCCAGCGCGGCCAGCCCGAACGTCTCGTGCGGCCCCGGCGCGAGGGAGACGTCCGCGCTGGCCAGCAGCCGGGCGACGTCGCCCCGGCCGGGCAGGAACCCGAGGAACGTCACCGGCAGGCCGCGCGCCCGGCGTTCCAGGGCCCGCCGCCGCGGTCCGTCGCCGGCCACGACCAGCCGGACCTTCACCCCGGCCTCGGTCAGCGAGGCGACGGTGTCCACACTGCGCTCGACGTGCTTCTCCGGCGACAGCCGTCCACAGTGGACCAGCAACGCGTCCGCTCCCCCGGCCAGGTCCGTGCGCCAGCCGTCGTCGCGCATGGCGGGCCGGAACGTCGTGAGGTCGACGCCGAGCGGGACGCGCCGGACGTTCGGCGCCGCGATCCGGTCGAACTCCGCGCGCGCGAACGCCGTCGTGCAGACGACCGTGTCGTAGCTCGCGGCCATCCGGCGGTTGGCGACGTCGGCGACGCGGCGGGCCACCGGCGCGGGCAGCAGGAACTGCTCCAGCAGGCGGTCGAGGCGCTCGTGGGAGATGACCGTGCTGGGCACGCCGTGGCGGCTCGCCCAGCCGCCCATCCCCCGCAGCGTCAGCCGGTCGGACACCTCCAGGCGGTCCGGTTCGAGCCTGCGCAGCACCGCGCGGACCCGGTGCGGGTCGACGGCGCGGTAGCCGCCGGTGCCCGGGATCCGCGGTGCGAGCAGGGAAAACCGGCGCACGCCGGTCGGGAGGACCTCGTCGGCGTACCGGCGGCCGGGCACCACGAGCGTCACCTCGTGGCCGCTCGCGACGTAGCCGGCGCCGAGGTGGTGCAGCGCGGTGCGCAGCCCGCCCGAGCGCGGTCCGTAGAAGTTCGCGAGCTGGACGATGTGCACGGTCAGGCCGCGCGGGCGGCCCGGCCCCGCACGGCTTCGTAGTGCCCGAGCAGCTCGTGGCAGACCGCCGGCCACGTGCGGCCCAGCACGACCTTGCGCGCCTTTTCGCCGAGCCTCGCGCGCAACGCGGCGTCACGGAGGGCGTCGACCTTCTCGACGAGCGCCGGCCCGAACCGCTCGCGGTCCGCGGGCAGCAGGTAGCCGGTGCGGCCGGGCAGGACGAGGTCCTTCGGGCCGCCGGCGTCCGGCGCGAGCACCGGCAGCCCGGACGCCATCGCCTCCTGCACCGCCTGGCAAAACGTCTCGTGCGGTCCTGTGTGGACGAAGACGTCGAGGCTGGCGTAGGCCTTCGAGAGGTCGTCGCCGTACTTCGCGCCGAGGAAAGCGGCGTCCGGCAGCTGCTCCCGGAGGCCGTCGAGTTCGGGCCCGTCACCGACGACGACCACGCGCACGCCCGGCATCCCGGCGAGCGCGGCCAGCCGGTCGACCTCCTTTTCGGGCGCCAGCCTGCCGACGAACCCGACGAGCAGCTCGCCGTCCGGGGCGAGCTCGGCCCGCAGCGCGGGGTCGGCGTGCGCCGGGGAGAACCGGTCGATGTCGACGCCGCGGGCCCACCGGTGCACCCGCGGGACGCCGTGCAGCCGCAGCTGCTCGACGGAGTCGCTGGAGGGGGCGAGGGTCCGGTCGGCGCGCGAGTGCAGCCGCCGCACCCACCGCCACGCGGCGCGGGCGGCGATGCCGAAGCCGTACGCGGCGGCGAACCCGGCGATGTCGGTCTGGTAGACGGCGATCGCGGGGACGCGCAGCCGTCTCGCGGCGGCCAGCCCGCGCGCGCCGACGACGAACGGCGACGCCAGGTGCACGACGTCCGGGCCGAACGCGGTCAGCGCGTTGAGCACGGTGCGCGTCGGCACCCCGATCGGCAGGGAATTGACCCCGGGGAAGTCCAGCGCGGGGATCCGCACCACGGGCGCGCCGCGGTAGGAGTCCGGGCCGGGACCGGGCGCGATGACCAGCACGTCGTGCGCGCGTTCGCGCAGGTGCTCGACGACCCGCAGGACGGAGTTGGTCACGCCGTTCACCTGGGGCAGGAAACTTTCGGTGACTATGGCGACTCGCACGTCCTGGACGATCGCACCCGATCCTGGCGGTGGTGTGACACGCGGGCCAACGCTGCCGGAACAGATCGGCTACGACATGTCATCTCAAGGTCGTGTCCCGGAAACCAGGGTGGCCCACACTAAGCAGGCATGACCCTCTTGTCCTCCCGGCCGCCGCGGCCCGTCGAGCCCGGCCTGCTGTCGAGGGCGCTCGAAGTGGCCGGGCGGCTGGCCAACGACGCCACCGACGTGATCACCGCGACCGCCGGCCGCGGCGCCCACCCGTCCACGCTGGACTCGCCGTTCGACTGGGTCACCGACACGGACCGCATTCTGGAGCGCCACACGCGGCGCGTCCTGACGGCGGAGTTCCCGGGCATCCCGGTGGTCGGCCACGAGTTCGGCGCGGATCACGGAGCGGACGTCGCGGAGTACCGCTGGGTGGTGGACTCGGTGGACGGCACGGCGAACTACGTGGCCGGAGTGCCGTGGTGCGCGTACAGCCTGGCCCTGGTGGACGCGGCGGGCCCGGTGGTCGGTGTGGTGGCGGACCCGTATCGCGCCCAGATCTACGCCGCGGCGCGCGGCCGGGGGGCCCGCGCGAACGGCAAGCCGATCCAGCTCGCGGACCGCCGTGTGACGGCGGGCGCGATCGTGTGCACGGAACTGGCCCGCACAGGCCCCTGGCCGGGAATGGGCGGCTTCATCGAGCGAGCAGCGGCGGCGCACGCCGGCGTGCGGGTGCTGGGCTCGGCGGCGCTGTCGATCGCCCAGGTGGCACTGGGTCACGCGGCGGCGGCGGTGCTGCACAGCTACCACGAGTGGGACGTGGCAGGCTCGGTGGCCATGGCGATCGAGGCGGGCGCGGTGGTCCTGGACAAGCACGGTGAGGACACGGCACTGCCGACGGACGGCCTGCTGGTGGCGGCCCCCGGAGTGGCGGACGAGGTCCTGGGCTGGTGGCAGGAGACGGCGGGCTAATCGGGTTGCGCCGGTGGCGATGATCGAGACATGCCGACCCTCCACACACCAAGGCTCACGCTCGTCCCCCTGGCCGACGAGCACCTGGAGCTGGAGTACGAGCTGGACGCCGACCCACAGGTCATGCGCTACCTGACCGGCCGAGCGTCGACCCGGGAGGAGGTCGCGGCGGCCCACGCCCGCCGGATGGCAGTCGAGCCGGGGTTCGGCTTCTGGATGGGCTTCGCGGGCGAGGACTTCGTGGGGTGGTGGCTCCTGCGCCCGCCAAACGGTCCCGACCAGCCCTATGCCGAGGGTGAAGCCGAACTGGGCTACCGCCTCCTGCGCAGCCAGTGGCGAAAGGGATACGCCCGGGAAGGCTCGCTCGAGCTGCTGCGGTACGGGTTCGAGGAGCTGGGGTTGGACCGCATCTTCGCCCAGACGATGGCGGTCAACACGCCCTCCAGGGCGACGATGGCCTCGGCGGGGCTGACATTCGCGAGGGCGTTCACCTCGGCCGCGGAGTACGACGACCCGATAGAGGGCGCCGAGCAGGGCGAGGTCGAGTACGAGATCACGCGGAGCAGCTGGCTCGAAAGGCGGGCTAAGCCGCCGCCAAGGCCCGCTTCTTCTGCCGCCGGATCCACCAGAGCGCAGGCCCGGCCACCACCCAGGTGAAAAACACGAAACTCCCCAACGGCAACAGCGTCAAAGCAGCCGACCGCCCAGCAACCCGAGCCAGCTCCGGATCAGAAGCGTCGTACTCGATCCGAACCAGCTGCCCAGCCGCCAACCCATCCGGGTAAAGCACCCCATTGGCCGGACTGTGCACGATCCCGTCAGGCGTCTCGAAGTGAATGATGGTCCGATCGAAAGCCACCGAATCCACAGTGGCCGTCGCCGTACCGAGCTGAGCGGAGATGGCACTGTCGTTCCGAACAGCGGCGAACAGCAGGCACCCGCACATCACGGTGAGGAGCGAGGCAACGCCGAGGATGGTCCACCACCCGACGCGCCTCGCCCGTTCACCTCTCGTGCTCACGCCGCGAGCGTAGCGCTCCCGCTCAGCCCGCGTGCTCGGCGTGGAGGAACCGGTGGTTCTGCTGGATCTGGTCGTACGACCGCGGCTTGACGGGAGCCACACGCGCAGTCAGAGCAGCAGCACCGTTCGGACCCACCGAAGGCTTCCCGGCCGTGTACAGCCACGTCTGGAACAGATCGTGCAGCGGCTTGCCCGAGATCTTCTCCGCCAGCGCGATGAACTCGAGGATCCGCCCGTGCGACCCGCGCTTCTGCGCGAACCACGTCTTCAGGATGCTGAAGAACGCCTGGTCGCCGACGGCCGTCCGCAGCGCCTGCAGGGCCAGCGCACCCCGGTCGTACACCGCGTTGTCGAACTGGTTGTCCGCGCCCGGGTCGGCCGGGACCAGCTTCCACAGGTCGCCGTCGGCCGGGTTCGAGTCGTACGTGTACTGGGCCAGCTCCGCGACCGTGCCTTCGCCCTCGTGCTCCGACCACAGCCACTCCGCGTACGACGCGAAGCCCTCGTTGAGCCAGATGTCGCTCCAGCGGCCGAGCGAGACGTCGTCGCCGAACCACTGGTGGGCGTTCTCGTGCGCGACCAACGTCGTGTTCGAGCCCGCGCGGAAGTTGCGCGCGCCGTACGTCGGGCGGGTCTGGTTCTCCAGGGAGAAGCCGATGCCGCTGGTCACGACGCCGCCCTCGGCCTCGAACGGGTACGCCCCGAACTGCGTCGCCAGGAACTCGTTGATTTCCGGGGTCCGCTCGACGCTGGCCTTCGCCGCGTACAGCGAGTCGCCGAGGTCGGCGCCGTACGCCGTGATGAACGGCTTGCCGTCGGGCGTGGCCGACTGGACGAGCTCGTACTTGCCGACGATGAACGACGTCAGGTACGTGGCCTGCGGCTTTGTGCTGCGCCACTGCCAGCGGGTCCAGCCCGCGCGGCTCTTCGACGTCCGGACCAGGGTGCCGTTGGAGATGGCGGTGTTGCCGTCCGGCGCCTCGATCGTGACGTCGTAGGTCGCCTTGTCGGTCGGGTGGTCGTTGGCCGGGAACCACCACGCGGAACTCTGCGGCTCGTCGATGCCGAGCGCACCGAAGGAGCCCTTCTTCCACGCGTTGAGGCCGTCCACCGTCTCGGTCGACGGCGTGTCCGCGTAGGCGACGACGACGGTCGCGGTCTGGCCCTTGAGCAGCGGCTGCGCCGGCGTGACGACGAGCTCGCCGTTGCCGTTCTGGTTCGTGAACCGCGCCGGCCGGTTGTTCACCCGCACGCTGGAGGCCTTCAGCGCGAAGTCCAGGTCGAACCGCGAGAGGTCCTGCGTCGCGGTGAGCAGCAGCGTGGTGGTGCCGGAGAGCAGGTCGGTCGCCGGCTGGTAGGTGAGCCGGATGTCGTAGTGCAGCACGTCCGTGCCGCCGTTGCCGGCGTTCGGGTAATAGGTGTCGCCGACGCCGGGGGCGCCGGGCGCGGGCGCCGCGCTCGCGGTGCCGGCGAGCAGCACCGAGACGACGCCGGCCGCGAGCGCACCGAGGCCGGTGCGCGTTCTTGCACGCATTCGTTTTCCTCCTGAAGGAGTGAGAAGCAGCGCGCTCGAACGTAGCCAGCCGGACACACCCCAGGAACAGCCGAAGGAAGGTTTCTTGCCTACTGGGATACCACCCGGAAAGCGGTTGACTCAGCCCGCCGAGACCGCTGCGGACACCGCCGCCCGGAGGCGGGCGTGCAGGTCGCGGTGCCGGGACCGGTCCACCCGGACCTCGACGACCCGCAGCCCCGGCGCCGGGGCCAGTGCCGCCCGGAACTCCGTGAGCGTCTCCGCGACGACGTGCGGGACGCGGTAGCCCGCGCACAGCGCGCCCAGGTCGGCGCCGTGCGGGGTGCCGAAGACGCGCTCGAAGCTGGCCGAGTGCTCCGGCGCACCCTGCTCCAGCAGCGAGAAGATGCCGCCGCCGTCGTCGTTGAGCACCACGATCGTCAGGTCGGGCCGCTGCTCGGCGGGTCCGGTCAGCAGCCCGGAGGCGTCGTGCAGGAACGTCAGGTCGCCCAGCAGCGCGTACGACGGCCCCCGGTGCACGTACGCGGCCCCGATGGCCGTCGAGACCGTGCCGTCGATGCCCGCGACGCCGCGGTTGCGGTGCACGAGGACGTCCGGGCGCAGCCGCCCGGCCAGCGCGACGTCCCGGGTCGGGTTGGACGAGCCGACGACCAGCAGGGAGTCCGGCGGCAGCGCGTCGACCAGCTCGGTCGCCACCCGCAGCCCCGACGGCCACGCTTCCGACGCCAGCGTCTCGGCGACGGCGGACGCGGCTGCCGCGTCCGCCCGGCGCCAGCTCGCCAGCCACTCCGGGTCGGCGGGCTTGGTCGGCTCGTCGAACCACTGCCCGACCTGCCGGACGTTGTGCGCGGGTGCCGGCCAGTCCGAGTCCGGGCGCACCAGCAGCACCTCGACGTCGGGGTCCGAGATCACCTGCTGGATCTGCCGGAACACCGTCGGGCGGCCCAGGCAGAGCACCTGCTCGGGCTTGTGCCGCGAGATGAACTCCTCGACGCCGAGCAGCCACGCCCCGGACGAGATCGCCGTGCCGCCGGACAGCCCGATCCCGCCGGTCTCGGAGATCACCGGCCAGCCGTGCTGCTCGGCCCACTCGCTGGCCGCCTGGACGCCGGTGTCGCACGCGATGACCAGGCCGTGCCGCGCCGAGGGCACGACGAACGAGGGCAGCGCGCCGAAGTCCGGCAGCTCGGTCCACCGGGACCCGTCGGAGCGGCCGTCGAGCGATTCGTACCACTCGCCGTCATCGTCGAGGTCCGGTACGAGCGGTTCGCGGAACGGGATGTTGAGGTGCACCGGCCCGCAGCGCCACTCGCCGTAGGCCGCGTTCCAGGCCCGGCAGATCTGGCTGCGCCAGTACGAGTTCTGGCCGGCCCGCCGCTCGGCGACGGCCAGCTCGTCGAAGTACCGGACGGCGTCGCCGTAGAGCTGGTGCTGGTCGATGACCTGCGACGCGCCCGCGGCCCGGAGCTCGGGCGGCCGGTCGGCGGTCAGCACGATCAGCGGGACGCCGGCCCGGTCGGCCTCCAGGACGGCCGGGTGGAAGTTCGCGGCCGCGGTGCCGGACGTGCAGAGCACGGCCACCGGGCGGCCGGTGCGCGCGGCGATGCCCAGGGCGAGGAACGCGGCGCCCCGCTCGTCGATGCGGACGTGCAGCCGGAGCTTCCCGGCCGCGGCCGCGTCGTACAGCGCGATCGACAGCGGCGCGTTGCGGGAGCCCGGGCAGAGGACGACGTGGGAAACGGTGTTGCGGACGAGCTCGTCGACGATGACCCTGGCCTGCGCGGTGGAAGGGTTCACCGGGCCTCGCATCCGTCGAGATCAGATATGTCCACAGGTCCTATCCTCGCAAACGTGGATGACGCCCGAGTTTCCGAGCTGTTCGACCCCGCCGCGTGGACCGAGGTCGAAGGTTTCGCCTTCACCGACATCACCTACCACCGCTCCGCTGAGAGCCGCGGGGGCAAACGCGTGGTGCGCATCGCGTTCGACCGCCCCGAGGTCCGCAACGCCTTCCGGCCGCACACCGTCGACGAGCTCTACCGGGCCCTCGACCACGCCCGGATGAGCGCCGATGTCGGTTGTGTCCTGCTCACCGGGAACGGCCCGTCGCCCAAGGACGGCGGGTGGGCGTTCTGCTCCGGTGGTGACCAGCGTATTCGCGGACGGTCCGGGTATCAGTACGCGAGCGGGGAGACCTCCGACACGGTGGACCCGGCGCGGGCCGGCCGGCTGCACATCCTCGAGTGCCAGCGGCTCATCCGGTTCATGCCGAAACCGGTGATCGCGGTGGTGCCGGGCTGGGCCGCGGGCGGCGGGCACTCCCTGCACGTCGTGTGCGATCTCACGCTCGCCTCGGCCGAGCACGCGAAGTTCAAGCAGACCGACGCCGACGTCGGCTCGTTCGACGGCGGCTACGGCTCGGCCTACCTGGCGAAGATGGTCGGGCAGAAGTTCGCCCGCGAGATCTTCTTCCTCGGCCGCGAGTACTCCGCCGAGCAGATGCACGCCATGGGCGCGGTCAACGCCGTCGTCCCGCACGCCGACCTGGAAAAAGAGGCCCTGACCTGGGCGTGGGAGATCACGCGCAAGTCGCCGACGGCGCAGCGGATGCTGAAGTACGCCTTCAACCTCACCGACGACGGCCTGGTCGGCCAGCAGCTGTTCGCCGGGGAGACCACCCGGTTGGCGTACATGCAGGACGAGGCCGTCGAAGGCCGTGACGCGTTCCTCCAGAAGCGCGACCCCGACTTCAAGGACGTCCCCTATTACTACTGAGCTGCGCCCGGTCCACCTCGACGGCTCGCCTACCGCGCTGACCACGCTCCAGGACGCCGTCGCGGCCGCGCTGGACGGCGGCCCGGCGGTACTGCCGTTCACCGACCCCGCCCTGCGCGACGCCATGGCGCCGGACGAACCCGCCGAGCCGGGCACCGCCGTGGTCATCGCCACGTCGGGCTCGACCGGCGCGCCCAAGGGCGTGCTGCTGTCGGCCCGCGCGCTGACCGCGTCGGCCGAGGCCACGCACGCCCGGCTCGGCGGGCCGGGGCACTGGCTGCTGGCGACGCCGGCGCAGTACATCGGCGGGCTGCAGGTGCTGGTCCGGTCCCTGCTGGCCGGGACGACCCCCGCCCTGCTGACCGGCAGCGGTTTCCGCCCGGACGACTTCGCGGCCGCGGCGGCGACGCTCGGGGGCAGCCCGCGGTACACGGCGCTGGTGCCGACCCAGCTGGTCCGCCTCCTCGACGACGGCGGCGCCGGGCTGGCCGCGGCGAAGACGTTCGACGCGATCGTGGTCGGCGCGGCGGCGACCTCACCGGCCCTGCGGGAGCGGGCCGCGGACGCTCGCGTGCGGATCGTGCCGGCGTACGGGATGAGCGAGACGGCCAGCGGCTGCGTCTACGACGGCGTCCCCCTCGACGGCGTCCGGGTGGACGTCGACGGGGACCGGATCCGGATCGCCGGCGACGTCCTCGCGCACGGCTACCGGCTGCGCCCGGACCTGACGGCGGAGTCCTTCTCGGACGGCTGGTTCACGACGTCCGACCGCGGGGTGCGCCACGCCGACGGCCGCATCGAGGTGCTGGGCCGGGCCGACGACATGATCAACACCGGGGGCGTGAAGGTGTCGGCGACCGCGATCGAGCGGTGCCTCTGCGCGCAGCCCGGCGTGCGCGACGCGTGCGTGGTCGGCGTGCCGGACCCCGAGTGGGGCGAGGCCGTGGTGGCGCTGGTCGTCCCCGAGGGTGCGCACGGCGACCTCCGGGCCGCGGTCCGGGCGGCGCTGGGACCCACGTCGACGCCGAAACGCGTCGAGTTCACCGGGGCGTTGCCCCTGCGCGGACCTGGGAAGATCGACCGGGCGGCGGTGAAAGCCCGGCTCCGGGCCGAGCCGGGCGGCTGAATGGCGGGACTTCGTTGACTTTACGGGCTGCGCCCGGTTGGCTACCCACCATGACGCGCCTGATTCGCACCGTCCTGATCAGCACCGCCGTCGCCCTGGGGGTCCTCCTTCCCGCGGGTGCGGCGCTGGCCGACGTTCCCGCCGCGGACCCGAACAGCGGCTCGCTCGTGCTGCAGGTGCCGTCCACGGACTGACTTCCCGGGTTCCTCCGCACCGGTGATCACCATGGCGTTGAATGGCGCCATGGCGAGCTTGAGCGAGTGGATCGAAGGCGCCCGGCCGCGGACGCTGCCCAACGCGGTGGCGCCCGTGGTGGCGGGCGTCGGCGCGGCGATCGCGCTGGACGGGTTCTCCTGGTGGCGTTCGGTGCTGGCGCTGCTGGTCTCCCTCTCGCTGATCGTCGGCGTCAACTACGCCAACGACTACTCCGACGGCATCCGCGGCACGGACGAACACCGCGTCGGCCCGCTCCGGCTGGTCGGCTCCGGCGTCGCCGCGCCGAAGGCCGTGCTCACCGCCGCGCTGGTCTCGCTCGGCCTCGCCGGGGTGCTGGGCCTGCTCCTGGTCGTGCTCAGCGGGCACTGGTGGCTGCTCGGGATGGGCGCGCTGTGCATCCTCGGCGCGTGGTTCTACACGGGCGGCAAGAAGCCCTACGGCTACTACGGCTTCGGCGAGGTCGCCGTCTTCGTGTTCTTCGGCCTGGCCGGCGTGCTGGGCACGGTGTACGTCCAGGCGGGCCGGGTGAGCTGGGCGGCGCTGGCCTGCGCGGTCGCGGTCGGCTGCTTCTCGACGGCGGTCCTGACGGCCAACAACCTGCGTGACATCCCGACCGACATCGAGTCCGGCAAGCGCACCCTGGCCACCCGCCTGGGTGACAAGGGCACGCGACGGCTCTACGTGGCGCTGATCGGGATCCCCTACCTGATCAGCCTGTCGTTCGTCTTCACCGGCTACCCGATCGCCGCGCTTTCGACGCTGACCATCGGCATCCTGCTGCCGGCCGCGGGCGCGGTCCAGAGCGGCAAGACCGGCCGTGAGCTGATCCCCGCGTTGCGCGACACCGGCCTGGCCATGCTGGTGTGGGCCGTGTTCACCGCCGTCGCGATGAACCTCTAGCCCTCCGGGACGAACTTCCCGGTCGTCAGGAACTCCTCGAACAAGGCCGTGTGCGGCGCGAGGTCCAGGTTCTGCTGGGCCAGCCACTCGTCGTTGTAGTACGTGTGCGCGTACCGCTCGCCGCCGTCGCAGAGGAGCGTCACGACGCTGCCCGCCTGGCCGTCCTCGACCATCCGCGAGATGAGCCGGAAAGCGCCGTAGAGGTTGGTGCCGGTCGAGCCGCCCGCCCAGTGCCCGGTGCGCTCGCGCAGCAGCCGGATGGCCGCCAGGGACCCGGCGTCGGGGATCTGGAACATCTCGTCGATGACGCCGGGGACGAACGACGGCTCGCAGCGCGGCCGCCCGATGCCCTCGATCCGGGACGGCATGCCGGTGGCGTAGTCCATGGCGCCGGTCTCCCAGGCGCCGTAGAACGACGAGTTCTCCGGGTCGACGACGCAGATCTTCGTCGTGTGGCGCTTGTAGCGGACGTACCGGCCGAAGGTGGCGCTCGTACCGCCGGTGCCCGCGCCGACGACGATCCACTTCGGGATCGGGTGGCGCTCCGAGCGCATCTGGGCGAACACCGACTCGGCGATGTTGTTGTTCCCGCGCCAGTCCGTCGCGCGCTCGGCGTAGGTGAACTGGTCGAGGTAGTGCCCGCCGCACTCGGCCGCGAGCCGCTCGGCCTCGGGGTACATCGCCGGGGCCTCGTCGACGAAGTGGCACTCGCCGCCGTAGAACTCGATGAGCGCGACCTTCTCCTTCGACGTGCGCCGCGGCACGACGGTGATGAAGCGCAGCCCCAGCATCCGGGCGAAGTAGGCCTCGGACACCGCGGTCGAGCCGCTGGAGGCCTCGACGAGCACGGTGTCCGGGCCGATCTGGCCGTTGACCAGCCCGTAGAGGAACAGCGACCGGGCCAGCCGGTGCTTCAGCGAGCCGGTCGGGTGGACCGACTCGTCCTTGAGGTAGAGGTCGATGCCCCACTCCGGGGGCAGCGGGAAGACGTGCAGGTGCGTGTCGGCGCTGCGGTTGGCGTCGGCCTCGATGATCCGGACGGCCTCGCGGACCCAGCTGCGGCTGTGCGGGCGGCTCACTCGGACTGCCCGGCGGCGTCGCCGCGCAGCTGCGCGCGCAGCTCGGCGCGGGCGCGGGCCCGCTTCTCGTTGCGCTTCGCCAGCCCGGCGGTGACGCGGGCGTTGAGCGAGCGGAACAGCAGCAGGCCGAGCGGCAACCCGACGACCAGGCCGATGAGCAGGGCGACCAGCAGCGGCACGCCGACCAGGGACAGCACCCACGCGATCACCGCGACCAGCACGAACCGCGCCAGCAGGTACAGCGTCAGGTCACGGGCCAGCTGCGGGGCCTTCTCGTCGCTCACATCAACGCAGGCTACGCCCCGCCCGCGCGGTCCTTCTGCAGGCCCGCGTTGTTCGGGCGGCCCTCGAAGCGCGTCGAGAGCACCACGGTGGTGTTCGTGCGCCCGACGCCGGGGATGCGGCGCAGCCGGCCGAGGGTGCGTTCCAGCTCGTCGACGGTCGGCACGCGCACCTTGACGACGAACGCCTCGTCGCCGGCCACGGCGTAGCAGCTCTCGACCTCGTCGAGCTCGCCGAGCGCGTCGGCGACGTCGTCTTCGGTCGCGGTGTCGGTGGGATGGATGCCGACGAGGGCGGTGACGCCCAGCCCGACCGAGCTGGGGTCGACGACCGCGTGGTAGCCGGTGATCACGCCGGCGGCTTCCAGTTTGCCCACGCGCTCGTGCACCGACGACGCGGACAACCCGACGGCCCGGCCGAGATCGGCGTAAGTGGCCCGTCCGTTGATGCGCAACGCTGCGATGATCTTCCGGTCCAACTGATCCACGGGATCACTCTATGCGGTTGGACAATCCCCCATTGGCACCACGCCTCGCGCCCGGCGACCCGACGGAGCGACGTTCCGGCTCGTCAGGTCACCGGAAGGTAGTTGCTGAGCGTGCACAACCTGTCCGTTTTGACCTTTAAGGGCTCTTTACTCAAAGACAACCGTTCGAGTACCCGGCGGGTGAAGTGCAACGATTGCCTTGTTGGCACTCCGGCGCGACGGGCCAGAAGGGCCCGGACGCCTCCGGTATAGCAGTGAGTTCGTGAAGGAGGCGGAAAATGACCGCGACGATGGGCGGACGTCTGCTCACCCCGGGCGAGGTGGCAGCCCTGTTCCGCGTGGACCCGAAGACGGTCACCCGGTGGGCGACCGCAGGCCGGATCGGCTCGATCCGCACGCCGGGCGGGCACCGGCGGTTCCGGGAGGCCGAGGTGAACGACCTCCTCGCCGAGCTGACCACCGACGCCAGCGAACCGACGCGCACCGCCTGAACCATCCGGACGCCAGGGCCGTGTCGGGTACGGGAACCACCCCGTCCCCGACACGGCCTTCGTGCTCTTCCGGTCGGCTTCAGGCCCACCACACGGCCGGAGAGGTTAACCTCGGGGGACAGGCAGCCATACGGAAGGATCCGGCATGCTCGCTCTGCTCGCGGCGGTCGGCGCGCTGGTCGTCGCCCTGCTCCTGTGGCGGTCGTTCGCCGGCCAGCGGATCGGGGTCACGTCGGCTCCGCGCCGCGCGCCCCTCGCCCCGGACGACGACCCCGACTTCCTGCGCCAGCTGGCCGAACAGCAGCGCAAACGCCGGGACGAAGACCTTTAGGAACCCCTTTACCTTCGCCACCCTCGGCTCACCCGGAACTCACGTGACGGGGCCCGTCACCCACGTGATTGAAGCCGGAACTCGCGTGATTGAAGCCGGAACTCGCGAGTTCCGCCTTCGATCACGTGACTTCCGTCTCTGATCACGCGAGTTCCGTCTCTGATCACGCGGGTGACGGGCCTGATCACGTGGGTTCGGTCAGCGGTAGCCCTGCGAAAGCGGGGTGGCGAAGCCGTCGGCGACGGTTGCGGCCAGCTCCAGAAGCGCGAGCCGCGTGTCGCCGGAGAGGCGGTCCAGCTCGATCTCCGCGCCTTCCTCCAGGTGCGGGTCGAACGGGACCTTGCAGACCGCCCTGACCTTCGCCCCGAAGTGCGCCGACAGCTTGTCGAGGTCGACGGACCCACCCTTCGGGCGGACCGAGTTGATCACCGCCACCGAGCGCTTGACCAGCTCGCCGTAGCCGTGGGCCTCGAGCCAGTCGAGGGTCGCCGAGGCGCTGCGGGCGCCGTCGACCGAGCCGGACGAGACCACCACCAGGGCGTCCGCGACGTCCAGGACGCCCTTCATGGCCGAGTGCATCAGGCCTGTCCCGCAGTCGGTGAGCACGATGTTGTAGAAGTGCTCCAGCAGGTTGACCGTGCGCCGGTAGTCGTCTTCGGAGAACGCCTCCGAGACGGCCGGGTCCTGCTCGCTCGCCAGGATCTCCAGCCGGCTCGAGCCCTGGGACGTGTACGAGCGGACGTCGCTGTAGCGGGTGATGCGGGCCGCGTCACGCAGCAGGTGGCGGACCGTCGCCGTCGTTTCCAGCGGGATCTTCTGCGACAGCGTGCCGCGGTCCGGGTTGGCGTCCACCGCCACCACGCGGTCGCCGCGCAGCGAGGCGAACGTCGAGCCCAGCGTGGTCGTCACCGTGGTCTTGCCGACGCCGCCCTTGAGCGACAGCATCGCGATCTTGTAGCACCCGCGCAGCGGCTGGTTGACGCGGGCGATCAGCTCGCGGCGGCGGGTGTCCGCCGGGCTCTCCCCCGGGTTGACCAGCTTGCCGGTGCCGACGTAGAGCGCCTTGCGCCAGCCGGACTGCGGGGGCCGCTTGTTCTGCTTGACCAGGTGCGCGGTCGACAGGTCGTGCCCGTGGCCGCCCGGCTGCGGCGGCGCCGCGTGGCGGCCGCCCTGGGGCTGGGGCAGCCCCGACGGCTGCTGCGGGTACTGCGCCTGCGCCGGGTACGGCTGCGGCTGCAGCGGCGGGAGGTTCTGGTCGTAGCCGTAGGGCACCTGGTGCGGCCCCGAGACGGCCGGGTTGACCTGGTGCGGCCCCGACCCGGCCGGGTTGACCTGGTGCGGCCCCGACCCGGCCGGGTTGACCTGGTGCGGGCCGGACACCGCCGGGTTGGGCGGCGGGGCCACCGCCTGCGTCGGCTGCACGTCGTAGGCACCCGACGCGTCGGGGTGCGGGTGCGAGTCCGTCCGGTCGTCGGCGAACAGGCCCGGCTGCGGCGCCGCCGCGGCCGGGTCGGGGTGGCCAGGAGCCGATTCTTCGCTGGGTCCGGTCACCGGTGAAAACCTCCGCGCACTCCGCCTGACACCTCAGTCCCCCGATGTCGACGGTAGTCGGCGGCGGCGCGGGACGCTCAGCCCACCCCGGCGTAGGAGTGCAGGCCGACGGAGACGAGGTTCACGAAGAACAGGTTGAAGATCATCGCGGCGAACCCGACGATGTTGATGATCGCCGCCCGCGCGCCCCGCCAGCCCGCGGTCGCCCGCGAGTGCAGGTAGGCCGCGTAGACGACCCAGGCGATGAACGCGCAGGTCTCCTTGGGGTCCCAGCCCCAGAACCGGCCCCAGGCCGACTCGGCCCAGACCGCGCCGCAGAGCACGCCGAAGGTGAACACCGGGAAGGCGAAGATGGTGGTCCGGTAGGCGATCCGGTCGAGGACGTCGGCCTCGGGCAGCTTCGGCGCGAACCGGGCGAACTTCGTGTTGTCCTTGTCGTAGGCCGCGCGGAACAGGTACAGGACGCTGGCCACACCCGGCACCAGGAAGACGCCGGAGCCGATGATGGCCGCCGCGACGTGGATGACCAGCCAGTACGACTGCAGCGCGGGCTGCACCGGCGCGGCGATCGTGTACAGCAGCGTGCCGTTGACGAACATCAGGATCACGACGGGCAGCAGCAGGAAGCCGGTGAGGTGCCGGACCGGGAACTTCCCCATCACGATCAGCCAGGTGACCACCGTGATGAAGGTGACCGCCATGCCGTACTCGTACATGTTGCCCCACGGCGCGCGGTGCACGGCGAGCCCGCGCAGCACGATCGCCGTCAGCTGCAGCAGCGCGCCGAGCACCAGCAGCGCCGCGCCCATCCGGCCGATCCGCTCGGGCCTGCCGACCTCGCGCTGCGCGGCCGGGACCTGGGCGACCGGCGGCCCGCCGGCGCCGACGAGCTCGCGCGCCCGCAGCTTGGCGCGCTCGGTGGCGAGCCTGCCCTTGGCGCCGAAGCCCTGCTCGATCAGCGTCATCATCAGCGCGACGACGTAGATCGCCGCGGCGGTGGTGTACAGCCAGTCACTGTATTGCGACAGCGTCTCGTTGATCGGCATGCCTCAGCCCTTCTGCCCGCCGAGCAGGCGTTCGCTGACCCGGTGGAACTCTTCGCCGTACCCGGCCTGGTCGGTGCGGGCCAGCCCGGCAACCTCGATCACGGTACCCGGCTCGGCTTCGGTGCCCGGCTTCACCCGCACCCACAGCCGGCGGCGCTTGACCAGCAGGGACGCGCCGAGCCCGAGGAACATCGCGATGGCGAAGCCGAGCACGAACCCCTGCGTCGGGTCGTGGGACACCTGCAGGGAGACCCACTGGCCGACGCCGTCGAAGCGGATCTTCGTGCCGTCGTCGAGCTTGATCTCCTGGCCGACCTTGAGGTTCTCGCGGGCGACCTTCTTCAGCCTGCCGTCGTCGACCCGTGACTGGTCGACCTCGAAGACCGACTGGCCGCGCCCGGAGTCCAGGCCGAGGTCGCCGCGCAGGACGTCGACGGCGACGGCGGGGTCGCTCGCCTCCGGCGCCGACGACGTCAGGACGTTGCCGTGCAGGAACGCCGTCGGGGCGAACAGGCCGGTGATGGCCAGCTGGCGGGTCCGCCGCTGCACCTCGTCGGTGACGCCGGGCTGGTCGAACTTCGTCGCGCCCTCGGCGAGCATCGTGGCCGGGTCGACCGTGCGCCACTGGGTGTTCTGGGTGCGCTGCGTGCCGTCCGGGAAGGTGACCGTGAACTTCGGCGAGTAGCCGTGGCCGAGCAGGTAGACGCGGTCGCCGGCGGTGCGCAGCGGCGAGTTGACCTCGAGGCCGTACGGGCGCCAGGTGTTCGTGTCGAGGTCCGCGCCGGACTGGTACTCGATGTTCGAGTGGTAGTAGTCCGGCTGGCCCGACGCGGTGAAGCGCGCGGTGAAGTCGTTGACCTTCACGCAGAACGGGTTGAGGTCGGTGCCGTCGACGCGCAGGCCGGCGTTGAAGGAGTCGTAGTTGTAGATGCCGGAGTTGCAGAACGTGCTGCCGTCGGCCTGGACGATGACCTGGCCTTCGTAGCTGAAGAGCTTGCCGAGGGCGAAGAACACGATCAGGCCCAGCATGCTGAAGTGGAAGAGCAGGTTGCCGGTCTCGCGCAGGAACCCGCGTTCGGCCGAGATCGTGCGGACGCCGCCGGCCTCTTCGCGTTCGACGCGGCGCCAGCCGGAGAGCTGCTTGTGGACGGCGGCGATCTCGGCGGTGACGTCGGTCTTGCCGCGGCCGAGCCGGTAGTGCGGCATCCGGGCCAGGTTGCGCGGGGTCAGCACCGGCTTGGCGCGCATGGCCTTGACGTACTCGAAGCTGCGCGGGGTCAGGCAGCCGACGAGCGAGATCATCAGCAGCAGGTAGATGGCCGAGAACCAGATGCTGGAGTAGACGTCGTAGAACTCGAGCTTGTCGAGCAGCGTCCCCCACCAGCCGTGGGCGGCGATGTACTCGTCGACCTTGGGCGCGTTCAGCTTCCGCTGCGGCAGCAGCGCGCCCGGCAGGGCGGCCAGCGCGAGCAGGAACAGCAGGACGAGCGCGGTGCGCATCGACGTCAGGCCGCGCCAGGTGTTGCGCAGGAAGGCGAGGGTGCGCCTGGCGGGTGTGTGGTGCGGCGGCTTCGGCGCGGCGGGCGGCGCCTCGGTGGTCGTCACAGCGGCAGCTTCAGGTCGACGACGAACTCGTTGCGGAGCCAGCCCATCAGATCTCCCCAGACGCCGGTGACCAGCAGGAGGCCGACGATCAGCAGCAGCACGCCGCCGAAGACCTGCACCTGGCGGCCGTGCCGGCGGACCCAGTCGGTGGCGCGCACGGCCCAGCGGGCGCCGAGCGCGATGAGCAGGAACGGCAGCCCGAGGCCGAGGCAGTAGACGGCGATCAGCAGGTAGCCGCGGGCCTCGGCGCCGCCGGTGGCGCTGGCCAGCGTCATGACCGCGGACAGGGTCGGGCCGATGCAGGGCGTCCAGCCGAGCCCGAAGATCGCGCCGAGCAGCGGGGCGCTCCACACGCCGCCGCGGGGCACGTGGTGCGAGCGGACCTCGCGCTGCAGGCCGGGGATCCAGCCGATGAACACCAGGGCCATGGCGATGGTGAGGACCCCGCCGAGGCGCTGCAGCAGGTCCTGGTTGAGGGTGAGGGTCGCGGTCAGCCAGACGAGGGTGCCCAGCGTGGCGACGAACACGACGGTGAACCCGAGCACGAACAGCAGCGCGGCCCCGACGACGGCCCACCGGCCCTGCTTGCGTTCTTCGTCGGCGCGGACGGCGGGCGCCTCGGCCCCGACGAGCGCGGCGAGGTAGGCGAGGTAGCCCGGCACCAGCGGCACCACGCACGGCGAGGCGAAGGAGACGGCGCCGGCCAGCAGCGCGACGCCCGCGGCGAGCAGCAGCGGTCCGGAGATCGCCAGCTCGGTCACGGAGTTCACCCCGTTGAGGGTAGGCAGTGAGGTCCCGGTGAGAACGCCGGGGCCGCTTCACAGGACCTCGGTCACAGCAGATCAGGACCTTGGTCCCGGCCGCGGCGCCGGCCAAACGCCCCAATGTGGCGTTCGGTGCGTCCAGCGCACCCAATGTGGCGTTCGGTGCGTTGAACGCAACCAACGCCACATTGGGGCGCTTCGGGTGCCGGGACGATCAGAAGCGCACCTCGACGCACGGCCGGCCGCGCAGGGAGTGGCCGCCGTCGGCGTTCTTCACCCAGGCTTCGACGCAGAGGACCGAACCGTTCGGCAGGTCACGCCGCGGGTAGATGGTCCAGCCGAGGCCGGGTGTCCAGTTGCCCGTCGAGCTGTTGGTGTCGATGCCGCCGCCGTAGATGTGGTAGTGGCCGTAGAAGCCGTAGCCCGACAGCGAGTCGGCGGTGATCGCCTCGACGCGCAGGCTCTGGCCCTCGACGCCGATGCAGGTGCCCGCGTTGCACCCGCTCGCCGAGGCGAACGCGGCCGTCGGCACGAGCACGGTGGCAGCCCCCGCGACCAGCGCGGTGGCAGCGATCTTCTTCAGCATGGGTTCCCCCTTGGTCCGGCAAAATGATCAAGGGAAAACCTAGCCGAAAAATCACCCGTGCCGGTTAAAAACCGGCAAAAGCTCCGCCAGGTGCGGTCAGGCTTCCGCAGCCAGCCGCTGCACGACCGGCAGCACGTCCTGGGCCAGCACCGGCCGCAGGAACACCGCGGCCACCCGGTGCTGCTTGTCCAGCACGATCGTCGACGGGATGATGTTGCGCGGGTAGCCGCTGAGCTTGAGCAGCACCCGGCCGTCCGGGTCGTAGATCGACGGGAACGTCAGCTGCCGGTCGCGCACGAAGTCCTGGGCCACCTCGCGGGCCGGGTCGCGGACGTCGATGCCCACCACCTGCACACCCTGCTTGGCCAGCGACTCCATCTCCGGCGCCTCCGTGCGGCACGGCCCGCACCACTGGCCCCACAGGTTCAGCACCACGACCTTGCCGCCGAAGTCGGCCAGCGACAGCTGCTTGCCCTCGTTCATCAGGTCCTCGCCCGCGAGGACCGGGGCCGTCTGGCGCTGGGCGACGTCGTAGGTGATGTCGACCTGGCCGCCCGGGGAGACGAAGCTGAAGCTGCTCCCCTGCACCACGGCGTCCTTGCCCGTGCTGCAGCCCGCCAGGGCGAGCGCCGCGACCAGGCCGGTGACCAGCCGTTTCATGCGCCGGTCACCTTCGGGTCGGTGGTGCCCGCGGGCTCGCTGTAGACGATCTCGCGCAGCTCGTCGCCGTCGAAGACCAGGCTGGTCAGCGACGCCAGCGAGCACTGGCGGCGGCGCGGGTCGTGCCACAGGCGCTTGCCCTCGAGGAACCGCCGGAGCGTCCAGATCGGCAGCTGGTGCGACACGCACAGCGCCTCGTGGCCCTCCGCCGCCTCGCGCGCCCGGTGGACCGCGCCGAGCATCCGGTGCGCGATCTCGAGGTAGGGCTCGCCCCACGACGGCTTGAACGGGTTGACCAGCTTCGGCCAGTGCTTCGGCTCCCGGAGCGCACCGTCGCCGACCGCCACGTGCAGGCCCTCGAACTGGTTGTCGGCCTCGATCAGGCCCTCGTCGGTCGCGATGTCGAGCCGGTGCGCGGCGGCGATCGGGCCCGCCGTCTCCTGCGCCCGCTGCAGCGGCGAGGCGACGACGTGCACGAGGTCGTGGCCGGCGACGGCCTCGGCGACCGTCAGCGCCTGCCGCTGCCCGCGCTCGGAGAGCCGGTAGCCCGGCAGGCGGCCGTAGAGGATCTTCGACGGGTTGTGCACTTCGCCGTGGCGCAGCATGTGGACGACGGTGGTCACTGAACCGCCTCCGCCGCCGCGCGCGCCGCGGCGGGCAGCGCGGCTTCGATCACGGAGAACGCTTCGTCGTCCATGGCCGCGTTGACGAACCAGGCCTCGTACGCGCTCGGCGGCGCGTACACGCCTCCGTCGAGCAGCGCGTGGAAGAACGCCGGGAAGCGCCAAGTCTCCGACGCCTGCGCGCCGGCGTAGTCGCGGACCGGCGCCTCGCCGAAGAACACGCTCACCAGGTTGCCCGCGTACTGGACGTTGTGCGCGACGCCGGCTTCGCTCAGCGCGGCGTGGAAGAGGTTGCCGAGCCGCTTCGCGTTGGCGTCCAGCGCCGCGTACACGGCGTGGTCGGCCGCGCGCAGCGTCGCCAGGCCCGTGGCCACCGCGACGGGGTTCCCGGACAGCGTCCCGGCCTGGTAGACCGGCCCGCCCGGGGCGAGCTTGGCCATCACGTCGGCGCGGCCGCCGAAGGCCGCCGCCGGCAGCCCGCCGGACATCACCTTGCCGAACGTGTAGAGGTCACCGGCCACGCCGTCGAGGCCGAACCAGCCCGCGTGCGAGACGCGGAACCCGGTCATCACCTCGTCCATGATGAGCAGCGCGCCGTGCTCGTGGGCGAGCTCCCGCAGCCCCGCGTTGAAGCCCTCGGCCGGGGCGACCGCGCCCATGTTCCCGGCCGCCGCCTCGGTGATCACCGCGGCGATCTCGCCCGGGTTGTCCACAAAGGATTTCCGGACGGCGTCGAGGTCGTTGTAGGGCAGCACCAGCGTGTCCGCGGCCTGCGCACCGGTGACACCGGGCGACGTCGGCAGCCCCAGCGTCGCGACGCCGGAGCCGGCCTGGGCGAGCAGCGCGTCGACGTGACCGTGGTAACACCCGGCGAACTTCACGATCTTCGACCGGCCGGTGAACCCCCTGGCCAGCCGGATCGCGCTCATGGTGGCCTCGGTGCCGGAGTTGACCAGCCGGACCCGTTCGACGGGTTCGACCCGGCCGATGATCTCCTCGGCCAGCTCGACCTCGCCGATGGTCGGCGTGCCGAACGACAGGCCGGACGTCGCCGCCGTGCGCGCCGCCTCGACGACCGCCGGGTGCGCGTGGCCCAGGATCATCGGGCCCCAGGACGACACCAGGTCGACGTAGCGGTTGCCGTCGGCGTCCCACAGGTGCGGGCCCTCGCCGCGGACCATGAACCGGGGCGTGCCGCCCACCGAGTTGAAGGCCCGGACCGGCGAGTTCACCCCACCCGGGATGGCCGTCTTCGCGCGGTCGAACCATGCCTTGGACTGCTCGGTTCCAGTGCTCACGGGTCCAGTCAACCAAACCCGCCTAGGATGGCGGGCAGCCGCCCGGGAGGGAAACAGCCGGTGACCGAACGCGCCCCGCACCGCAACCAGTGGCTCATGCTGGCCGGCTTCCTGGGCGTCGTCGCCGTGGTGGCCGTGGTCGGCGGCCTGGCCGCGACGTCGGCGAAGGAGGTCTACGCCCGGCTCGAGCAGCCGCCGTGGGCCCCGCCCGCGTCCGTGTTCGGTCCGGTGTGGACAGTGCTGTACATCACCATCGCGGTGGCCGGCTGGCTGTACTGGCGCACGGACGGCGAGACCCGCGGGTTCGCCGTCTACGGCATCGGCCTGCTGTTCAACCTGCTCTGGACGCCGCTGTTCTTCGAGGGCCGCGCGGCCGGGCTCGCGCTGGCCGACATCGTGCTGCTCGACGCCGTCGTGGTGGTGACGATCGTGCTGTTCGGCCGCCGGTCGAAGGCCGCCGCCGCGCTCCTGGTGCCCTACCTCGGCTGGATCCTGTTCGCGACGGCCCTCAACACCGCGGTCGTCGTCCTCAACTAGCGCCCGGCCTCCTGGGTGATGCTCTGCGCGGCCACCGTGCCGTCGCTGCCCGCCTGGCCCTGGACGACGACCGTCGCGCCCGGCTTGAGGTCCGACAGCTTGCCCTGCTGGGTGACCCCGACGGCCGTCGAGTCCGATGTGGACACCTTGACGTCGGCGCCCTGTGCGGTCTTGACGTAGACGGTGGTGCCGTCGACGTGGTCGACCGTGCCCGTGGTGCCGCGGCCGCCGCGGAACCCACCGCCCTGCTGGCCGGCACCGGCCTGCTGACCGGTCCCGCCCTGTGCCCGAGCCTGCGTGCCGCCGGTCTGCCGAGCCGGGGTGGACGAACCGAACGCCGCGTGCGTCCAGGCACCGCCGCCGAACGCGATCGCGAACACGACCAGCCCGGCCAGCACCAGCGTGGTGCGAGAGAACGGCTTGGCGGCGCGGCGCATCTCGGCGTTCAGATCACCGTCGACGGCCGGGCTGGCGACGATCTGTTCCGCGGTCGGCTCCAAGGCGCCACTTTCACGTGAAAGTGCCGGGTCGGCGGAGGAAGACATGGGGACTCCTTATTCGTGACGCAGGGCCTCGATGGGCCTCAGTTTGGCGGCCCGGTTCGCCGGGAAGCTGCCGAAGAACAGCCCGATCAGTGCGGACACCGCGAAGGCGAGCAGGATCGACGAGGGCACGATGACGGGTTTGATCCCGGAGATGGTGAACCGGCTGCCGATCAGCCCGATGGCGACGCCGAGCAGCCCGCCGAACAGGCTGAGCATGGTCGCCTCGGCGAGGAACTGGCCGAGGATGGCCGAGCGCGGGGCGCCGATGGCCTTGCGGATGCCGATCTCGCGGATCCGCTCGGTGACCGTGACGAGCATGATGTTGGTGACGCCGATGCCGCCGACGAGCAGCGAGATCGCCGCGACCGCGGCCAGCAGCACGGTGAACGTCTCGGTCGCCGACGTCCGGGTCGCCAGGAGCTGTTCCGAGTTCTGGATCTGGTAGTCCGGGGTGCCGCCGAGCCGGATGCCGTGGCGGGCGTTGAGGATGGCGGTGATCTCGGACTGGGCCAGCGAGACGGAGTCGGCGCTGGTGGCCTGGACGGCGATCTGGCTGAGGCTGCCGTACCCGGCGAGGGAGTTCTGCACCGCCGAGATCGGCGCGATGGCGACGTCGTCGGCGTTCTGCAGGCCGGTGCTGCCCTTGGCCTGGAGCACCCCGATCACGGTGAACTGGATGCTGTTCAGCAGGACGTTCTTGCCGACCGGGTCGGTACTGCCGAAGATCGACTCCGCCGTCGTCGGGCCGAGCACGACGACCTTGCGCGCGGCCGTGACGTCCTCGCTGGTGAACAGCTGCCCCTGGGCGAGCTCGCGGTTGGTCGTGGTGAAGTACGCGGGCTCGGTGCCGGCGACGCTGGAGATGTCGTAGGACGTCTGCCCGTAGGTCGCGGTGGCCGTCGTGTTGACCACCGGGGACGCGGCCTTGACGTCCGGGGCGCCGACGGGGTCGACGAGGGCGTGCGCGTCCTGCACGGTCAGCGGCCGCGCGGCGGCGCCCTGGCCGCCGCCGCGGGCCGGGGAGACGTTGACGACGTTGGTGCCGAGGCCCTGGATGCTGGCGGCGATGGCCGCCGACGCGCCGTTGCCCACCGCGACCAGCAGGATCACCGCGGCGACGCCGATGGTGATGCCGAGCGTGGTGAGGGCCGAGCGCAGCTTGTTCGCGGTGAGGCCGCGGACGGCGAACCGCACGATTTCGAGGACGTTCACGAGACCGCCCCCACCGCGCGGGTGACCTCGTCGGACACGATGAGCCCGTCGTCGACCCGGACGACGCGGTGCGCGTGCTCGGCGACCTCGTCCTCGTGCGTGATGACGACGATGGTGCGGCCGAGGCGGTTGAGCCGGTCGAAGACGCCGAGGACGTCCTCGGTGCTGCGCCGGTCGAGGTTGCCGGTGGGCTCGTCGGCGAGCAGCATCGCCGGCCCGGTGACGAGCGCCCGCGCCACCGCGACGCGCTGGATCTGGCCGCCGGAGAGCTCGCTCGGGAGGTGCTTGGCCCGATCGGACAGCCCGACCATCTCCAGCGCGGCGAGCGCGCGGCGGCGGCGTTCCGACCGCTTCAATCCACTGTAGACCAGCGGGAGTTCCACATTGGACAAAGCCGACGTCCGGGGCACGAGGTTGAACGACTGGAAGATGAACCCGATCTTCCGGTTGCGCAGCAACGCCAGCTGCCGTTCGTTCAGCCTGCTGACGCCGAACCCGTCGAGGAGGTACCGGCCGGACGTCGGCACGTCGAGGCAGCCGAGCATGTTCAGCAGCGTGGACTTGCCGGAGCCGGACGCGCCCATGATGGCGACGTACTCGCCGGGCCACACGGTGAGGTCGACGCCGCGCAGCGCGTGCACCGCCGTCTCGCCGTCGCCGTAGGTCTTGCGCAGTGCGGAGACCGCGATCACCGGGTTCATCCGCGGCCGCCGAACCCGCCGCCGCCGGTGCCGCGCTGGCCGCCGCCCGGGAAGCCGCCGGTCCCGCCGCCGGGGAACCCGCCGGTGCCGCCACCCGTGCGGCCGGTGCCGCCGGTGGTCCCGGTCGAAGCGGTCGCGGTGAGCACGACGTTCTCGCCTTCGGTGAGCCCGGAGGTGATCTGGACCGTCGACTCGCCGCGCAGCCCGACCTGCACCTGGCGGGTGACGTTCTGCCCGTTTTCCTGCACGGTGACGAGGTTGGTGCTGCCCACGGTCTGCACGGCCGCGGCCGGCACGCTCAGCGCGTCGTCCGCCTCGGCGACGGTGATGACGACGCTCGCCGACTGGCCGGGCCGCAGCCCGTCCGGCGGGCTGGCCAGCGCGAGCTGCGCGCCGTAGGAGACGACGCTGCCGCTGGTGGTCGGGGTCAGGTTGACGCTCGACACGGTGGCCTGGATCGGCTTGTCCGGCAGCGCGTTCAGCGTCACGGTGGCCTTCTGGCCCGCCTTGACCTTGCTGACGTCGATCTCCGCGACGGAGGTGTTGACGACCAGGCCGGTCAGGTTCGTGATGGTGATGAACCCGGAGCTGCTGGTGCTGCTGGACGCGGCGGCGCTGGAATTCTGCGAGCCTTGGCCGCCCTGGCCACTGCCGCTGGACGACTGGCTCGTGGCCGAGGAGCTGCCGGAGCCGCTGGAGGACTGCTGCCCGACGGCGCCGTTGATGGCGGTGACCGTGCCGGCGCCGGGGGCGTACAGCACGGTGTTGTCGAGCGCCTGCTGCGCGGTCTGGACGTCCAGCTCGGCTTGATCGAGCTTGGCCTGGGCCGAGGTGACGTTGTTGGCCGCGTTGGTCTGCGCGTTCTGGCTGTTCTGGCCGGTGGCCGGGGTGTCTTCGGCGGTCTCGGCGGTGTCGAGGCCGTCCTGCGCAACGGCGAGGTTGGCCTTCGCGACTTGAAGCTGTTTCGCCGCCTGGGTGCTGTCGACGGTGGCGAGCTTCTGCCCGGCGCTGACGACGTCACCGACCTTGACATCGATCGAGGTGACCTTGCCTGCCGTGGCGAAGTTCGCAGCGCCGGTGTAGCTGCTGGCGAGCGTCCCGGCGGCGGAGACGGTCTCGGTGACCGTCGCCCGGCGCACCGGGGTGCTGCGCGACTGCGCCTGCGCCGAGCTCGGTTCGGGGCTGAATGCCTGGTATATCCCGAATCCCGCCCCGGCCAGCAGTACGACCAGAGCTCCGTTGATCACCCATGCCTTCGAGGCACGCACGCGCGTCATGCGGCAACTTTCGTGCCGCCGCTTAGCAATTGACTGTTGGTTGCCTGTGCGCGAGCTGTGTATCAGGCCTTCGGCTTGGGACTCCGCGCACGGATGGCGAGCGTGAGCTGACGCACCGCATCGACGAGCAGCAGGGCGGCCACGGTCCCAAGCCCGATGGCGGCGACGAGCATCCCCCCGAAGTACCGGTGCGACTCGAGCACGGCACCGTCATCGGTGGTGGTGACGACGGTGGCGACGCTGGAGCGCCAGCAGGCGTAGGCGCCCCACCCGGCGGCGACGGCGAGCAGCACCTCCACCACGGCGACCAACATCCGCCACGGCTTGTGCAGCCGGGCAGCGGGGCCGGCTTCTTCCGGCGGCCAGAGCTCGGCCCCGGTGGGCTGCGGAAGGTCGATCACGGTGCCGATTTTCTCATGCTTCCCGCGGCGTCGCCCGGACGAGCCGGTCCAGCGCGTCCCGCAGGGCTTCCACGTCCTTCGCCCACGCGAGCACCACCGTGCCGTCCGCGAGCTTCACCGGCAGCTCGTCGTACTTCCGCGGCACCGACCACCCGCCGCCCAGGACACGTGCGCCCACCGGTGCGCCGACGTCCGTCACCGATGCGATCTGCGCCGCCGGGACCTTCTCGCGGCCCTGGCGCAGCTGCTCGGACGTCACCTCCAGGGACAGGAACCGGCGGCGGGCGTACACCCACGGCATCGTGATCACGCAGAGCGCGAACCCGACCATCAGCCAGCCCACCACGTGCACCGGGCCGCCCGTTGCCAGCTCCGCCAGTGCGCCCACCAGTGCGAACGCCGGGCCCCAGCCGATCGCCGCCCAGCTCACGCCGGACTCGGCGTAGAGCCTCACAGCTTCTTGCCGACCTTGGGGAAGTAGCCGCTCACGGACGGCAGGTACAGCAGCACCAGCGCGATCACGAACAGCAGCACCGCGATCAGCGTCAGGTACGTCAGCACCGGCGCGAAGGTCAGGATCAGCAGCAGCAACACGATCGGCAGCACGGTGAGCACCGTCCGGGCCGAGCGGGTGCCTTCGCGGGCCTTGTACGCGAACAGCAGGAACAGGAGGGTGAACACGACCGCCCCGGCGAGGAAGAACCACAGCATGGCCGTGACGCCGTCCTCGATCACCTGGCGCGTGATCTTCGGGTCCTTCGTGCCCTCGACGAACCGGTCGACGACCGCGGACTTGGCGGCCATCAGCTGGACGTACCCGAGGATCAGCACCACGCCGCCGGCCAGCCACAACCAGAACGAAACGGCCACCGGCCGCGGCGGGGTCGCCTTCGGCGCGCGCTCGCCGGGGAGCACCGGGTCGGGCGAGCGGCCCTTCTTGCGCCGCTCGTCGTCCGTCAGACCCGTGAGGTCCTCTTTGTCTTCCACGTGAGGACTCTAGCCGGTCAGTCCAGCCACGCAGCTGCTTCCGCGGCCCAGTAGGTGAGGATCATGTCGGCGCCCGCGCGGCGGATCGACGTCAGCACCTCGAGGACCGTGCGCTCGCGGTCGAGCCAGCCGTTCGCCGCGGCGGCCTCGACCATCGCGTACTCGCCCGAGATGTTGTACGCCGCCACCGGGACCGGGGAGATGTCCGCCGCCGCCTTGATGACGTCCAGGTAGGCCAGCGCCGGCTTGACCATCACCATGTCCGCGCCCTCGGCGAGGTCGAGCTCGATCTCGCGCAGCGCCTCGCGGCCGTTGCCCGGGTCCTGCTGGTAGGTCTTGCGGTCGCCCTTGAGCTGCGAGTCGACCGCCTCGCGGAAGGGGCCGTAGAACGCGCTGGCGTACTTCGCCGAATAGGCGAGGATCGCCGCGTCCTTGTGGCCGACCTCGTCGAGCGCCCGGCGGATGACGCCGATCTGGCCGTCCATCATCCCGGACGGGCCGAGCACGTGCGCCCCGGCTTCGTACTGCGCGATCGCCATCTGGGCGTAGATCCGCAGGGTGGCGTCGTTGTCGACCGCGCCGTCGGCGTCCAGGACGCCGCAGTGGCCGTGGTCGGTGAACTCGTCGAGGCACGTGTCGGCCATCAGCACGGTGGCGTCGCCGAGCTCGTGGCGCAGGTCGCGCAGGGCGACGTTGAGGATGCCGTTTTCGTCGACGGCTCCGGAGCCGTCGGCGTCGCGCGTGGCCGGGATGCCGAACAGCATCAGCCCGCCGACCCCGGCGTTGACCGCGTCGACGGCGGCCTTCCGCAGCGTGTCACGGGTGTGCTGGACGACGCCGGGCATGCTCGCGATCGGCCGCGGCGCGTCGAGCCCTTCGGCGACGAACATGGGGAGGATCAGCTGGCGTGGCCGCAGCGTCGTTTCGCCCACCAGCCTGCGCATGGCCGGGGTGGTGCGAAGCCTGCGGGGACGATGCTCGGGGAACACCCCTACCAAGTTACTCCCGACGCTTCCGCCCGGGTTCCGCAAGGGTGCTCAGCGGTCCGCCCCGATCGCCGAACGCGCGGCCGGCGACTCGCAGGCCAGGCGCCGAACGCACTGAACGACTCGTTCATGTCATCTGGCGACATGAACGAGTCGTTCAGTACATCGGACTTCAGGAGCGGCGGGCCCGCTTCGCCTTGCGCGGCGGCGGCAGCGCACCCTCGGCGCGCAGGCGGGCGGCGTGCTCGGCCAGCGCGTCCACCAGGTGCGGCACGTCCGCCTTCTCCGGCTGGACGTCGACCCGGAGCCCGAACTCCACCGCGGTCTCGGCGGTCTTCGGGCCGATGCACGCGACCAGCGTGCGGGTGTGCGGCTTGCCGGCGATGCCGACCAGGTTCCGCACGGTCGAGGACGAGGTGAAGCAGACCGCGTCGAAACCGCCGGTCTTGATCATCTCGCGGGTCTCGGCGGGCGGCGGGGCGGCCCGGACCGTGCGGTACGCCGTGACGTCGTCGATCTCCCAGCCGCGCTCGCGCAGGCCCGCCGACAGCGTCTCGGTGGCGATGTCGGCCCGCGGCAGCAGCACGCGGTCGACCGGGTCGAGCACGTCGTCGTACGGCGGGAACTCGGCCAGCAGGCCCTCGGACGACTGCTCGCCCGACGGGACCAGCTCCGGGATGATGCCGAACGAGCGCACCTTCGCCGCGGTCGACTCACCCACACAGGCGATCTTCACGCCGGAGAACGCGCGGGCGTCGAGGCCGAACTCCTCGAACTTCTCCCACACCGCGCGGACCGCGTTGGTGGAGGTGAAGACGATCCACTGGTAGCGGCCGTCGACCAGGCCCTTGACCGAACGCTCCATCTGCGCCGGGCTGCGGGGCGGCTCGACCGAGATGGTCGGCACCTCGTGCGACGTCGCGCCGTGGCCGCGCAGGCGCTCGGCCATCTCGCCGGCCTGCTCCTTGGTGCGCGGCACCAGGACCTTCCAGCCGTACAGCGCGCGCGACTCCCACCACGACAGCTTCGAGCGGGCCCCGGCGGCCTGGCCGATCGTGACGATCAGCGGCCCGACGAGCTCGCCGGCGTCGTTGGCGACCTTCTCGAGCGTGGTGTCGAGGGTGCGCTGGGTGTTGATGGTGCCGTTCGCGGTGACCGCGACCGGGGTGGACGCCGGGACGCCGTTGCCGGTCAGCGCCGAAGCGGCCTCGGCCAGGTGCGCCGACGTCGCGTGCAGCACCAGCGGGCCGGGCGCGGCGGCCAGCGCCGCCCAGTCGACGTCGCCGCGGACGTCGACCTCGGTGTGCGTGCCGCCCAGCGCGACGCCCGCGTACGCCGGGACGGCGGCGGCCGGGGAGACACCCGGGATGACGTCGAACACGGCGCTCGTGCGCGCGACCGCCTGGACCTCGGCCACCACGGCCGGGGTGGTCAGCGGGTCGCCGGCCACCAGGCGCAGCACCAGCCGGCCGGCCTTGGCCTCGGTGGTCAGGTCCTTGGCGACCTCGGCGGCCTCGCCGACGGCGGGCCGGACCTCGGCGCCCTCGGCGGCCATGGCCAGCACGGACTGCGGCACGTCGGGGTCGGTCACCACGACCTCGGCCTTGGTCAGCAGCTCCTGGGCACGGACCGTGAGCAGGCCGGCGTCGCCGGGGCCGGAGCCCACGAACGCTACGCGCCCGGTGGTCTTTCGCGCGGGGGTCATCTGTGCGTTTCTCCTCTTGCGGCGGCCGTGCCCGATCGCGCGGCCGCAGATCTCCTATAAAGGTCTTTTCGAAGCACTCTTTTCAGAGCTACAGCCTTCGAAAGCGCTCGCGAGAGCGCTATTGAGCAGGGCCGGAGAGGGCTCCGGCTCCCAGGTCCAGCAGCTCGGCGGCCAGGTCCTTGCCCAGCTGGGCGGCCTGGTCCTTGTCGGCCAGTGCGATGGCCCGGACCATGTCCACCGCACCGTTCTCGCCTTCCGCGGCGGCGGTGCCGCGCAGCGAGATCCGTTCCACGACCTTGCCCTCGGCGTCGAGATCTTCGACGATCTCGGCGAGCGCGCCCACCGGCGCGCTGCACCCCGCCTCGAGCGCGGCCAGCAGGGAACGCTCGGCCGTCACCGCGGCCCGCGTGCCCTCGTCGTCCAAAGTGGACCGGAGCAGCTGCTCGAGGTCCACGTCTCCCGCCCGGCACTCCACCGCCAGCGCACCCTGCGCGGGCGCGGGCAGCATCTGGATCGGGTCGAGGGTCTCGGTGATCGCCTCGGCCCGGCCGATCCTGGCCAGTCCGGCACGCGCGAGCACCACGGCATCGAGCTCGCCGTCGGACACCTTGCGCATGCGGGTGTCGATATTGCCGCGGATCGGCACGATTTCCAAACCGAGACCCAGCGCCTGCAGCTGCGCGGTGCGCCGCGGGGAGCCGGTGCCCACTTTCGAGCCGGGCAGCAGCTCACCGAGCGTCAGCCCGTCGCGCGCGACGAGCGCGTCCCGCGGGTCCTCGCGCGGCGGCACGGCGGCCAGCGTGATGCCCGGTTCGGGTGCGGTCGGCAGGTCCTTGTACGAGTGGACGATGACGTCGACCTCGTTGCGCTGCAACGCTTCCCGCAGCGCCGACGTGAAGACGCCGACCCCGATCGTGGGAATCGGGGCGGAGGACTGGTCACCGGGCGTGGTCACCTTGACGATCTCGACCTCGGCGCCGGTGGCGCGCAGGGCGTCGGCGACGGTCCCGGTCTGGGCGAGCGCGAGCTTCGAACCGCGCGTGCCCATGCGAATGACTCTGGTCACTACTACTTCTTCTCTGGTGGGGGCTTCGGGCTCGCCACCGCGGCGGGCGCCTGCGGGTCGAGGCAGAACAGTTCACGCAACGCGTTCGCGTAGTCGGTGTCGGCCGTCTCGGCGGCCAGCTGCTTGACCCGCACCGTCGGCGCGTGCAGCAGCTTGTCGACCACCCGGCGGACCGTGCGGCCGACCTCCTCGCGGACGGCGCCGTCCAGCTCGGGCAGGCGGTTGTCCAGCCGGAGCAGTTCGGCGTCGACGACCTCGGCCGCGCGGCGGCGCAGCGCGGTCACGGTCGGCGTCACCTCGGCGCTGCGCTGCCCGGCGAGGTACTCGCGCACCTCGTCGAGCACGATCCCGGTCGCCTTGGCGGTCTGGCGCTCGGTGGTCGGCGTGCCCGCCTCGCGCATCCGGCGCTGGATGGTGGCCAGGTCGACCACCCGGACGCCGTCGAGCTCGCCGACCTCGGGGTCGACGTCCCGGGGCAGGCCGAGGTCGCAGACGACGAGGGCGCGGCCGCCGCGCGGCAGCACGTGCTCGGGGCCGAAGACGGCGTCCTGCGCGCCGGTGCAGCAGATCACGACGTCGGCTTCGCGGACCGCGTCGGCGACGGCGGACAGCGGGACCGCGCGGGCCGGCACGCCCTGCTCGGTGACGTTCGCGGCGAGCCGGCGGGCGCGGGCGTCGGTGCGGTTGGCGACGGTGATCTCGCCGATCCCGGCCTTCCGCAGCTGCGACGCGCTCAGCGCGCCCATCGAGCCGGCGCCGACGATGACGGCGTGCTTGCCGCTGACGTCCCCGGCCGCGGCGAGCGCTTCGGACACGACCGACGCGCCGAGCTGGTCGAGCCCGGTTTCGGTGTGCACGCGCTTGCCGACGCGCAGGGTGGTCTGGATCAGCTCGTGCAGCGTGCGGCCGACGGTGCCGGCCTCGCGCGCGGTGGCGTAGGCGGACCGGATCTGGCCGAGGATCTGCGTCTCGCCGACGACCATCGAGTCCAGGCCCGAGGTGACGGAGAACAGGTGCTCGACGGCGGCACCGGCGTAGTGGACGTACAGGCTGTCGTAGAGCTCGGCGGGGGCCATCCCGGCCTGGCGGGCGAGCACCTCGGAGACGTCGTTGAGGCCGCCGTGGAAGGTCTCGACGACCGCGTAGACCTCGATCCGGTTGCAGGTCGAGACGAGCATGACCTCACTGACGTGTGTGGCCTGCTGCAGCTCGTCGAGCACCTTGCCGATCTCGGGCGCGGGGATCGCGACGCGTTCGAGCGTGCTCAGCTCCGCACTCCGATGCGAGAGACCGACCGCCAACACGCTCATTAGGCCACCATCCCTTCTGCAGCCCGAACCGATAGGGTTGTGACCACTCGGTCCCGGTGGGTGCATGGCCTAGCGTGCGTGCCGCTTGACGGCCAGCATGAGTACTGCCAGCCCCGCCGGGCCGAGGCCGCTTTACCGGCCTTAGGAACATGCCCCGACCTGGCCGAGGGCCGATTAATGAGCTTCCGGACAGCGTCCTCACCACCGAGCGGGTCCTTCACCGTCAGAGAAGGAGCACCGCGCGCGTGTTCGCGGGATGGGACTGGGCCAGCGGCTCGCACGATGTGACCGTGATCGACCAGGCCGGGACGAGGACCGACCGATGGGCGCTGGCCCACGCCGAAACCGGAATTGCCGGCACCCTGGCCAGGCTGCGCCGCCACGGCGATCCGGCCGGGCTGCCGGTAGCGATCGAGACCACCCGGGGACTGGTCGTGGACCGGCTGCTGGCTGCTGGGCACCCCGTGATTCCCATACACCCCAACGCCTTCAACGCCGTCCGGCCCCGCTGGGGCGCAGCCCGGGCCAAAAGCGACCCCGGCGACTCGTTCAAACTCGCGGACTACCTGCGCACCGACGGCCACCAGCTGCGGACCTTGACACCCACGCTGCCCGAGACACTGGAGCTGCAAGCGCTGACCCGGCAACGCGCCGACCACGTCGAAGCGCGCGTCGCGGCGGTCAACCAGCTCGCTGCGCTGCTGGATGAGCACTGGCCCGGCGGGAAAGCCGTGTTCGCAAGCCTGGACAGTGACATCGCCCTGGCCTTCCTGGACCGCTACCCCACGCCCGCGGACGCGGCCCGCTTGACCGCCGGCCGGCTGGAAGCGTTCTGCAAACGCCACGGCTACTCCGGCAAACGACCCGGCAGTGCGCTGATCGAGCGGCTGCGCACCGCCCCCGCGGCGGCCTCCCGGCTGGGCCGGACTGTGATCACCCGGCTGGTCGGTGTCCAAGTGCAGCTGGTGCGGTCCCTGCGTGTCACCATCCGCGAACTGGATGCCGCCATCGCCGAGGCAGTCAAGACGCATCCCTGGGCCGAACTGATCGCCGGACTGCCCCGGATCGGCTCCGTCAACCTCGGTCAAGTCATCGGTGAGATCGGCCCCATGCTCGAACGCGCCAACGGCTGCGCGCAACTGGCCGCCGAGACCGGTGCGGCACCGGTCACCAAGGAATCCGGGAAACACCGCCAGGTCAACTTCCGGCACGCGGTCAACCGCCGAGCCCGGCAAGCCCTGATGACCTTCGCCGACAACAGCCGGCACGACAGCGACTGGGCCGCCACGATCTACAACAACGCGCGTTCCCGAGGCAAACGCCACCCCCACGCGGTGCGGATCCTGGCCCGCGCCTGGCTGCGCGTCATCTGGGCCTGCTGGCGCGACAGAACCTGCTACGACCCTGCCATCCACCACACCACCACCAAGATCAACACAGTGGAAGGGTTGACTTAGGAAACTCATGCGCACACCTCGCTAACGCTCGGCGTGGCCTGAGCGGCGAGCGCTGTGTTGTTTGATTCACTCGCAAGCTCGCTCATGAGCGCACCACCATTTCCCGTCCGCCGTCCGGACCCGAGCCGTTCCGCCTGCCGTTCCCATTCTCGGCCTGGAGAACCCCACCCGGTAACCCGGAATTGCCCTGATTACCGGCGGCGTCGTCCGCTCGGCGGGCCACATGGAACGAGAGTATCTGCAGCTCCACGGCCAAATCCACTTTGCGGACCTCGATGTGAGCAGGAACCTGCAGCACGACGGGAGCAAAGTTGAGGATGCACTGGACACCGCCCGCGACCAGCCGGTCACACACCGACTGCGCCGCGGTGGGCGGGGTGGCGATGACGCCGATGGAGATGCCGCGCTCGGCGCAGATGCGCGGGATGTCGTCCATGTGCGAGACCGGGAGGCCGCCGACCGGCACCCCGATCAGGTCCGCGTCCAGGTCGAACAGGGCTTCGACCGGGAAGCCGCGCCCCGGGAAGCCGCCGTAGTTGGCCAGCGCGTGGCCCAGGTTCCCGATGCCGACCACGGCCACCTTGTGCTGGCGGGTCAGGCCCAGGATGCGCTCGATCTGGCTGACCAGGACGCCGACCTCGTAGCCGACGCCGCGGGTGCCGTAGGAGCCCAGATAGGAGAGGTCTTTGCGCAATTTCGCGGAATTGACGCCGGCCGCCTGCGACAGCTCTTCGCTGGACACGGTCGTCGCGCCCTGTTCGGACATCCCGGACAGCACGCGCAGGTAGACGGCGAGCCGCGCGACGGCGGCCTCGGGGATGGACTTCGCCCGGACGGCCTCGGGGGCATCCCCGTTGCGGCCCGGCTCACCGGCGGGCACCGCGGGCATCTCGGCGGTGGGGGCGTTGTCGGCGTCCGGGCCTGCCGGACGGCGGGGCCGCCGGGGCGCCCGGCCCGGGGAGTCCGCCGCGTCGCGCCTCCCCCGCTGTGTCACCACGCCGTCGTCTCCTGCCCGCTGTGCACGTCTGGCGGCCATCGCCATTCGGAACTGTGTCTTGACCCAGGACCCGGTGTCCGGTTCGATACCGGCCCGTCCCGGGCGATGGCCCTACGGTAGACCACTTGTGAACGCACGCACAAAGTCACTGGTCGGAGGCGGTTCCGCGGGCCGCGGGATCATGACGCGACGTCAGAATCCTTGTCCGCCAGGCACTTTCCGCTTCGGCGCGGTCCGGCGGTGATCGACTGCCGGTCCACGGGGGCGCGGCGAACGGGCCACCCGACCCGACGAGCGGCACCGGCGGACCGATCGCGGCGCGCTTTCAGCCGGGGATGGTGCCCGGCGTGAGGACCTGCCCGATCACGAACAGGGTCGCGTTCTTCGTCGGGATGTTGCCGCAGAGGACCGGCACGCCGTTGACGGCAAGGCGCTCGCCGGAGCCGTCGAACGCGAGCGGCCCGCCACCGCCGTCGCGGGTTCGCGCGCCGCCCGCGCGCTGCAGGCCCGCGGCGTCGAGGCGCTGGTCGAGCACGTGGTAGTCGAGCACGGACACCCGCCGGGCGGACGGCCCGGCCGCCGCGAAGGCCGCGTCCACCGGCGCGAAGACGGTGAGGGCCCGCGCACCGTCGAGCGGGTCGGCGGCGTGGGCCGCTTCGACCGCCTCGACCCACTCGCCGAGCACGGCACTCGCCGCCGCCGCGCGGACGACGGGCAGGTCCGCCATGGCCGCCAAGCGGCCGCGAAGCTGGCCACAGCCGGGCCCGAAGACGCCCGGGCCGGCGACGGGCGCGGTGGTGGTCACCGGGGCGGGCGGCGTGACGGAGGTCGCACCCGGTCCGGTGGTCGCGTCGCCGGCGTGGATGCCGTTGTCGCACCCGGCCAGCAGCGCCAGGGACGCGGCCAGCGGGACCACCCGGCGGAAAGGGCTCATCCGGTGATCTTCGCCGGGGTTTTCGCCCGCCTCATCCGCACTCACCACATCGGGCGACGGGCTCAGCGGGCGTCGAGGGTCACCGAGTGCCAGCCGGTGGCGCCGTCCGGGGCCGGGTCGGCGCGGTTCTCCGTCTGCGTGTAGCCGCCCTGGTCGGTCGCCCGGACCGACGCCTGGTGCGTGCCCTTCGGCACGTCGAGCTCGATCCACCACATCCGCCAGGTGTCCTTGCTCACCTCGGCCGACAGCGTGGCCTCCCGCCACTCCCCCTGGTCCAGCCGGACCTCGACCTTCGCGATCCCGATGTGCTGCGCCCACGCCGTGCCGGCCAGCCGGACCTTGCCCGCGGTGACACCCGCGAACCCGCTCGGCGTGTCGATCCGCGACTCGGTCTTGATCGGCGCCTGCTCCGCCCACCCGCGGCTCAGCCAGTACGCCTGCCGGGCGTCCCACTTCGCGAACTCCAGCGACTCGACCCACTTCGTCGCCGACACGTAGCCGTAGAGACCGGGGATGACGATCCGCGCCGGGAAGCCGTGCTCGACCGGCAGCGGTTCGCCGTTCATCCCGATCGCCAGCATCGCGCCGCGGGTCCGGTCGAGGGCGACGGCCGCCGGGGTGCCGCACGTCCAGCCGTCGACGCTGGTGGCGAACATCTGCTCCGCACCCGGCTGCACCCCTGCTTCGTCGAGCAGGTCGGCGAGGTCGACGCCGAGCCAGGCCGCGTTCGAGATCAGCGGCCCGCCGACCTCGTTGGACACGCACGCCAGCGTCACCCGGCGCTCGACCAGCGGCCGGTTGCGGATGTCGGCGTAGGAGAAGGTCACCTCGCGGTCGACCATCCCGTGGATCTTCAGGCTCCAGTCCTCGGCGCGCAGTTGCGGCACGACCAGCGCGGTGTCGATGCGGTAGAAGTCCGCGTTCGGCGTGATGAACGGCGGCGACCCGAGCTTCGCGAAGTCCGCGTCCGCGGGCAGCGGCGGCTCGGTGCGCGCGGGCACGAGCGGCCCGACGGCGGCCCGCGAGTCCTCGGCGTTCGTGCTGGTCCCGGCCACCTGGCCGACGACGGCCGCGATCCCCGACCCGGCGGCCACGCCGACCCCGGCCCGCAGGAACTTCCGCCGCGACGCCCCCGCCAAGCCTCCCCCCGAAACCTCCGAGGGGGCACTTTCACGTAAAAGTGCCCTCCGGTGGAGGAAGGTGAACACGGCCAGGCCGGCGACCAGGGCGGCGACCGGCGCGAGCAGGGAGACCTGGCCCAGGTCGCTGCGCACGTACACCGCCGCGACCCCGACGGCACCGAGCACGAAGACGAGCACCTGCCCGGCCCGCGGCGTCCGGCGCGACAGCTGCCCGGCCAGCAGCGCGCACAGCACCAGCACCACCGCGAGCCCGATCTTGAGGACCGGCTTGTCCCAGGTGCCCAGCGTCCGCTCGGCCCACTTCACGAGCACCGTCGGGCTGTGGTCGATGACGTAGTTCGCCACCGCGATGAACGGCGACGCCGTGTAGCCGACGAAGCCGGCGACCAGGTGCCCGACGCCGAGCGCGGCGGCCAGGGCGAGGAGGCCGATCAGCGTCGCGACCGGCAGGGAAAGCTGTCGCGGCGGCGCGTCCTGCAGAGTGCTCACGCCTCCATCTTCGGAGCGGGCGCGGGAAGCGGCTGCCCGATCCGGCTTACGGACGTGTTACGGCTGCCGCGGCGCCCGGTCCGAACGCCATGAAAGGGTCGTTCATGGCGTCCGACGTCATGAACGACCCTTTCATGACATTGCGGGCGCCGGATCAGGACAGCGCGCGCCGCAGCCTGTCCTCCTCGACGCGCCAGTACCCGTGCTCGGCGCCGTCGACCAGGATCACCGGCACGCGGTCGCCGTACTCCGCCCGCCACTCCGGGTCGGTGTCGACGTCCTCGGCCGTCCAGGCGACGCCGAGCTCGCCGCAGATCCGCGCGACCTCCGCCTCCGCGACCTCGCAGAGGTGGCAGCCGTCCCGGCCCATCACCGTCACTTCGTGCGCCATGCCGTCAGTACTACCGCAACCGGACCCGGCGCAGCTTGCCGGTCGCCGAATGCGGCAGCGACTCGGCGAACTCGACCAGGTGCGGCACCTTGTACCCGGCCAGGTGGGCCGCGCAGTGGTCGACCACCTGCTGCTCGGACAGCGAGGCCCCGGCCGCGGGCACGACGACGGCCTTGACCGCCTCGCCGCTGCGCTCGTCGACGACGCCGACGACCGCGGCCTCGGCCACCTCGGCCAGCTGCCCGATGACCTCCTCCACCTCGCGCGGGAAGACGTTGAAGCCGTTGACGATGATCAGGTCGTTGGCCCGGTCGACCAGGTGCAGGTCGCCGTCGGTGTCGAGGTAGCCGACGTCGCCGGTGCGGAACCAGCCCTCGTCGTCCGGCCCGTGGTCGCCGTCGGGCCAGTAGCCGGAGAACAGGTTGGCGCCGCGGATCGACACCAGCCCGGTCTCGCCCTCGGCCTCGAAGACGTCGTCGACGTCGTCCGGGTCGAGCGGCACGGCCTGGTCGGTGCCGTCGCTGTCCACCAGCCGCAGCTCGATCCCGGGCAGCGGCCGCCCGACCGAGCCCGGCTTCGGGTAGCCGGTGACCAGCGTGGACGTCACCACCGGCGCGCATTCGGTGAGGCCGTAGCCCTCGTAGACGTCGAGGCCGGTGGCCTCGCGGATGGCGGTGAGCACCTTCGGGTGCAGCGGCGCGGCGCCCGACGTCATCCGCCGCACGGTGGCCAGGCCGCGGCGGAGCTCGTCGGCGCCGAACGCGGCGAACTCGCCGTACATCGTCGGGACGCCGGTGATCGAGGTGACGCGGTGCTCGGCGCAGTCGTCCAGCGTGCGCTGGGCTTCGAAGCGCTCCGAGAGCACGGCGGTCGCGCCGACCGCGGTGGCCTGCAGCAGGCCGGGGCCGAGGCCGTAGACGTGGAAGAGCGGGATGGTGATCAGCACGCGGTCGTCCTGCTCGAGGGCGCCTTCGAGCGCGCTGATCTGCTCCAGGTTCGCCAGCAGCGCGCGGTGCGACAGCATCACCCCGCGCGGCGGCCCGGTGGTGCCGGACGTGTACGAAATGACCGCGATGTCCTCCCCGGACCGGCCGGCGTCGGCGGGCTCGCCTCCTCCGTCCGGGTCACCCCCGGACGTGACAACGCTCACGCCGTCCGGGAGGTCGTCCTCGGCGTCGCGCTGGACGACGACCTTCGCGCCGCTGTGGGCGAGCAGCTTCTCGAGCTCGGGCCCGGGCACCTGCGGTGACAGCGGCACGACGACGGCACCCGCCCGCAGCGCGCCGAAGAAGGCGACCACGAAGTCCACCGACGTCGGCAGCCGCAGCGCGACCCGGTCGCCGGGGCCGACGCCGGCGGCCACCAGCCGGCGGGCCAGGGCCTGGGCGGCCGCGTCGGCCTCGCGGTACGTCAGGCCGCGTCCGGTGCCGGTTTCGAGCACGGCCGGGTGCTCCGGCCACGTCGCCGCGGCCCGTGTGAGCAGCCCGCCGACCCCCGGCTGCGTCCCCTCTGGAGCACTCACCCGCGAACCACCTCTCCTCGCTCGGCGTGAACCGTTGCAAGTCTGTCATCTGAAGCGACGTCATGGGTGCTGACCGCGAGCGTCGCGTCTGCGCAACCCCGGAACCACTACCTACTTAGCGGTAACTACACGTATGCTGCACTGCGTCGCGCCGGTGTCGATGATCACCGGAGCGACCGGAGAGAGGGAGTCGCCGTGAGGAACTTGCCTGCCCACGAGGTCGTGGGGCATGCGAGCCGGCCGGCCCCTGCTCGTCCGGATTCCGGGGGTTCCCAGGCCCGCTGGGTCGAAGCCACCGCCGGAGGTGCCGCCCGATGACCGTGCCGACCGCCGTGAGCCGTGGGCCCGTCTTCATGTTCGCCGAGCGCGTCTTCGGCCGGACGTCCGCTGTGCCGCTGAGCAGGCAGGCGGCCGACGACGAGCGCGCCGAGGCGGCGAAGGCCGAGGCCTGGGACCTGGTGCGGGCCGCGCAGGACGGCGACTCGTCCGCGTTCGGCCGGCTCTACGACCGCTACGTCGACGTCGTCTACCGGTACGTGCTGTTCCGCCTCGGCGACCGCGACCTCGCCGAGGACGTCACCAGCGAGACGTTCCTGCGCGCGCTGCGCCGCATCACGTCGGTGAGCTACCAGGGCCGTGACGTCGGGGCCTGGTTCGTCACCATCGCCCGCAACCTCGTGCTCGACCACGTGAAGTCGAGCCGGTTCAAGCTCGAGGTGGTCACCGACGAGGTCACCGAGCCCGGTTCGGCGCCGTTCAGCGTCGGCGCGGCCGCCCAGGCCGGCCCCGAGCAGGAGGCGATCAGCCGCGCCACCCGCGCGGAGCTCCTGCGCTGCGTCGCGGAACTGGGCGACGACCAGCGGGAATGCATCGTCCTGCGGTTCCTGCAGGGCCTGTCGGTGGCCGAGACGGCCGAGATCATGAACCGCAACGAAGGCGCCATCAAGGCGCTCCAGCACCGCGCGGTACGCCGATTGGCACAACTTCTGCCCACCGGATTGCGCTGAACCCGCGAACTTTTCCGTTCGTCGACCGAAACCGGTAACCCTGGCGGCCTCCGGATCGTTACCCCACATGGACCGGTGTCAGGCCGGCCGAGGCCCGGATGGAGAGAGCAGCGCCGTGAGGTTTGCGCGTGAGCGAGCCGAGATCGAGCGGTTCGCGCGTGCCCTGGAGCCGTCGCCGGTACGCCGGGACGACGAGTTCGCCGACGAGCTCGCCCTCGTCGGCGCCCTGCGCGACCTCGGCGCGGCCGGTGCCCCGGACCTGGAGACCCGGCAGCGGATCCGCGCGGAGATCGCGGGCCGCCTGGAGACGGCGGCGGCCACCACCCCACGTCGGAGGTGGCGGCCGCGGACCGCCGACCTGGTGGCCGCCGCGCTGTTCCTCTTCCTGGTGCTGTCGGGGCTGACGCTGGTGCTCTCGCGCAGCGCGTTGCCCGGTGACCCGCTGTACGGCGTCAAACGAGCCGGCGAGTCGACGGCGCTGGGCCTGACGTTCGGCGAGCAGGAGAAGGCGCACAAGCACCTCGAGTTCGCCACCAACCGGATCACCGAGCTGGGCGAACTGGCCGCCGAAGGCGGGAGCGAGGCCGACTACCGGACGGCGTACGACGACTTCGCCGCCGACCTGCAGGCCGGCGTCGCCCAGCTGTCCGCCGTCGCGACCAGCGACGGCGGCGGCACGCAGGCGCTGTCGGACCTGCGGCTGTGGGCGCGCAACCAGGCGGCGCGGCTGACCGCGCAGCCGCTCCCGGCCGACGCGGCGCCGGTGTTCGGCGACGTCCGTGACCTGCTGGGCAAGGTCCAGGAGCGCACGACCGGGCTGGTGGCGCGGATGAACTGCTACCAGATCACCACGGGCGCGTCCGACGAGCTGGGCCCGCTCCCGGCGACCGGCGCGTGCACGCAGCGGCCCGCCCCGGCCGCAGGCGGCCAGCCGACGACGGCGCCGGTCTCGCCCTCGTCGGCGGAGGGCACGTCCCCGACGGCGACGGGCACGCAGCTGCCGCCGTCGGACGCCGCGGCGACCCCGGGCATCCCGGCACCGACCGGCGGGGTGACGCCACCCCCGGTGTATGGCGGGCCGGCGACGTCGTCCCGGCCGCCGTCGCCGACCACGACGACGTCCCAGCCGCCGCTGATCTCGGTCCCGCCCCTGCTGCCGGGCCTGCCGCCGATCGTCATCGGCTGAGGTCCGGCCCACACCTGCGACGACACGGTGGGCGGCTCGCTACGCTGTGCGAAGGAGACGTGGAGGCGGTGTACGTGTCAGCTTGGCGTGGCAAGGACAAGAGTCAGGAGCTCGAACGGCTCGCCGAGCTGGCGGGCGAGGCGTCGGCCGAGGCCGCGCACGCCCTGTCCGAACCGCCGGCCCCGCCCGCGCCCCCGGACCTGACCGCGGCCGCCTTCTTCGACGTCGACAACACGATGATGATGGGCGCGTCGATCTTCTACTTCGCCCGCGGCCTGGCGGCGCGCAAGTTCTTCACGTCGTCCGACCTGGCGGGCTTCGTGTGGGGCCAGATCAAGTTCCGGCTCGGTGGCCGCGAGAACAAAGAGGACATCAAGACCCACCGCGAGCGCGCACTGTCCTTTGTGGCCGGCCGCACGGTGGCGGAGCTGACGTCGATCAGCGAAGAGATCTACGACGAGCTGATGGCGGACAAGATCTGGTCCGGCACGCGCGCGCTCGCCCAGATGCACCTGGACGCGGGCCAGCGGGTCTGGCTGGTGACGGCCACGCCGATCGAGCTGGCGGCGATCATTTCGCGGCGGCTCGGTCTCACGGGTGCCCTGGGCACGGTGGCCGAAACCCGGGACGGCGTGTACACGGGCCGCCTGGTGGGCGACCTGCTGCACGGCCGGGCGAAGGCACACGCGGTGCGGGCGCTGGCCTCCCGCGAGGGCCTGAACCTCAAGCGCTGCACGGCGTACTCGGACTCGGCGAACGACATCCCGATGCTGTCGGTGGTCGGCACGGCGGTGGCGGTGAACCCGGACGGCGGCCTCCGGGACGTGGCCCGGGCCCGCGGCTGGGAGATCCGCGACTTCCGCACGGGCCGCAAGGCGGCGAAGATCGGCGTGCCGTCGGTGCTGGGCGCCGGGGCACTGGCCGGCGCCGTGGCGGCCGGGATGGCCTACCGCCGCCGCTGAGCCCGGGCCGAACACGCCCCAATGTGGCGTTGGGTGCGTCCAGCGCACCGAACGCCACATTCGGTGCGTCCAGCGCACCGAACGCCACATTCGGTGCGTCCAGCGCACCCAACGCCACATTCGGTGCGTCCAGCGCACCCAACGCCACATTCGGTGCGTCCAGCGCACCCAACGCCACATTCGGTGCACCCAACGCACCCAATGCCACATTGGGGCGCTTGAGACTTGAGCCGGGCTCGGCCGGTGAGTGCGGCGTCCGCCGGTAGCGCCTGCACTACCCCGTTTCGGGTGCGCGCGGGAATGACCCGACCGCCGCCGGCTGGTGTGCTTTTCCCATGGGAAAAGCAGCTTCGGCGAAGGGCAGTGCGGTGGCGACCCGAGTGGACATCGAAGAACGGACCGGCGGCGGGGGCGGGCTGCGGGACAGCATCCGCAGACGCCCGCTGACGTGCTTCTTCCTCCTGGCCAACCTGCTGAGCTGGGTGGCGTGGACGCCGTACATCCTCTCGGAGAACGGACTGGGCGTCCTGCACTTCCGGTTCCCCGAACTGCTCGGCACCGCGCAGTTCGCCGGCGTCCTGCCGGGCGCCTACCTCGGCCCGATCGGCGCCGCGTTCCTGGTCACCGCGATCGCCGACGGGCGCACCGGCCTGCGCCGCTGGGCCGGGCGGCTGTTCAGGTGGCGGGTCAGCTGGCTCTGGTACGTCGGCGTCGTGCTCAGCGTGCCCGCCCTGCTCACCCTCACCACGATGGCGCTGTCCGAGCAGAACCCGGTCGTCCCGGCCGTGGCGACGCTGGTGGCCTACCTGCCGGGCCTGGTGCTGCAGATGGTCACGACCGGGCTCGCGGAAGAACCCGGCTGGCGGGACTTCGCCCTCCCCCGCCTCCAGCAGCGCTACGGGCCGCTCGGCGGCACGCTGATCCTCGGCCCGCTCTGGGGCGTGTGGCACCTGCCGCTGTTCTTCAGCGAGTGGGGTGGCTGGCCGGACGTCACCTGGCTGACGGTGCTCGAGTTCGTCGCCACCTGCGTCACCTTCAGCATCATCATGACCTGGGTGTTCAACCGCACCGGCCAGAGCCTGCCGCTGGCGATGTTGCTGCACGTCAGCGTCAACAACTTCTTCTCCATCGCCTGGGCGGAGATGTTCCCGTCGCTGACGGTCCGTGACACGACGCACGCGTTCCTGCTCGCCTCGACGGCGGTGGCGCTGGTGCTGCTCGTCGCGACCCGGGGACGGCTGGGCTACCGGCCGAAAACCCGCGAACTGGCCGGCTGACCCCGCAGCTGGGCGGCTGAGCCCGGCGGCGGGGCTCAGCCGCGGAAGACGGACTTCCGCTGCGAAAGCCGCTGGTACAGCGTCTGCTGGATCGACTCGCGCACCTGGTCGGTCAGCTGGAACACCAGCATCGGGTCGTCGACCGCGTCCGGGCCGTAGGCGTCCGTCGCGATCGGCGCGCCGAACTCGATGCTCCACTTCGTCGGCAGCGGGACCGCGCCCAGCAGGCCGAACATCGGGAAGAACGGCGTCACCGGGAAGTACGGCAGGCCGAGCATCCGCGCCAGCACCTTGATGTCGCCGAGCTTCGGGTAGATCTCCTCGGCGCCGATCACCGACACCGGGATGATCGGCACGCCCGCCTTCAGCGCGGCCGACACGAAGCCGCCGCGGCCGAAGCGCTGCAGCTTGTAGCGGGAGGCGAACGGCTTGCCGACGCCCTTGAAGCCCTCCGGCCACACCCCGACCAGCTCGCCCTTGCGCAGCAGGCGCTCGGCGTCGGCGTGGCAGGCCAGCGTCTGGCCGGACTTGCGGGCGAACGACCCCACCAGCGGCACCTGGAACACCAGGTCGGCGCCGAGGCCGCGCAGGTGGCGGCCGCCGGTCTCGTCGTGGACCGCCACCGCCGTCATCAGGGAGTCGAGCGGGATCGTGCCCGAGTGGTTGGACACCAGCAGCGCACCGCCGGTCTCCGGGAGGTTTTCGACGCCGTAGGTGTCGACGCGGAACCACTTCTTGTACAGCGCGCGCAGCGGCGGGAGGAACACCGCCTCGGTCAGCTCGGCGTCGAAGCCGAACTCGTCGACCGTGTAGTCGCCGGTCAGCCGGTCGCGGAGGAAGCCGAGCGCCGAACGCGCGGCGTCCGAAAGCGACTCTTCCGGCCGGGGCGCCGCCGGGGAAGGCCGCTCGACGCCGCCGGGGAAGGCAACGACCGGCGCCTGCTCCTGTTCCCGGAGGTCGCGCTCGGCCTCCACGGCTTCCGGCTTCTCCCGGCCCGGTCCGTGCAGGGGGATGACCTGCGCCTCGGCACCGCCCACCGTTCCCGCCTCGCTTCCGAAGTCGTCCAAGTCGTGTGGCCTGCCTGTAACAATCGGAGCTTCGCTCCGGGCCGGGGGCTCCGCCACCCGGACCCCCGAAAAGCCCTTCATCGGCTCTGCCCCGTCGCCGCGGCGACGAGCACCTTGCCGGCCAGTCCGGCCAGCTTGCCGCCGTCGAGCACCGGACGGAGCCCGCGTCCCACGATGTAGTCGTCGAACGCCTCGCGCGTGGTCCACCGCGGGGTGTACCCGAACTCCTGCTTCAGCTTGGTGATGTCGACGACCCGGCCGAAGTTCAGCAACCGGACCTGGTCGGCGGAGAAGTCCACGACGCGGGCGCCGCGCAGAACCTTGCCGACCGACGGCACCACACTCCGCGGCATCGGCAGCTCGACCCGGCCGGCTCGCCGGATCGCCTGCGAGAGGGTGAGTACCCCCTCCGCGCCGACGTTGAACACGCCGGGCTTGTCGTGCAGGGTCGCCCGTTCCAGCACGGACAGCGCGTCCGCGGAGTGCAGCAGCTGGATGCGGGCGTCGTAGCCGAAGACCGTCGGCACCACCGGCAGCGCGAAGTAGCGCGCCAGCACTGTGTCGGTTTCCGGGCCGATGATGTTGGCGAAGCGGAACAGCGTGGTCGTGATGTCCGGGCGGCGGCGCACCAGGCCGCGCACGTACCCCTCCATCTCGACGGCGTCCTTCGCGTACCCGCTGGTCGACGTCGGGATGAGCTCGGAGTCCTCGGTGAACACCGCCTGCGAGCGGGCGCCGGCGCCGTAGACGGCCGCCGTCGACTTGACCACCAGCTTCCGGACCTGCGGCGAGCGCTGGCAGGCGGCGAGCAGCCGCATGGTGCCGATGACGTTGACTTCCTTGATCGCCGTGCGACGGCCTGGCCCGGCGGGGTGCGCGGTGACGGACGCGTGCACCACCGTGTCCACCTTGGCCGTGCTGATCACCTTGGCTATCAACGGGTTCCTGATATCCGCGCGGACGAACTCCGCGTGCCCCATGCGCTGCAGGACCGCCTTGTCGGGCGGGACGGTGTCGACACCGATGACCCGTTCGAAGTCGGGGTTGTTGCCCAGCCGGGCGAGCAGTTTCCCGCCCAGTTCGCCGGCGACCCCGGTGACGAGCACGATGTTCGACGGCATGCGACTCCCTGCGGCGTGGGGCAAGTGGGGGGTGGACGGTCACCCGAGGCGCGCGAACCTGCACTCACTGGAAGCATCGCGCGGACGCCCTTGAGATGTTACCGCTCTTCAGTGGTAGCTCCGGGCCGTCTCACGTGCTATTAACACCGGTTTCCCCGGAAAGCGACGAACGCCTCACTCGAACGGGCGGCACGTGCCCACCAAATGGACGTGGCCCGTCCAGAGACTGGACGGGCCACGGTCACGCTCAGCAGGCTTACTTGCCGGCCTTACGACGCTGGACGCGCGTACGGCGAAGCAGCTTGCGGTGCTTCTTCTTCGACATGCGCTTGCGGCGCTTCTTGATCACAGAGCCCATGGGCGCTCCTTAGGTCGACGTCGGTCACGCTGCCCGGCGCAGCGTCCAACGGGTGGAGCGCACAGGCACGAGCGGTTTTCCAGGTTACCCGTTACGCGTGGCGGGCCGGTCGGCGGGCACGTCGTAGCGCTGCGCGCCGCTGGCCACGGCGTGCCCGGCGGCCGGTCAGCCTACGTCGTAATAGGCACCCTGGAGGTACTCGTGCACTGCTTTCTCCGGCACCCGGAAGGACTTCCCGACCCTGACGGCGGGCAGCTCACCCGAGTGCACGAGACGGTAGACGGTCATCTTGGAGACCCGCATCAGCGTGGCCACTTCGGCGACCGTCAGGAACTGGACCTGCCCGACAGCGGGCAAATCCTCCTTCTTGTTCGGCGACATGTTTACCGCGTCCTTCGACACGTGTCGCGCCACGAGGCTTCCCCACCTGTGGTATCGACACGCACGTGCTCTATCGAGAGTAGCGGGACTGGTGGGACTAATGCGACGCCTGTCACCGAGATGGGCTCCTACCTGCGCTAACGCACAAGCACCCGCGCGTGCAAGACCGGGGCAATCGCCCTTTCCGGCGAAATCGGGCCTTGCCGAGCTTCACCGACCGGTCCTTCGCCGCCTCGATGGCAACTCCTCGACTACGGCCCACCCGCGGACCAGGCCGACCAGCCAGCCGAGCTGCTCCGGCGCGAGCCCGGACCCGCGGCGCGCGCGGCACACGAGCGAGCGAACCGCCCGCCGCGTCAGCCCTCGTGCGCCTTGCCGAGCTCCACCGACCGGTCCTTCGCCGCCTCGATGGCGGCCAGCAGGGCGGCCCGCACCCCGTGCTTCTCCAGCTCGCGGATGGCGTTGATGGTCGTCCCGGCCGGTGATGTCACGGCCTCGCGCAGCAGCACCGGGTGCTCGTCGGATTCGGCGAGCATCTTCGCCGCGCCGACGGCCGACTGGATGATCAGCTGGCCGGCCAGTGCCCGGGGCAGGCCCAGCAGGATCCCGGCGTCGATCATGGCCTCGACCAGGTAGAAAAAGTACGCAGGCCCAGACCCCGACAGCGCCGTCACGGCGTCCTGCTGGCTCTCGGGCACCTCGACGACCTGCCCGACGTGCGAGAGCAGGTCGCGCACGACGGCGAGGTGCTCGGCGGTCGCGTACCGGCCGGCGGAGATGGCGCTCATGGCCTCGTTGACCAGCATCGGCGTGTTCGGCATGACCCGCACGACCGGCACGCCTTCGGCCAGCCGCCGCTCGTACAGCGAAGTCGGCAGCCCGGCACACAGCGACACGACCAGCGACGACGCCCCGAGCAGCGGCGCGAGCTCGTCGAGCACGGGCTCGATGTCCTGCGGCTTCACGGCGACGACCAGGATGTCGGCCCGCTTGGCGGCTTCCTCGACCTCGACGCCGCGGATGCCGTAGCGGCTGGTGAGCTCCTCGACGCGCGCCGGGTACCGCTCGGTGAAGAGGAGGTCGCCGGCTTCGTGGCCGCCGTGCAGCAGCCCCGAGAGCAACGCCTCGCCGATCTTGCCCGCACCCAGCACCGCGATGACCGTCATGGGCCAAGCGTGCCAAACCCCGCCGGGGCTCAGCCGCCCGGGGCGGGGGCCAGGCCCAGCTGCCGGGCCTGGCACACGAGCCGCCCCTGGGCGTCCACCACCGTCGCGTCCGAATCGAACCAGGACTCGTGCACCGACCGAGACTCCACCACCACGCGCAGCCAGCCCGGCGCCGGCCTCGTCCGCAGCAACGCCGTCAGCTGCACGGTCGGCGCCCAGCCGATCCGGCCCAGGTTCATCACGACCGGCGGGTTCACGTCCGACGCCAGCAGCGAAAAGTACGGGTCCACCAGGCTGTGCCGGGGCCGGACCCACAGCCGCATCCGGGGTGGCTCGCCCGTGCGGCCGGCCAGGTAGCCCGCCGTCGCCGGGTCGAGGCGGACTTCGCACCCCTTGGCCAGGTTGAACGGCCCCTCCGTGCTCTCCGCCATCGCCAGCGCGCCCGGTGGCGGCTCGGCAGGCATCGACGGCACGTCCGTCCACTCCGGGCGGCGCATCGGCAGCCGGCCCGTGGTCACCCTGGCTTCGACGCAGCTGCGGCCACGCTGCTCCAGGCGGACCTCGACCACCGTCGCGCGGCGGCCGACCTTGCGGACGTCCGTGCGCAGCAGCACCGGGCCGAGCGCGGGCGCGTGCAGGAACTCCGCGCTGACGACCAGCGGCTCCGCGTGCGGCTCACCGCGCTCGTGCAGGGCGGCGATCGCCGCCCTGGCCAGCAGGGCGAGCAGGAAACCCCCGTGCGGGTGGGAGCCGATGGCCCATTCCGCACGCAGCACCGCGGTGAAGGTGCCGTCCCCCAGCGACCGCGCCGCACTCGCCGTGTCGAAGGACACGGCGGTGCCGTCCATTGCGCTCACGAACGGTCCGCGCCATTTCGGGAATCCGGATAGGTGACGAGCAACGAGAGCGACGGGTTCACGGTCCGAACTTTACGGGTTGTACCGGCGGAAATGCACTCGGGAGTAGCTATACCGGGTGCGGTTATTGCCCGAGGTGGAACCGGGCGAACAACAACGCCTCGGCCAGGTCGCGGACGCGCTGGGCGGCCGTGACGGCGTGCCGGGTGTTGATCTCCAGCACGATCTGGCCGGAAAAACCGTTGCTGACCAGCTTCTCGAGCAGTTCGGCGCACGGCTGGCCGCCGCGGCCGGGTACCAGGTGTTCGTCCTTCGGGAGGCCGGTGCCGTCCGCCAGGTGGACGTGCGCGAGGCCGTCCCCCATCCGCTGCGCCAGCGCCAGCGCGTCCATGCCGGCTGCCGCTGTGTGGGACAGGTCGAGCGTGTAGTGCCGGAACCCGACGTCCGTCGGATCGATCGACGGCCGGAACGCGGAGACCCGCGAATTCTTCGAACCACCCGGTGGCCGGACCTTGAACATGTTTTCGACGGCGATTTCGATCCCGCTCGAGTCCTCCAGTTCGGCGACCAGATCGCCGAACGAGTCGCCGTACCGGCGCTGCCAGCGGAACGGCGGGTGCACCACCACCGTGCGCGCGCCGAGCTCGAGCGCGGCGTCGACGGACATCCGCAGCCGCACCACCGGATCCGGCGACCAGATCCGCTGGGTGATCAGCAGCGACGGCGAGTGCACCGACAGCACGGGCACGCCGGTGCGGCGCGACAGCCGCCGCAGCGCGGTGACGTCCTGGCTGACCGGGTCGGCCCAGACCATCACCTCGACGCCGTCGTAGCCGAGCTCGGCGGCCAGCTCGAAGGCCGTCCCCGCCTTGAGGGGCCACACGGACGCCGTGCTGAGTCCGACGGGGACCGGCTGCTCGTCTGTCACGGGCGCCATCCTGCCTCGTCACCGCGCGTGGGCGACGCCGCCGGGCCGCCAAGGCGACGCGGGTCACCGCCTCAGCGGCCGACCAGCAGCAACGCGGCGGGCGACACGGTCACCACCAGGCCCACCAGCACCGCGAGCACCGTCGTCTGCAGGTCTTCGGCGCGGCGGATCTTCCGCACGATCCAGACCAGCGCGACGACCACCAGCAGCGCGGCGACCAGGGCGGCGGCCGGGATGTTCACCCACAGCCAGTTGAAGCCGAGCCAGACGGCGGCCCCGCCGACGACACCCATCGCCAGCTGACCCGCCAGTGCCAGCCACTGCTTGCCGGGCGAAGCCGCGGGTTCCGGCTCCGCGGCCGGCTCCGGCGCGTCGTCGTACTCGTCGTCTTCGTAGCCTTCGCCCTGCTCGTAGCCGTAGTCGTCCTGCTCGAAGTCCGGGCCGTCCGGCGGGTAGCCGTCGGCGAACTCGCGCTCGTAGGGCTCGAGGTCGTCCGGGATCGGCGCGCGCGAGGCCCGGTCGCCGGGCGCGAACGGCATCGGCGGCGGGTACGCGCCGGTCGGCGGCCCCGCGTCGTAGGCGGCCTGGTAGCCGCTGCTTTCCGGGGCGAAGCCGTCGGGCTCGAAGTCGTCCTCGGGGTAGCCGTCGTCCGGGGCGTCGGTGGGCACCGCCGGCATGACGCCGATCTCGGTGTCCTCCATCTGCTCCTTCTGCCGCCGCTTGCGCCAGTTCGCGAGCCCCGCGGGCGAAGACGGCTCCGGCGGCTCGGGCTTCTTGCCCTTCGGCGGCACCGGCGGTACCAGCGGGTCTTCGTCGCCGACGGCGGAGAACTGCTCGGTGTGGTCCTCGCGCTTCGGCTCCGGACGACGCGCCGGGGCGCGGCGCGGGCGGCCGGGCGCGGCGGGCGGCGTCGCGAACGACCCGCTGGCCATCGGGCCGGGCGGCACGTCGATGTCGGCGTCCGGGGTGCCGTTGAGGCCGTCGAGCCGGGCCGACAGCGGTCCGCCGGGCGGCGGGGGCGTCGGCAGCTGCTGGGACGGCTGCGGCGGCACCGGCAGCTGCTGCGACGGCTGCGGCGGGCCGGGACGGCGCCGGACCGGCGGCACGGCGCCGCGGGTCTCCTCGGCGGCCGGCGACGGCGGGGTCGGCAGCTGCTGGGACGGCTGCGGCGGCACGGGCAGCTGTTGCGACGGCTGCGGCGGCACCGGCAGCTGCTGCGACGGCGGGGGCTGGCGCCGCGGCGCGGCGCGCGGGGGCACCGGCAGCCGGTCGGAGTCCTGCGGCCGCGGGGGCACCGGCAGCCGGTCGGAATCCTGCGGCCGCGGCGGCACCGGCTCGGGCGGAGCCGGGCGCGCGAACTGGCCCGATTCCTGCGGCGGCCGGGCGAACTGGCCGGAGTCCTGCGGGACCGGGCGGGCGTACTGGCCGGACTCCGCGCCACCGGGGGCGGGCCGCGCCGGGGGCGGCGGCACCGGCCGGGAGTCCGGCGGGACCGCGCGGGGCGCGGGCGGCGGCGGGGACTGCGGTTCGGCGCGGCGGCGCCCGGCGGGCCGGGCCTGCGGGGCGGGCGGCGGCGCGCCTTCCGACGCCACCCGGTCGATGATCGCCTGCGGGCCGGTGTCGCTCACGCCGGGTCGCCGGTGCGAACCGGTCGCGCCGGGCGGGGCCGCCGGGGCTTCGGGGGTGCCGGGTTCGTCGTCGTCATCGGCGGCACGCCGACGACGACGGCGGCCGCCGTCGACCTGGGCACCGTGCTGGGCGAGCAGCTCAGCCACGGTCTTCTGCGGCTGGTCGCCTCCGGTCTGGTCCGTCATACCTGGTGATCCCCTGCGCGCTCTGGGTTCTCGGCACTCGGCGAAGCGGTACCTGACGGCACACCGGCGGCGCCGCGCGCGCTGTACACCGACCTCTGCATGTCCGTCACCTCTCCACCGTGCCCGTTATCCGTCCGGGAAGTCCAGCCGCGTGCTTTCACCGGTCCTCCTGTGCGCCGAAGCGCCCGACGAGAGCGGCTCCAGTCTCATCCGCGCCGTTCGAATGGTCCAGCCGCCGCAGGATGACACCCTCTCGCAGAGCCCACGGGCAGATCTCGAGTTCCGGCACCCCGAGCGCCCGCATCGTGGCCTGCGCGACGAGCGCGCCCGCCACCAGCTGGTGCGCCCGGCTCGAACTGACGCCTTCGAGCTGCGCGAGATCGGCCGAAGGCATCCGCGAGACGAAGGCCAGGAGCTGGCGCAATGCGGTGTCGGTGAGGGTACGTCGCACGCGCGGCCCCGCGGCCGAGGGGGCGGCGCCGGTCAGCCGGGCCAGCGAGCGGAACGTCTTCGACGTCGCCACGACCCGATCGGGTTCACCCCATTTGGTGACCTTGCGCGTGAGGTCGGTGAGCTGGTCGTCCAGCCACGCGGACGTCGCGACGAGCTCGGAGCGCGTCGGCGGGTCGTGCCTGAACCGGGTGCGCGTGGTGCGCCCGGCGCCGAGGGGCAGGGATTCGGCCAGGACGGGCTCCTCGTCGCGGCCCATCGCGACCTCGAGCGAGCCGCCGCCGATGTCGAGCACCAGCAGCTGCCCGGCCGACCAGCCGTACCAGCGCCGGACGGCGAGGAACGTGAGCCTCGCTTCGTCGGTGCCCGAAAGGACCTGCAGCTCGACGCCGGTTTTCTCGGCCACCCTGGCCAGGACCTTGGCGGAGTTCTTCGCTTCGCGGACCGCGGAGGTGGCGAAGGCCATCAGCTCTTCGCAGCCCAGCCGCGCGGCGGACTCCTTGGCCGATTCGACGGCGGTCACCAGCTCGTCGGCGCCGGCCTTGGCGAGCTCGCCACCGGGGGTGATCTGCTCGGCCAGCCGCAGCACGGACTTTTCGGAATGCATCGGCGTCGGGTGGGCGCCACGGTGGGCGTCGACCACGAGCAGGTGGACGGTGTTGGAACCGACGTCGAGTACCCCTAGGCGCACGGGGGTCCAGGGTACCGGCCCCAGCGTCAGGTCTCGAACATGTAACCAACAACACTCGCTCCGGCCACGGGGCACTTTCACGTGAAAGTGCCCCGGCGCGGCCACCCAGGGGGCACTTTCACGTGAAAGTGGCGGGCTTACGTCTCGAACTTGTAGCCCAGCCCGCGCACCGTGACGAGGTGCCGCGGCGAGCCCGGGTCCGGCTCGATCTTCGAGCGCAGCCGCTTCACGTGGACGTCGAGCGTCTTCGTGTCGCCCACGTAGTCCGCGCCCCACACCCGGTCGATCAGCTGCCCGCGCGTCAGCACCCGGCCGACGTTGCGCAGCAGGTACTCCAGCAGGTCGAACTCCTTCAGCGGCAGCGACACCTCGGCGCCGTCCACCGTCACCACGTGGCGCTCGACGTCCATCCGGACCGGGCCCGCCGAAAGCACCAGCGGGGCCAGCTCGCCGTCGGAACCCGGCTCGCCGCCGCGGCGCAGCACCGCCCGCACCCGGGCGATCAGCTCGCGCGCCGAGTACGGCTTCGTCACGTAGTCGTCCGCGCCCAGCTCCAGGCCCACGACCTTGTCGATCTCGCTGTCGCGGGCGGTCACCATGATGACCGGCACGGCCGAGCGCTGGCGCAGCTGCTTGCAGACGTCGGTGCCGCTCATCCCGGGCAGCATCAGGTCGAGCAGCACGATGTCGGCGCCGTTGCGGTCGAACTCCTCCAGCGCGGCCTGGCCCGTCCCGGCGACGGCCGCGGTGAACCCTTCCTTGCGCAGCAGGAAGGCGAGGGGGTCGGCGAACGACTCCTCGTCCTCGACGATGAGAACCCTGGTCACAGGTTTCCTCCATGATCTGGGCTGTCCTGCCCGGTAACCACGAGCCTCGGGGTGCGCTCGGGGGTCTTCTCCTGCCGCGGTGCCGGCGAGGTCTTGGCGGCCCGCGCCGGCTCGGGGGCCGGGTCCGGGCTGACGTGCGCGGGGATGCGCAGGGTGAACGTCGAACCGGTGCCGGGACGGCTCCACAGCCCGACCGAGCCGCCGTGGTTGGCCGCGACGTGCTTGACGATCGCCAGACCGAGGCCGGTGCCGCCGGTGGCGCGCGAGCGGGCCTTGTCGGCGCGGTAGAAGCGCTCGAACACGCGCTGCTGCTCGTCCTCGGCGATGCCGATGCCGCGGTCGGTGACGGCGATCTCGACCATCCCGTCGGCCAGCCGCCTGCTGATGGAGACCGGGCTGCCGGCCGGCGAGTACGCGACGGCGTTCTCCAGCAGGTTCGACAGCGCGGTGACCAGCAGCGTCCGGTCGCCCTCGACGAGCAGGCCACTGGGGTTGTCGGAGGTGACGCTGATGTCCGCGGACTCGGCCGAGAGCGTCGTGCGGCCGAGCGCCTCGCGGACGACCGCGTCGACCTCGACGACGTTGAGGTCGGGCAGCCGTTCGGCGCCCTGGAGCCGCGACAGCGCGATCAGCTCGGTGACGAGCTGGCCGAGCCGGGTCGACTCGCGCAGGATCTTGCCGCCGAAACGGCGGACCTCCTCGACGTCCTCGGCGGCGTCGAGGACGGCCTCGGTGAGCAGCGCGATCGCCCCGACCGGGGTCTTGAGCTCGTGGCTGACGTTGGCGACGAAGTCGCGGCGCACGGCCTCCAGCCGGATGGCCTCGGAGTGGTCGACGGCCTCGACGACGGTGAAGCCGTCGCCGAGCGGCCGGACCTGGCCGAGGACCGCTTCCGGCTGGCGGCCGCGCGCCTCGAGCGGCGAGAGGTCGATCTCGAGCGGCTCGTCGGTCTCGGCGACCTGCTCGGCGGCCTTGCGGGCCCGCGGGTCGGCCTGGTTGACCTTGACCAGGCCCAGCTCGTAGGCGCGCGGGTTGTGCAGCACCATGTCGCCGAACCGGTTGAGCACGACGATGCCGTTGTTCGAGGAGCGGACCAGCCGTTCGAGGAGCTCGGCGACGGTCGGGCCCGGCGGCCGGGCCTCTTCCCGGCGGGTGCGCGCCCGCGCCAGGAAGTAGCCGACCACCGCACCGGCCACCAGTGCGCCGATGGCCAGTGCGAGTGAAACAGGCGTGGTCACGGGCCGATCGTAAGCTGAGAAGTGGCCCTTCGGCCTAGCGTTGTCCGCCTTGTCGTGAGCACCGCGACACCTGCGGAGGACATGTTCGCCGGGGCTTCAGGCGGCGTTCACCCGATCGATTCCCCGGCGAGACATTCCGGCGAAATCACCCGAGGGCCGCCAGATCTTCGTCGGTCAGCTTCAGCGCCGCCGCGGCGACGTTCTGCTCGAGGTGCCCGACGTCGCCGGTGCCGGGGATGGCGAGGACGTTCGGTCCCTGGTGGAGGGTCCACGCGAGCCGCACCTGCGCCGCGGTGACGTCGTGGCGGCGCGCGACCTCGGCGACCCGCGTGTCCTCGCCGGTTCCGCTCGCGACGGCGAAGAACGGCACGAAGGCGATCCTGCGCTCGGCGCACAGCCGGACGAGCTCGTCGTCCTCGCGGCGGGCGGTGAGGCCGTACTGGTTCTGGACGCAGACGACCGGCGCGATCGCGAGGGCCTCGGTGAGGTGTTCCGGGCCGACGTTGGAGATGCCCAGCTCGCGGATCAGCCCGGCTTCGCGCAGTTCGGCGAGCACGCCGAAGCCCTCGGCGAGCGAGCCGGTGCCGCGGTCGAGGCTCTGCCCGATCCGGTAGTTGACGACGTCGAGGTGGTCGAGGCCCAGCTCGCGCAGGTTTTCCTCGACCTGGGCGCGCAGCTGGTCCGGCCGTGCGGTGTAGAAGTTGCCTTCGTAGTCGCGTCCCGGGCCGATCTTGGTGGTGATGACCAGGTCGTCGTAGGGCGCCAGCGCGGTGTTGAGCAGCTCGTTGGCCGAGCGCGGCCCGGCGAAGTAGAAGGCGGCCGTGTCGAAGTGGTTCACGCCCAGCTCGACGGCGCGGCGCAGGACGGCGAGCGACGTCTCGCGGGCGCGGATGCCGCCGTCCGAAGTGGACATCAGGCGCATGGCGCCGAACCCGAGCCGGTTGACTTCGAAGGAGCCGAGCTGCCAGGTGCCCGCCGCGGCGGCGGGAGCGGTGGTGTTCGTGGTCATGGCTCCAGCCTTCCGGCGGGGCCCGCGTGACCACCGGGTTTGGCATCTTGCTGCCACACTGGAACGCGTGGAGAAGGTGACTGACGTCGTCATGGTGCGCGGCGAGGCGGAGCTGTTCGAGCGGACGGCGCACCTCTTCGAGGTCGCGACGGAGATTTCCTGCGCCGCCCGTGACCTGCACACGTGGTCGGTGGCGCACCCGGCAGCGCCCGAGCGGGAGCAGTCGGTGCGCGGGATGACGATCCGCAAGGTGTACCAACCGGGGGTGCTGCTCGACCCCGCGCTCGCCGGGCACCTGCGGCGGATGGCGGACAACGGCGCGGGCATCCGGATCACCGAGCGCGAGATCAACGAGACGATCCTGCTCGACCGGCGGATCGCGATCGTGGCAGGCGACCGCGTCGGCGGGGTGCGCGGCTACACCGTGATCAGCAGCCCGGCCCTGGTCCAGGGGATTCAGTCGCTGTTCGAGGCGGCCTGGCACGGCGCCACCGACCTCGAGGCCTACCAGGCCCGGTTCACCGAGCTGGGCGCGCGCGAGATCCTGGAGCAGCTGGCGTCCGGCTGCAAGGACGAGACGGCGGCCCGGGTCCTCGGCGTCAGCCTGCGGACCTACCGGCGCCGGGTGGCCGAGCTGATGGAGCTGCTCGGCGCGTCTTCGCGGTTCCAGGCCGGGGCCCGCGCCCGCGAGGCCGGCCTCCTCTAGCTGCCGCGCGTCGCAAGTCGTTCGCTGTCCGGCGTGACCGAAGCCGTGCGTCCCAAGCGCCCCAATGTGGCGTTGGTTGCGTCAGACGCACCGAACGCCACATTGGGTGCGTCAGACGCACCGAACGCCACATTGGGGCGCATCGCCCCGCCACCTCGCCAACGAACCTCGGACGCGCGACACCAGCTCAGCCCCGCAACGCCTCCACCGGCTCGATCGACGCCGCCCGCACGGCCGGGTAGGCCCCCGCCAGCAACCCCACCACCGCACCCACCAGCGGCGCCGGGAACACCGCCCACGGATCCAGCACCGCCGTCCAGCCGCGGGCCAGCGCCACGAACACCACGGTCAGCACCCCGATGCTCGCCCCGGCCAGCCCGCCGAGCAGGCCCAGCACGCCGGACTCCGCCACGAACTGCACCGCGATGTGCCGCCGCCGGGCGCCGAGCGCGCGGCGCAGGCCGATCTCCGCCGCCCGCTCCATCACCGAGACCAGCGTCGTGTTCGCGATGCCCACCGCGCCGATCACCAGCGCCAGCCCGGCCAGCAGCAGGAAGAGGCTGTCGACGTCCGCCGTGACGCTGTCGCGCAGCGTGCGGGGATCCGGTGGGGCCGCCGCCGACAGCAGCTGTGGGGCGTCCGGGCGCAGCGCCGTCGGCAACTGCCCCGCCACCAGCTGCGCGCTGCCCAGCCGGGTCTCGACCAGCATCTTCGCCGGGTCGTCCGGGGACGGCACGCCGTAGCGGGCCACCGCCGTGCCCGCCGGGATCAGCACACCCAGCCCGGCCTGCGGGAGGCGCTGCGGGCTGCCGACGATCCCGATCACCGTGTAGGCGTCGTTCCCGACGAACACCGCCGGCTGCGAGTCGAGCCTGCCGATGCCCAGCTGGGCCGCCGCGGCCGCGCCGAGCAGGGCCACGCGCTCGGCGCGCCGCTCGTGGAACTCGTCGAACAGGGCGCCCGTGGTCACCGGGGTGTGCGCCGCGCGCAACGCGCCCGGGGAGACCGCGTAGACGTCCAGCCCGCGCGCGTCCCGCGCCGCCGGCAGCGCCCGGGCGCTCACCTGCGTCCCCGGCGGCACCGGCACCTTCCAGTACCGGCCCGCGTCGACGACGCCGTTGAGCGCGCGGGCCCGCTGATCGGCGTCGGCCGGGAAGTTGAGCACCGGCTCCACCGTGCGGGTCCTCGCGCCGGCGTCGGTGACCGTGACCTCGGTGGCCGAAAGCACCGTGAAGCGGGCGCTGATCTGCCCGGCCGACGTCGCCGTGAAGCCCAGGATCGCCACCAGCGACGCCGTGCCGACGACCGTGCCGAGCATCGTCAGCAGCGACCGCGCCGGCCGCTGGAGCAGCCCGGCCAGCGCCTCCGCGGCGAGGTCCTTGACGCCGAGCGCCGAGCGCTTCACGGCACACGCTCGCGGAGCCTGCCGTCGGAGATCTCGACGACCCGCCCGGCGCGGGCCGCGACCACCGGGTCGTGCGTGATCATCACGATCGTCAGCCCGTCGGCGTGCAGGCCGCCGAACAGGTCCAGCACCGTCTGCGTCGTCGCCGTGTCGAGGTTGCCGGTCGGCTCGTCGCACAGCAGCAGCCGGGGCCGGTTCACCAGCGCCCGCGCCACGGCCACCCGCTGCCGCTCGCCGCCGGACATGGTCGTGGGCAGCGCGTCGAGCCGGTGCGCGAGCCCGACCCGGTCCAGCGCCTCGCGGGCCAGCCCGGCCCGGTGCGCCCGCGGCGTGCGGTTGTAGAGCATGGCGAGCTCGACGTTCTCCGTGGCCGTGCGGTGCGCGAGCAGGTGGAACGCCTGGAAGACGAACCCGATCGCGGCGCCGCGCAGGGTGGTGCGGTCGGCGTCCGTGAGCGCGGCGACGTCCCGGCCGTCGAGCTCGTAGACGCCCTCGGTCGGGGCGTCGAGCAGCCCGAGCAGGTGCAGCAGCGTCGACTTGCCCGACCCCGACGGGCCGACCACCGCGACGTACTCCCCGCCGTGCACGACGAGGTCGGCCGGGTGCAGCGCGTGCACCGGCGGCGTCCCCGGGTAGGTCCGCCGCACCCCGCGCAGGGCGATCACCGGCGCCGTCACCGGCCGACCACCACCCGGTCGCCCTCGGCCAGGCCGCCCGCGACCGGCTCGACCTCGACCAGCCCGGCGCCGGACTTGCCCGCGCGGACCTCGACCGTGCGCTGGCCACCGTCGGCCGCGGCGACGACGACGTGCGTGCGGCCGTCGGCCGACGACGTGATGGCCGCCGACGGCACGGCGAGCACCGGCCCCGCGGTCTGCGCGAACTTCAGCGTCAGCCGGACGTCCTGGCCGATCAGGCCGGCGTCGAGCGGCTGGTCCGGGGTGATCGTCACCGGCACGAAGGACTGGCCGGACGCCTGCCCCTGGGTCTGGTTCTCCTGCGCGCCCGGTTTCGCGCCGTCCTGCGGCTGCCCGACCTCGGTCACCTTCCCGGTGCCGTGGAACCCGGTGACCTCGGCGTCGATCTCGGCCACCGCGCCGGGCCGCACCAGGGTGCGGTCCGCCGGGTCGAGCCGGCCCGCCACCTCGAGCTGCCCGGACGACAGCGTCACCAGCGGTGCTTCGACCGGGGCGCCGACCTTCCCGCCGAACTTCGTCACCCGCGCCGGGAAGGACGGCAGGAACACGAACTCGGCCAGCGGCACCATCGGCCCGGTGCGGGTCCGCAGGCCGGCCAGCCGGTTGCGGGCCGTGGCGAGGTCGGCTTCCGCGTCGGCGACCGCGGTCGGCGCCCCGCCCGCCTTGGCGTCCCGCACCCGGCGTTCGGCCTGGGTGACGGCGTCCTCGGCCGCCTGCAGCGCCGTCTCGTCCTGGCCGGTGGCGCCGCCGGTCGTCGGGGCGCTGAAGCCGAGCGAGCGGTAGTAGGCGGTGACGGCGCGCTTGGTCGCCGCGCCGAAGACGCCGGCCGCGTCCCCCGCCGACGAGAAGCCCAGCTCCTGCAGGGCCTGCCGGAGCTGGGTGACGTCCTTGCCGCTGTCGCCCGGCCGCAGGTCGCGGTAGGCGGGCTCGGCGCCGTGCAGGGCGACGAGCGGGCGGCCCGCCACCTCGGCGAGCACGTTGCCGGCGGCGACCAGCTCGCCCGCCTGCTTCCGGACCGCGGTGACGACCGGCTTGGCCCCGGCCGCGGCCTCGCCGCCGGCCGACGGCGCGGGCGTCACCTCGACGTCCTGCGCGCCCGCCACCGTGCCACGCAGCACCACGGTGGCGCCGACGACCTGCCGCGTCACCGGCGCGGTGAGCACCGACGGCGTCACCGGCGCCTGCTCGGCGGCGACCTGCGCCGGCGACTTGACGAAGGTGGCGCCGAGCACCCCGCCGACGGTCAGCAGCACGAGCCCGCCGACGGCCAGGAGCAGGACGCGGCGACGGCGGCGCAGCACGCTCCCGCCCGGGGCCGGCTCGTCAGCCACCGGTCGCGACGATCTGTTCGGCGTTCTTCAGCACGGCCTGCCAGGCGTCCTGCAGCTGCTTCAGCGCCGGCGCGTTCTGCTCCAGCAGCGTCTGCTGGTAGCCGGTCTGCACGGCCAGCCACACGCCCGGAAGGTTCGTCCGGGCCTTGCAGGTGACATCGGCGACGGCGGTGGCGAGCTCGGCAGGCGACGGCGGCGACGGCCACTTCTGCCGCCGCGGCTCGGCCGGGGACTTGTAGGAGAACCCGGACTCCGCCATGCAGGCGCTCCACGCGCCCATCGCGGCGACCACCCGGCGGTCGCCCTGTGTCCGCTCGCCCGACTGGCCGACGAGCCGCCCGGGCAGTTCCTTGTCGAGCCGGTCGTATTCGGGGGCGCTGACCACGGCCGTGCTCAGGCAGCCGCCCGAGCCCGAGGTGTCCGGCGGCAGGAAGCCGTAGAGCGCCTTGACGTACGCGGCGCCGTGGTCCTGCACCAGCTTGTCGAGCGTCGGGATCCGCCCTTGTTCGGCGGCCGCCTGGATGCTGCCGCTGCCGGGCGGCGAGTACCCGGATTCGCGGGCGGCCTTGATGTCGTTGAGCCCGTAGTCGGGCAGCGACGCGCTCGGCCGCTCGGCGCCGCCCGAGCTCGCGGGCTGGTAGGAGAAGCCTTTGTCCCGCATGCACTTCGCGATGAGGATGGCGTTCGCCTTCTCGAGGGTTTCCCGGTGCCCCTTGGCCAGCCCGACGTACGGGTCGAGCGGCAGGTGCACCTCACCGGCGGCCGCCGGAGCCGGCGGCGGGTTCGCCGGGATGACGGGTTCGGGCAGCGCCGCGGCGGCGCCCGGATCACCGGCGGGGGGATCCGAGCACGCGGCACCCAGGACCAGAAGCGCCCCCAGGACCGGAATGAGAACCGAAAATCGCTTCATGCGGCGTCACGTTACCACTCTTGGAAAGGGACAGGAACGGAAATGTCGACGGTTCCCGGGGCGGGCGCGCACCGTCCCGGGAACCGTTATGTGTCAGTGCGATTCCCGCCGGGAATCACCGTGGGAATCAGAAGCTGCAGCCACTGCCGTCGACACTGAGGAAGTCGCCGCGGCTCCAGCCGATGACGCCCGTGGTGTCGTTGCGGTGGTAGCCCCAGTAGTAGCCGTCGCTCGCCAGCTGGGCGACGGTGGTGCACTCGCCCTGCCCGGGGTAGCCGAGGCCGTTGGTGCTGCCGGTCACCGGGGCGCTGCGGATGCGGATGCCGCTGCCGAGGTAGTCGCCGTGCCAGCCTGCCGAAGCGACCCCCGTGCCGACCATCAGGAAGGCGGCCACCGCCGCGCCGACCGTGACAATGGTTTTGCGCATGGTTCGATAACCCCATCTCGAATGAGAATCGTTACGCGGAAGAGCGCGCACGCGCACTCACCGCAGTTCGACTTCCATCGCGCCGTCGAGCGTCATTCACCCCCTCTGGTTCGCGGCTCGACGCCAGAACCGGAGGACTCACCGGAAGTACCGCGGAATGTTCAGCGAACCCGGGAAAACGCTACGAATCACGCGGCGACCGCCGCGTGGTTTACTGCTGCTCCCCCGGAAACCCCCGCTGCCAGAAAGCCCTCCCAAGGGGAAACATATCGCAGAACCGGACATCCGGCCATGATCCGCGGGCCGACGGATCAGGTTCACCCCATCGGCGGAGCCGGGTGGGGGGAGGAAGTTGTTACAGGCCAACAAAACTACCCGAACGGGCGGCAGCCCGGCCGAATAACGAGCAGCCGGCAGAAATTGCCCCGGAAACCGTGAAGGCCACGTCGCGGGACTCGCGGTCCCACGACGTGGCCTTCGGTGTCTCGGCGCTCAGCGGCCCTGGTTCGCCACCGCGGCAGCAGCCTCCTTGGCGGCGTCCGGGTCGAGGTACTCGCCGCCCGGCTTCAGCGGCTTGAGGTCTTCGCCCAGGTCGTAGCGCAGCGGGATGCCGGTCGGGATGTTCAGGCCCGCGATGTCGGCGTCGGAGATGCCGTCGAGGTGCTTGACCAGTGCGCGCAGGGAGTTGCCGTGCGCGGCGACCAGCACGGTCTTGCCCGCGCGCAGGTCCGGCACGATCTCGGACTCCCAGTACGGCAGCAGCCGCTCGACGACGTCCTTCAGGCACTCCGTCAGCGGGGCCGCGTCGCCGAGGTTCGCGTAGCGGGCGTCGCCGGCCTGGCTCCACTTGTCGTTCGGGTCGATCGGCGGCGGCGGGGTGTCGTACGAGCGGCGCCAGAGCATGAACTGCTCCTCGCCGAACTCGTTCAGCGTCTGCTTCTTGTCCTTGCCCTGCAGCGCGCCGTAGTGACGCTCGTTGAGCCGCCAGTCGCGCTTGACCGGGATCCAGTGCCGGTCCGCGGCGTCCAGTGCGATGTTCGCCGTGGCGATCGCGCGGCGCAGCAGCGAGGTGTGCACCACGTCCGGGAGCAGCCCGGCGTCGGCCAGCAGCCGGCCGCCCTGGCGGGCTTCGCCCTCGCCCTGCTCCGACAGCGGTACGTCCACCCAGCCGGTGAACAGGTTTTCCGCGTTCCACGTGCTCTGCCCGTGCCGCAGCAGCACCAACGTCCCAATCTCGGCCATGCCTGACAGCCTGCCAGAACGCGCCCCGCAACCGACCGGTGACCTCCACCGCACCGACATCGCACCGACCGTCCTACCCAGAGTGTGTTACCGAGCAGTAACACCTCACTCTTCGACAAGTCCAGGTGCCAACAGCGCGCAAAATCCCGGCCGTGGACTGCGCACCGTTATCGATGTTTCCGAAGTTCACTCGAACGGGCTAGCCGGTAGTCTTGTGATTACCGGCCGGGATCTGACAGGTTGACTAAGTCCCGAGCGGCCGGATTCCACGCACTCCCCGGCCCGATCGGGCGTCGACCGCGGCTCGTCTCCCCCCTGCCGAGCCGCGGCCCGCCGGCCCCGTTGGCACCCCCCTCGTCACCGGGTCCTGATCGGCGGGAACTTCAGCGGGGCGGCTCGAGATCGCGACTCCCCCTCCCTCGAGCCGTCCCGCCTGTTCCGTTCAGCTCTCGGTCGGCGCCGGTTCCGGTGCCGCCACCGGACGGCGACGGCGGTGCAGCCACCAGCCGAGCCAGCCCAGCGGGGCGAGGAACAGCAGGAAGGGCGCGATCGCGCCCAGCACCGTCAGCAGGCCGCCGCCGAAGATCAGGAACGCCTCCCAGCCGCCGGCCAGCCCGCCGAGGAACCCGCTGCGGTCTTCGGACGGCGGTGGCGGCGCGGCGACGCTGCGGATCGTCATCGCCACCGTCGCCATCGCGACGCTGCCGGCCAGGGAGTTCCGCTGCTGCTGCAGCGACTCGAGCGTCGCCTCGCGGCTCGTGAGCTCACTCTCCACCGAAGCGATCTCCGACACCGAAGTCGCCCTCGCGAGCAACGCGCGCATCCGCTCCACGGACGCCCGCTGCGTCGCCAGCCGGGCTTCGACGTCGACGACCTTCTCGGTCACGTCCTGGGTGTTCAGCTCCCGCTTCACCAGCGCGCTGCCGAGGTGCGACAGCTGGTCGAGCACGCCGTCGAGCTTGTCGGCGGGCACGGCGAGGCTGAGCGTCGCCAGCTCGTCGCCGGTGCTCTCCTGGCCGGTGTAGCCGCCGGCGCCCTGTGCGACGCTGCGGGCCTGCGCGACGACGTCGGTGACCTTGGGGGCGGTCAGTTCGAGCCGGGCACTGCGCGCGAGCTTGCGATCGGTCGCGCCGGGCTGCGGCGGCGTCACCTTCTCCTGGCCGGCGTTGCCGTTGCCCTGCTGCGGCGCGGCGGGCACCGGCCCGGCCCCGGCACTGTCCGCCATGGACGATTTACCCTCTTGCGCCGCCGAGCACCCCGCCAGCACGAACGCCACGGCCACGGCCGCGAGCCCGGCTCTCCATCTGGTCCGCATCCTGCGTCTCCCTCCAGTTTGGCTGATGAGGAGACGGATGTCCGGTTCAGGGCCGTTGCACGGCCTCGGTCACGACTCGGTCAAGCCGGGTTCGTGCGGCTTCTCCGGGGTGACGAGGTGCTTGAACGCCTGGAGGTTGGCCAACGATTCACCGCGGGAGACGCGCCAGTCCCACTCGCGCCGGATCGACGTCGCGAAGCCGATCTCGAGCAGCGTGTTGAAGTCGCCGTCGGCCGCTTCCAGCACCTGGCCGAGCACCTTGTCGAGCTCGTCGGCGCTCATGGTCTCCTTGCCGAACCGGCCCACCAGGTAGATGTCGCCGAGACTGTCCACTGTGTAGTGCACCCCGTAGAGCTTGGCGTTGCGCTGCAACAGGAACCGGTAGACGTCCTCATGGGACTCGTCGGGACGGCGGCAGACGAAGGCCTCCACCGAGAACGCGTGGTCGCCGTCGACCAGCCACGCGTTCGTCTGCAGCTTCTTCGTGCCCGGCAGCGTGACGAAGTACTTGCCCGGCCCGCGCCTGTCGTACTTCAGCTCCGCGGAGTCCAAAGTAGACCGGATCAGCTCGTCCAGGCTCACACCGCCACCTCCGCGCGCAGGTCCAGCGCGCGGGAGAACGCGCTCGTGGCCTGAGCATAGATGTCGAGGAGCGCGTCCGTCGTGCGGCGCCAGGAGAACCGGCGCGCGTGCACGACGGCGTTGGCGCCGAGTTCGGCGCGGCGGTCCGGCCGGAGCGCGACGGCGGCCAGCGCGTCCGCCCACTCGTCGGCGCCGTGCCCGGGCACCAGCAGCCCGGAGACGCCGTGCGGCACGGCCACCGGCAGCCCGCCGACCTCCGCCGCGACGACCGGCGTCCCGCAGGCCTGCGCCTCGAGGGCGACCAGGCCGAACGACTCGTTGTAGCTGGGCACCGCGACGACGTCGGCGGCGCGGAAGACCCGGGCGAGCGCCTCGCCCGGCTGCGGCGGCAGGAACCGGACCTGCCGCTCGATGCCGAGGGCGACGGCGAGCTCGCGCAGCGCCTGCGGCTGCTCCAGCCCGGTCCCCGACGGCCCGCCGACGATCAGCACGACCAGCCGCGCGGCCAGCTCGGGACGGCGGCGCAGCATGGCGGCCGCGGCGTGCAGCAGCACGTCCGGCGCCTTCAGCGGCTGGATCCGGCCGGCGAAGGCGAGCACGACGTCTTCGTCGGCCAGGCCGAGTTCGGCGCGCGCGACGGACTTCGATCCCGGCGTGAAGCGCTCGAGGTCGACGCCCGGCGGCACGGCGTGCACGGCGTCCGGCGCGGCGTCGTAGAGGTCGATGAGCTGGCGCGCCTCGACCGCGGTGTTGGCGACCAGCCGGTCGGCCTCGGCGACCACCTGCTCCTCGCCGATCACGCGGGTGCGCGGTTCCGGCTTGTCGCCCTCGGCGAGCGCGGCGTTCTTCACCTTCGCCAGCGTGTGCGCGGTGTGCACGAGCGGCACGGACCAGCGGTCGCGGGCGAGCCAGCCGACCTGGCCCGACAGCCAGTAGTGGGAGTGGATGAGGTCGTAGTGGCCGGGCTCGTGGAAGGCCTCGGTGCGCAGCACGCCGGAGGTGAACGCGCACAGCTGGGCGGGCAGCTCGTCGCGGCCGAGCGGCTCGAACGGGCCGGCAGGCACGTGCCGCACGGTCACGCCGGGCGCCAGCTCGGCCACCGGCGGCTGGCCGGACGCGGTCGCCCGGGTGAACACCTCGACCTCGACGCCGCGGCGGGCCATCTCGGTCGCGGTCTGGCTGACGTAGACGTTCAGCCCGCCGGCGTCGCCCGTTCCGGGCTGCTCGAGCGGGGAGGTGTGCACGGACAGCACCGCGATCCGGCGCGGCACAGCGCGGAACCTTCGGATGTTGCTGGTCACCTTGGTCACGTCTCCTGCGTACTTCAGCATTCCTCGGCGAACTGCCGGAGCGCCGCGTCGAACTCGGCCGCGGACTCGGCGAAGGGCGCGTGCCCCCCGTCAACGAACCAACGCCCGACCGCACCCGGAATCTTCCCGATGGCGTGCTCGGCCGCCGAGGGCTCGATCACGCGGTCGGCCGTACCGTGCACGACCAGTGTCGGTTTGTCGATCCCGGCCAGCACTTCTCCGCTGCCGACGTCCCGGCGGAACAGCGCCGAGCGGACCGAAGGCGGCACGCTGAGAGAAGCACCGAGCAGGGCCTGGACCTGCGCGCCGGGCACCGGCCCGGTGGCCATCCCGCGGCTGAACGCGGTGAGCGCCGGGACCGCGATGTCCGGATCGTCCGAAAGCATCGCGCGCATGTGCTCGCGCATCAACGGGCCGACGCGCCCGCCCGGCCGGTCGCGGCCGATCTCGGTGATGGCGCCCACCAGCACGAGGCCGCGTAGCCGTGCGGTGCCGTGCACCCGGATGTGGTCGGTCAGCACCAGGCCGCCGTAGGACCAGGCGACGACGACCGCGTCCGGGCCGGCGAAGTCGAGCACGGCGGCGAGGTCGTCGGCCCAGACTTCCGGGTTGTCGTACCCGGTCACCGGGACGTCGGAGGCACCGTGGCCCCGGAGGTCCACTGCGACCAGGCGGCACCGCTCGGACAGTGCCGGGTCGGCGAGCTGCGCGTCCCAGCACCGGGCCGATTGCGCCCAGCCGTGCACGAACACGATCGGCGTGCTGTTCGCCTCGCCCTCGACCCGCAGGCCGAGCCGGACCCCGCCGTGCCCGACGACTTCGGTGCGCACCGGCTACTTCGCTCCCAGCCCTTGCCAGGCCGCCCAGCTGAAGTTCCAGTCCTTGACGTCGGAGTTCATCGGCGGGGACAGCTTCGAGCCGGTGATCTCGACCGGGTCGCCGATGATCGCCGAGTCGAAGTAGTCCTTGGCGTCGGCTTCCAGCAGGTTGACGCAGCCGTGGGAGTTGTTGTTCTTGCCGATGTTGGCCGCGTTGTCCTGGTTCTCGTGGATGAACTCGCCGTGGTTGGAGAACCGGCAGGCCCACTTCTTGTTGACGTTCGTGTAGCCGTAGCGGGCGTTGTCGAAGATCGCCGACGGCTCCTTGCTCATGATGATGTAGGTGCCGTTCGGGGTGTTGCGGTCGACCTCGGCGTCCAGCCCGTTCGCGCACGGGTAGCTCTTGACCTGCGCGCCGTTGCGGTAGACGCGCATCTGGTGGTCCGGGGTGTTGACCTTGACCACCTGGTTGCGGCCGATCTTGAACTTCGTGGTGACGTCGGCCTTGCCGTACGCGCCGCCGCCGAGGTCGACGCCGTACAGCTTCGCTTCGACGTTCACGGTGATGTTCTGCGGCCAGTACTCCTTCGGCCGGTAGTCGACCTGGCTGTCGGACAGCCAGCCCCACGCGCCTTCGACCTCCTTGTCCGTCTTCACGGACAGGGCCTTCTCGACAGCCTTGCGGTCCTTGACCGGCGACGCGAACTTGACGCTGATCGGCATGGCGACGCCGACGGTCTGGTCGTCGGCCGGGTTCAGCGTCGCGCGGACCTGCTTGGCCGGGGTGATGGTGGTGAACTTGCCGGTGAACTCGACCGGCTTGCCGTCGCTGCCGGTGGCCTTGGCCGAGTAGGTGTAGGTCTTGCCGTACCCGAGCGGCTCGGAGCTGGTCCAGGTGAGCCCGTCCGGCGCGAGGTCGCCCTTGACGTCCTTGCCGCCTTCGGCGCTCAGCTTGCACTCGGTGAGCTTGCCGTCGGCGACCTTGAGCACGGCGGGCTTGAGGACCGGCACGTCCTTGGCGTCGGCGGCGGGCTCGGCCGTGATCTTCGCCACGGGCTTCGCGCCCTCGCCGTCGGCGCCGGCCGCCCCGGTGGGCAGCGCGGTGCCGCCGTTCTCGCTCGAACACGCGGCGGCGACCAGTGCGGCTCCAGCCGCCAGAGCAGCCTTGAAGACCGTACGCCGTTCGATCACCGAAAACCTCCTGGAATCCCCCGCCGACCAGCGGGCACACGCCTTTAGCGCTGGTGGCCCAGCCGACGTTACCTGCTGGAAGGTCAAGACCAACCGTTCAGGTGGCGGACGTCTTTGTCGACAAAGACGTCCTACACACGTACGGGTTGCCCGGTTCGGCTCAAATCACGCAGTTGATCAGCAGCGGTTCGGGGTGCAGCCGGACGCCGAACCGCTCGTGGACGCCGTCACGGACCTCGCGGGCCAGGGCGAGCAGGTCCTCCGTCGTCGCGTCGCCGCGGTTCGTCAGCGCCAGGGTGTGCTTCGTCGACAGCGAAACACGGTTCCCCGGACCGGGGTACCCCTTGGCGAAGCCGGCGCGCTCGATGAGCCAGGCCGCGGACAGCTTGACGCCGCCGTCGGCCGGGTACTGCGGCACTTCGGCGCCGACAGTCTCGGTGATCCGCTTCACCACCGCTTCGGCCTCGGCCCACGGGACGATCGGGTTGGTGAAGAACGAGCCGGCGCTCCAGGTGTCGTGGTCGGCCGGGTCGAGCACCATGCCCTTGCCGCGACGCAGCTCGAGAACCGCGGAGCGCGCGTCGGCGGCCGGGACGCGCGCGCCGATCCCGACGCCGAGCGTGCGCGCCAGCTCGGCGTAGCGGATGGGAGCGGAGAGGCCGTCTTCGCGGACCTCGAACCGGACAGAAAGGACGACTCCGGTGTCCGTGCCCTTCAAAACGCTGGTGCGGTAGGCGAAACCGAGCTCGTCGGCCTTGAGCGTGCGCACCTCGCGCGTCCCGCGGTCGTACAGCTCGACCGAGACGATGGACTCGGCGACCTCGCAGCCGTACGCGCCGACGTTCTGGATCGGCGTCGCCCCGACGCTGCCGGGGATGCCGGAGAGGCATTCGAGCCCGCCCAGCCCGGCCTCGACCAGGCCGGCGACGAAGGCGTCCCAGTTCTGGCCGGCCTGGACTTCGACGTGTTCGCCGTCACGGCGCCAGCCGGTGTTCGCCACCTCGACGAGCGTGCCGTCGAACCCCGCGTCGCCGACGACCAGGTTGGAGCCGCCGCCGAGCAGCAGCACCGGCTCGCCCGCCGCGTCCGCCTCGCGGACGGCCGCGACGAGGTCTTCGCTGGTCACGGCGCTGACGAAGCGGCGGGCCGGGCCGCCGAGGCGCAGCGTCGTGTACGCGGCGAGCTTCGGGAGGGCGGGAGTTCGGGCGGAGTTCACGCGTCTGACGGTACTGTCCGGCTCATGGGATCCCGGATCGAGCACCGCGCCGAGTTCGCCGCCGACGTCGCGGCCACGTACGCGGCCGTCGCGGGCGAGCCGGCGCTGCGGGCGCGCCTGGCGGAGCTCGGCGGCCACGACGCGGCCCTACTGGCGTACGAGGTGTCCGGCACGGACCTGCGCTACCAGCTGCGGCAGGGCATCAGCGCGGACAAGCTGCCGCAGGCGGTCCGGACGCTGCACAAGGGCGACCTGATGGTCACCCGCACGCAGACCTGGCGGGTGAGCAAGGACGGCACCGGACGGCAGGGCAACGCCACGGTCGAGGTCGGCGGCGTCCCGGGCGACATCTCCGCGCGGACCGCGTTGCTGGCCGACGGCGACCGGACCGTGCTGCGGATCAGCGGCGAGGTCTCGGTCCGCATCCCGCTGTTCGGCGGGAAGCTGGAGAGCGTGATCGCCGAGCAGGTCACGAAGCTGCTGGAGCGCGAAGCCGAATTCACGGCGAAGTGGCTCACCGAACCAAACTGACCCCGGTCGGCGCACCGACCCGCGGCACGACCAACCCGAACCGCCTGCGCCGGGTGGACCGCTGGATCGCCTCGTCGCCGCGGACGTCGCGGCTGCTCCGCGCGGTCGACGCACCGTTGGTGGTCGACCTCGGCTACGGCGCCTCCCCGGTGACGACGGTCGAGCTGGCCCGCCGGCTGCGCCGCGTCCGGCCGGACGTCCGCGTGCTGGGCCTGGAGCTGGATCCGGTGCGGGTCGAGGCCGCGTTGCCGGCCGCGGCACCGCCGCTGCTGGACTTCCGCCGCGGCGGGTTCGAGCTGGCCGGGACGCGCCCGGTGCTGGTGCGGGCGTTCAACGTGCTCCGGCAGTACGCCGAGGACGAGGTCGCCGGCGCGTGGGGCCTGATGCTGGACTCGATGCCCGCCGAGGGCCTGCTGGTCGAGGGCACGTGCGACGAGATCGGCAGGCTGTCGTCCTGGGTGCTGGTGGGTCGCGCCGGTCCGGTCTCGCTGACGCTCTCGATGCGGCTGGCCGGACTGGAAAGGCCGTCGACGGTCGCCGAGCGGCTGCCGAAGGCGCTGATCCACCGGAACGTCCCGGGCGAGCGGGTGCACGACCTGCTGACGGCACTGGACGCGTGCTGGGCGACGGCGGCTCCGCACCAGGCGTTCGGCGTGCGTTCCCGCTGGCTGGAGACGGCCCGGCTGCTGGCCGCGCGGGGCTGGCCGGTGCTGGGCCCGCCGTCCCGGATCCGCCTCGGCGAGCTGACGGTCCCCTGGCCGGCGGTCGCCCCCGCCTGAAGCGCGGCGGCGACGTCATGAACGACTCTTTCATGACGTCCGGTGACATGAACGACTCTTTCATGACGTTCACCGGGCCACCCCCGCTGCGTCACCCGTGGGTGACCTGCGGTGATCACCATTGAGCCGTGGAACTCCTGGGGCAGGTCACCGAGCTGCTGCGTGACGCGCTCGGCTCGCCGTGGCTGTGGGTGCTCGTCTTCGCCGTGTCCGGTTTGGACGCTTTGCTGCCGTTCATGCCCAGCGAGACCACCGTCGTCACGGTCGCCGTGCTGCTCGGGCCCGATCCGGCGCGGCTCGCCCTGCTCGCCGCGGTGGCGGCCGGCGGGGCGTGGGCGGGTGACTGCCTCGGGTACGCCGTCGGCCGGTCCGCCGGTCCGCGGGCGATCGCGCGGCTGCAGCGCGGGCCGGACGGGCGCCGCCGGTACGCCTGGGCCCGCGACCAGGTGCGGCGCAACGGCGGGCTGCTCATCGTCGCGGCCCGGTACCTGCCGGGCGGGCGGGTCGCCAGCGCGCTCGCGAACGGCAGCCTCGGCTACCCGTTGCGCCGGTTCGTGCCGCTCGACGCGGCCGGGGCGGCGATCTGGGCCGTGTACAGCGTGCTGATCGGCTTCGCGGGCGGAGCGACCTTCGCGGACGAGCCGGTGAAGGGCCTGCTGCTGTCGTTCGGCCTCGGGCTCGGCCTGGTCGGCGCGATCGAGTTTGGACGGCGGCTCAGGCTGCGCGCGCTACGGTCGGCGGATGGATTTCCTCGAGGTCGTCGACGTCCACACCGACGCGCTGAAGCGGGCCGCGCTGGCGGCGGGCCCGGCGGCCCCGGTCCGGAACTGTCCGAAGTGGACTATCCATGACCTGATCCGGCACCTGGCTTGGGTACACGCCTTCGCCGTCGCGACGGCCATGAACCGCGAGCCGGACGCGACGCCGCCGGAGGACTGGGACGACCTGCTCGGGTGGTGGGACGGGCAGCGCCTGGCCGCGCGCGAAGCACTCGGCCGGCCGCCGGAGACGCCCGCGCGCTCGCCGTTCCCCGGGTTCGAGATCACGGTCGGCGACTGGGCGCGGCGGATGGCGCACGAGGCCGCGGTCCACCGGCTCGACGCGGAGTCCGCGCTCGACCCCGTCCCGGCGACGCGGCTCTCCCCCGCGTTCACCCTCGACGGCATCGACGAGTACGCGACGTTCCTCGTCCCGCGCCGCTCACCCCGCTACCCGGTGGCGACGACGGTCCACCTCACGGCCGCCGGGCGCACCTGGGCCCTGTACCTGACGCCGGGCGAGCACGCCCGCGCCGGCGAGCCGGGCACCCCGGACGTCGAGCTGAGCGGCGACCCCGACGATGTCTACCGCGCGCTGTGGGGCCGCCCGAACTCGGCGACCGTCGTGGGCGACCCGGCTCTGCTCGCACCGCTCGCGGCGCCCTGACCAGCGCGGGGGAGAATGCTCGGCGTGACCGCTCCCGAACGCCGCTACGTCATCACCTTCGGCTGCCCCGACCGCACCGGCATCATCGCCCGGATCTCCGGGTTCCTCGCCGACCACGGCGGCTGGATCGTCGAGGCGGCTTACCACACGGACCCGGACACGGGCTGGTTCTTCACCCGCCAGGTGGTCCGGGCCGACTCGCTGCCGTTCGACGCCGCCGGGCTGCGCGCCCGCTTCGGCGAGGTGGCCGCGGACCTCTCCGCCGAGTCGAGCTGGCAGGTCAGCGACACCGGCGAGCGGCGCCGCGCGGTGGTCCTCGTCTCCAAGGCCGGGCACTGCCTGTACGACCTGCTCGGCCGGGTCGCCTCCGGCGAGCTGGACGTCGACATCGCCGCGGTGATCGGCAACCACGAGTCGCTGGCCGACATCACCCGCGCGCACGGCATCCCGTTCCACCACGTGCCGTTCCCGGCCGACGGCAAACAGGAAGCGTTCGAGCAGGTCCGGAAGCTGGTCGACGAGCACGAACCGCACGCGGTGGTGCTGGCCCGGTTCATGCAGATCCTGCCCGCGGACCTGTGCCGCGAGTGGGCGGGCCGGGCGATCAACATCCACCACAGCTTCCTGCCGTCGTTCATCGGCGCGAAGCCGTACCACCAGGCGCACACGCGCGGGGTCAAGCTGGTCGGCGCGACCTGCCACTACGTGACGGCGGACCTCGACGCGGGCCCGATCATCGAGCAGGACGTCATCCGCGTCGACCACGGCGACTCGGTCGAGGACATGGTCCGCAAGGGCCGCGACATCGAGAAGGTCACGCTGGCCCGCGGCCTCCGGTGGCACCTGGAGAACCGCGTGCTGGTGCACGGCAACCGGACAGTGGTGTTCTGATCCGGTTGCCGTGCCCGCGAGTCACGCGCCGATCGTGGCCGCGTCGATGACGAACCGGTAGCGCACGTCGGAGTTCTCGACGCGCTCGTAGGCCTCGTTGACCTTGTCGGCCGAGATCGTCTCGATCTCCGCGCCGATGCCGTGCTTCGCGCAGAAGTCCAGCATTTCCTGGGTCTCGGCGATGCCGCCGATCATCGAGCCGGCGAGCACCTTGTTGCCGCCGAGCAGCGAGAAGGCGTTGTAGGCCAGCGGCTCGCCGGGCGCGCCGACGTTGACCATGGCGCCGCCGACCCGCAGCAGGCCGAGGTAGGCGTCCACCGGCAGCTTGGCCGACACGGTGTTGAGGATGATGTCGAACTTGCCGCGCAGGACGTCGAACGTGGCCTCGTCGCTGGTGGCGTAGTAGTCCTTCGCGCCCAGCTTCAGGCCGTCTTCCTGCTTCTTGAGGCTCTGGCTCAGCACGGTGACCTCGGCGCCCATCGCGGCGGCGATCTTGACGGCCATGTGGCCGAGCCCGCCGAGGCCGATCACGGCGACCTTCTTGCCGGGGCCGGCGCCCCAGTGGTGCAGCGGCGAGTAGGTGGTGATGCCCGCGCACAGCAGCGGCGCGGCGACGTCGAGGTCGATGCCCTCGGGGATGCGGCAGACGAAGGCGTCCTTCACGACGATCTGCCGGCTGTAGCCGCCGTAGGTGTTCTCGCCGTCGAAGCCGACGCCGTTGTAGGTCTGGACGTTGCCCTTGACGCAGAACTGCTCGGTACCGGCCAGGCAGTACTCGCACTCGCCGCAGGAGTCGACCATGCAGCCGACGCCGACGCGGTCGCCGACCTGGTACTTCGTGACGGCCGAACCGACCGCGGCGACCACGCCGGCGATCTCGTGGCCCGGGACCATCGGGAAGATCGCCTGGCCCCAGTCCTCCTTGGCCTGGTGGATGTCGCTGTGGCAGATGCCGGCGTAGGCGATGTCGATCAGCACGTCGTTCGGACGCAGGTCACGGCGCTCGATCGTGGTCGGCGCCAGCGGCGCGCCCGGCGCCGGAGCGGCGATGGCGTGCGTGGTGGTGCTCATGGAACCCTCCAAGTTCAAGTACCGTCGTAAGTGGTCTCTTACATCTCTACGTAAGAGCCCTCTTACATATTTCGAACGAGAGATGTGATCCGGGTCATGGGCGGCAAGTACCACCACGGCGACCTTCGCGGCGAGCTCGTGCGCGTATCCCTGGACCTGATCGCCGAACACGGCTGGGCAGCCTTCTCGGTCGCCGAGGTCGCACGCCGGGCGAAGGTGAGCCCCGGTGCGCCGTACCGGCACTTCGCCTCGCGGGAGAGCCTGCTCGCCGAGGTGGCGGGCAACGTCGCCTGCCAGCTCGCCGACCGCGTCACCGAGGCGGCGGGCGCGCACGAAGACCCGGTGGACGCCCTGGCCGCGGCGGCGGGCGCGTACACGCGGTACGTCATCGAGCGCCGGGCCGGGATGAACGTGATCTACGCGGACGGCCTCCACGGCCCGGAGCACACCGGCCTCCACGAGCAGACCCGGCGCCTGACGGACCAGTTCCTGCTGCGCTGCCTGGCCGTCGCCCCCGACCCGGCGACCGCGCTGGAGCTGATGGAGCAGCTGTTCACCCAGGCTCACGGCTACGGCACGTTCCAGCTCGACGGCGTCTTCGTGAAGCACGGGTATTCGACGGACCTGGTGGTGCGCAAGTCCGAGGAGGCCGCGCGCGCGGCCATCGTGGGCCGGATTGCCGGTGGTGCCCGCTAGGTTGGGCACATGGCGATCATCGACTCACACGAGGCCCTGCGCGAGGTGATCGGCGAGGTCGCCGAGCTGACGCAGCGGAAGGTCATCGACCGGATCGACGAGCACGCGCGCAACCTGATCGCGCACTCGCCGTTCGTCCTGCTGGCCACGTCGGCCCCGGACGGCAGCTGTGACGTCTCACCGCGTGGCGACCCGGCGGGCTCGGTGCTGGTGCTCGACGAGAAGACGCTGGTGCTGGCGGACAGGCCGGGCAACAAGCTGATCGACAGCTTCCGCAACATCGTCGACAACCCGCACGCGGGGCTGTTGTTCCTGGTGCCGGGCATGAACGAGACCCTGCGGGTCAACGGCCGGGCGACCTTGGTCTCGGACGGGCCGTTCTTCGACTCGCTGGTGGTCAAGGGGAAACGGCCGACGCTGGCCGTCGTCGTCGAGGTCCAAGAGCTGTACATGCACTGCGCCAAGGCGTTCCTGCGGTCGTCGCTGTGGCAGCCGGAGACCTGGCCGGACCGCTCGACGCTGCCTTCGCTGGGCACGATCATGCGCGACCAGATGTCCCTCGCGGTGTCCGCGGAGGAGCTGGACGCGAGGCTCAACGAACGGGCGTTGAACCAGCAATACTGAACGGATGCTGTGCGTCCTCGACGTCAACGAGACCCTGCTCGACCTGGCCGCGCTGGACGCCACGATCGGCGGCCCCGAGCTGCGGCGCGAGTGGTTCGGGCTGGCGATCCACACCGTGCTGACCGTCACGGCCACCGGCGGCTACCGCGACTTCGCGGGCATCGCCGGCGACGCCGCGATCGAGGTCGCGGCCCGGCACGGGCGCGAGCCGGATCTCCCCGCGATCGCGGCGGGGCTGCGTTCGCTGCCCGCCCATCCGGACGTCGAGCCGGGCCTGGTGCAGCTGCGCGAAGCGGGTCACACCGTCGTCGCGCTGACGAACTCGCCGCTCGCCACGGCCGAGGCGCAGCTGCAGAACGCCGGGCTGGCCCCGCTGCTCGACCGGATCTTCTCGGCCGAGCAGGTCGGCAGGCTGAAGCCGGCGCCCGAGCCGTACCGGCAGGTCACGGCCGCCTACCCCGGCGAGCGCGCGGTGCTGGTCGCGGCGCACGACTGGGACATCGCGGGCGCCCAGGCCGCGGGCCTCGAGACGGCGTTGCTCACCCGTCCCGGTGTCCACCCGCTGCCCGGCTCGCCCGCGCCCACCTACACCGCGTCGACCCTGCCGGAGCTGGCCGCGCTCCTCTAGTCGGCGATGCGGACCAGCATCTTGCCGGTGTTGGCGCCCGACAGCAGGCCGAGGAACGCCTCGGGCGCGTTGCGGATGCCGTCCACGAAGGTCTCCGAGTACTTGATCTCGCCGGAGCTGACCAGCGGCGCGATCTCGCTGACGAACTGCTGCTGCAGGTGCCAGTGGTCGATCACCAGCAGGCCGCGGATGGTGAGCCGCTTGGCGATGACCTGCGCGAGGTTGCGCGGCGCCGGCGTCGGCTCGGTCGCGTTGTACGTGGAGATCATCCCGCAGATGACGATCCGGCCGTGCAGGGTGATCGCGTCGATCGCGGCTTCGAGGTGGTCGCCGCCGACGTTGTCGAAGTAGACGTCGATGCCCTCCGGCGCCGCCTTGTGCAGCTGCTCGACGACCGGGCCGTCCTTGTAGTTGAAGGCGGCGTCGAAGCCGAGGTCGTCGATCAGGTGGCGGACCTTCTCCGCCGAACCCGCCGAGCCGATGACGCGCTTGGCGCCCTTCAGCTTCGCGATCTGCCCGACGAGCGAGCCGACCGCGCCGGCCGCGCCGGAGACGAACACCGTGTCGCCCGGCTTGAACTCGGCCGACTCCAGCAGGCCCGAGTACGCGGTCAGGCCCGGCATGCCGAGCACGCCGAGGTAGGTCGACAGCGGCGCGGCGGCCCCGTCGACCTTGACGTACCGGCCCGCGTCGAGCACGGCGTGGGTGCGCCAGCCCCCCTGGTGCAGCACGTGGTCGCCCACCTTGACGTCGTCGACGTTCGACTCGACGACCTCGCCGACCGCCCCGCCGGACATGACCTCGCCGACCTGGAACGGCGGCGCGTAGGACTTGACGTCCTTCATCCGGCCGCGCATCGCCGGGTCGACGCTCATGATCAGGTTGCGCACCAGGATCTGGCCGTCGCCCGCCGACGGCACCTCGGTGTCGACGATCTCGAAGTTGTCGTGCGTCGGAACGCCTTCCGGACGCGAAGCCAGCCGGATCTCGGTCGCCGTGCTCATCGTCGAATCCCTTTCCAGTCTCGAAGCGGGGCAAGCGCCCCGGATTCCACCCGATACAACCAGCTAACCGGGGCGCAGATTCCGATTGTGAGGCGTCACACGATCTCGGCGAGCTTCTCCAGCACGCCGTCGTAGATCTTCTTGAGCCCACCCGGCGCGAAGGTCTTCTCGAAGAAGCCGCCGATGCCACCGGCACCGTCCCAGGTGGTCTCGATCTTCACCACACTGCGTTCACCCGCTTCGGTGACCGTCCACGTGGTGACCATGCTCGAGTTCGCGTCGGTCTCGACCAGCGTCCCCGGCCGCGGCTCGGTGACCGTCGCCTGGACGTCGCGCACCCGCTTGGAGGTCGCCTGCAGCTTCCAGCCGGCCTTGGTCCCGGCGCCGACGCCGCCTTCGGTGACCTGGTAGTCGCGGTAGTGCTCGGTGAGCAGCTTCGGCCGCGTCTCGGCGTAGTCGGCGACGAGCGCGCGAACCTTGTCGGCCGGGGCGTCGATGGTGCGCTCCGCGGTGGCTGTGACCTTTCCCATTTCACTCCTCTTCCCGGCGTACGGATCAGGGTCCACGATTTCACCGAGCACCGCACCCGCGTCGGGCGCCCTCGGCGGTTAGGCTGCCGGCAGCCAACTGATACGAGGGTCATATGAGTTCGGGAGCGCACCGCCGGTCGACCGTGGCGGTGAAAGACGCGCTGCGAGAGCTGCGCAACCAGCTCGCGCTGCTGAACCACCAGGTCAGCGCCCGGGTGGCGCTCAAGGACGTCGACCTCGAGTGCCTGGAGCTGATCGCCCGGCACGGCCCGCTCAGCCCGAGCGCGGTCGCCCGCCGGGCCGGCCTGCACCCGGCGACGATGACCGGCATCCTCGACCGGCTGCAGAAGGGCGGCTGGATCGTCCGCGAGCGCGACCCCGAGGCGGCCGACCGCCGTTCGGTGGCCGTGCGGGCGGTCCCCGGCCGCACCGGGGAGCTGTTCCGGCTCTACGCGGGGATGAACACCGCGATGGACGAGCTCTGCGCCGGCTACAGCGAGGACGAGCTGGCCCTGATCGCCGGATTCCTGCGCCGCGCGACGGCGGCGGGCCAGGCCGAGACAGCGGCCTTGACGAGCGGCTGAGCAGCGGTTTCTGTGTTGTACTCGGGGACATGTGGCAGTCAGGCGACGCGTACGAGGCCTACATCGGACGGTGGAGCCGCCGGATCGCGGAGCGGTTCGTCCGGCAGCTGGACATCCCGGCGAGCCGGCGCTGGCTCGACGTCGGCTGCGGCACGGGCGCGCTGACATCGGCGGTGCTGACGGCGGCCGACCCGGCGGAGGTCGTCGGCGTCGACCCGTCGGAAGGCTTCCTGAAGACGGCCCGCGCACGGGTGACCGACCCGCGGGCGACGTTCACGCTCGCCGACGCCCGCTCGCTGCCGTTCCCGGACGACCGGTTCGACGTGGTGGTGTCGGGCCTGGTCCTGAACTTCGTGCCCGAGCCGCCCCGCGCGGCGGCGGAGATCGCCCGGGTGACCGCGCCGGGCGGGCTGGCCGCGGCGTACCTGTGGGACCTCGCCGAAGGCATGGAGCTGATCCGCAGCTTCTGGGACGCGGCCGCCGAGTTCGACCCCGCGACGGTCGCCGAGCTGGACGAGGGCAGCCGGTTCACCCTGTGCCGCCCGGAGCCGCTGGGCCGGCTGTGGACGGACGCGGGCTTCACGGCGGTGTCCGTCGGAGAGATCGGGATCCCGACGGTGTTCGCGGACTTCGACGACTACTGGCAGCCGTTCCTCGGCGCACAGGGCCCGGCACCGTCGTACCTGGCGACGTTGCCGGAGACCGACCGCGACCGCCTGCGAGAACTGCTGCGCGACCGCCTGCCCACGAACCCGGACGGCTCGATCCCGCTGACAGCCCGGGCGTGGGTCGTCAGCGGGACCGCGTAGCTCACAGCCCGGCCTGCGCCAGCCAGTCCTTGGCGACGTCCGCCGCCTTCTCGCCGTCGGAGTCCACGCGCTTGTTCAGGTCGCGCATGATGTCCGTGGTCAGCTTCGCGCTCACCGCGTTCACGGCGTTGGCGAAGTCGGCCCCGCGCTCGTCGAGCACCTTCTTGTTCACCGCGGGCACGACGTTCTCGGTCGGCACGATGTTGAGGTCGTCCTTCAGCACGGTGTAGGCCGGGTCGCCGGTCAGCGGGCTGACCGAGTCGACCGGGATGACCGTGACGGCCCCGGACTTGAGCTGCTGGACGCGCGGGCCGGCTTCCTGGATGGTCTGGAAGCTGATGTTGGTCAGCTGGTAGACGTCCGTGAAGCCCTTGAAGCACGGAAGGCGCTTCTCGCACTCCGGCGGGCCGGCCATGACGACCTTGTCGAGCTTCTTCAGGTCGCTGATCGACGCGATGCCCTTTTCCTTGGCCAGGTCGGACTTGATGATGTAGGTGTTCTTGTCCTCGGCGGCCGCGAAGTTCAGCAGCGCGACACCGCTGGGCTCGAACAGCTTCGCCAGCTGATCGTGCTCTTCCTGCGCGGTCTTGCCGGCCTCCTGGCCGAAGCCGGTGGTGATCGCCGCACCCTGGTACTCCGGGATGAACTGCAGCTCACCGGACTTCAGCGACGGGTAGATCAGCTCGCGCGAGCCGAGGTTCAGCTTGCGCGTCACCGGGTAGCCCTTGGCCTCCAGCGCCTGCGCGTAGATCTCGGCGAGGATCTGGCTGTCGGTGAAGTTGAAGGACGCGACGACGATCGGCGCGCCACCCTTGCTCTGCGCGGCGGGTTTGTCACCGCTGTCGCCGCCGCCGCAGGCGGTCAAGCCGAGCGTGGCCGCGAGGGCCACCGCCACCACGGACGCGTTCCGGAACCAGCGCACGAATCCCCACTCCCTCGTCACTCGAACAGACGAAAGGACCCTAGCCCCGACCTCCGACAAGAATCCACATCGTGGGAGAAGGCGCCCGGTATTCCCACTCCGCGGAATATTTGGGCCCGATCGGGGTAGGGTCGGCCGGTGCACGTGACGCCACTGGCCGCTGACAGCGGGCCCCCGATCTTCCAGTGGAAGTGGGTGGACCGCAACGCCGACGACATCGTCCAGCGCCTGGTCGAGCACATCTCGCTGACCGGCGCCGCCCTCGGCATCGGCCTGGTCGTCTCGATCGCGCTCGCCGTGGTCTCCCTGCGTTACCGCTGGTCGTACCCGGTGATCTTGGGTACGGCGGGCGCGCTGTACGTGATCCCGAGCCTGGGCGCGTTCGCGGTGCTGGTGCCGTTCTTCGGGCTGACTTTCGTTTCGGCGATGATCCCGCTCGCGACGTACACGCTGCTCATCCTGATCCGCAACATCGTCACCGGAGTCGAGCAGGTGCCGAACGAGGTCCGCGAGGCCGCGGTCGGCATGGGGTACACGCGCGGCAGGCTGCTCTGGCAGATCGAGCTGCCGCTGGCCCTGCCGGTGGTGATCGCCGGCCTGCGCGTCGCGGCGGTGACGACGATCGGCCTGGTGACGGTCACCTCGATGCTCGGCCTCGGCGGCCTGGGTTATTTCATTCGGGCGGGCATCCAGACGGCGACCCCCAACCCGACGATGATCATCGTCGGCGTGGTCCTGTCGGTGGTGCTGGCGGTGGTGGTCGACCTGGTCCTCTGGCTCAGCGAGCGCGTGCTGGCGCCTTGGTCGCGGAAGGTGCGGACGCGATGAGCTTCCTCGACCAGCTGAACGCGTGGCTCGCGGACCCGAACCGCTGGAGCTGGACGGACAAGGCCGGCGTCCCGTACCGCACGCTGGAGCACCTCAGGTTTTCCCTGCTGGCCCTGGCGATCGCGGCGGTGTTGACGATCCCGGCGGCACTCTGGCTGGCCCACTACCGCCGCGGCGCGTTCCTCGCCAGCAGCGCGGTCAACATAGGACGCGCGATCCCGAGTTTCGGGTTGATCATCCTGTTCTGGTTCCTGGCGAGCCGCTGGGAGCTGGACACGGCGTTCTGGCCGTTGCTGCTCGCCCTGGTCGCGTTGGCGATGCCCCCGTTGTTCACGAACACGTACGCGGGCGTGGTGTCCCTGGAGCAGGAGACGATCGACGCGGCCCGCGGAACGGGCCACCGCGAGTGGCAGATCATGCTCCGCCTCGAGCTCCCGTTGGCTTCCCCCGTGATCCTGGCGGGCGCACGGGTGGCGTTCCTCCAGCTGATAGCAACGGTGGCCATCGGAGCAATCGTCAACGACGGCGGCGGCCTGGGCCGCTACATAGTCGACGGCTTCGCATTGGGAGCACAGGGTTACGGAGCGATCTTCGCGGGCGGCCTGGCCGCGGTGGCGCTCGCCCTGCTCTGCGACGGCGCGTTCGCATTGATCACCCGCGCGGCAACCCCCCGCGGCCTCGCACTGCAGAACGCCCGCCGCGGCTGAGGTCCGCCCAGGACCGCCGCCCGGCGACGATCCTGGACTCTGTTTTTTGTCCGTCAGGGCTTCTCGAAGTGCTGGTAGTCGATCGGGGTGTCCCAGGACCCGCCCCAGGTCCAGCCGCGGGAGGTGAAGGCCCGCTCGGTGACATCGCCGGCGTGGATCATGCCGGGCAAGGCCTGCGTCCGGTCGACGTAGGGCGCACCGTTGGGCGGGTAGACCTTGCCGCTGCCGGAGATGTAGGGGTTCTGCACGGTGTTGATGTCGATCGCGCGGCCGTAGGAGTGGTTGGACCAGGCTGTGCCGCCGGTGATCGCCCGGCAGTTGAACGCCGAGGTGTTGTTGGCCGCCATGGAGGCGTCGTCGTCGGAGTCGTACTTTTCGACGGTCTCCATCCGTTCGATGGGGAACCGCCCGAAGTACAGGTCACCGAAGATCCGCGCGACCTCGAAGGCCCGGTCGGCGTTGACGACCAGTTCGCCCCGGTGCACGGCCCCGTCAAAGCCCAGGAAGCTCAGGTTGATCAGCCGAAGCTGATCAGGCCCGACGGGGCACCCGGCCCGCCAGCTGTTCCCGAGCCGTTCGGCGGTAACGGGCTTGATGACGGCGACATAGGCGGGCAGCCCACTCCCGGCCGGCGCCGCGAGTTCCACGGTGTTCGTACCGGTGACGGCCGGCGCCGGCGCGGCCACGGCCACGACCGCGGAGAGGCTGAACGTGATGAGGGCAAGAATTTTCGTTCTCAGTTTCATGATCCCCCCACGCCTCCCGGCGGCGGCCGGCTGAGTCACCGTCGGATACGCCACACCGACGCAACCGCGGGCCCTGCTGGGGAGTTGACGGCGGAGGCAAATCGCCGCCGGCCGGTGTGGCGGTGGGAGCTGGCGGGGGTGTTGCCGGACTTGGTCGACACCGGGCTTTGTGGATGCCGGCAGGCCTGGCCGGCTGGCGATCTGGACCCGGCCGAGCCGATGGCGCCGCCGCGCGATTGCCCGCGCCACCGGGCCTCCGGGCTCCGGGCTCCGGGCTCCGGGCTCCGGGCTCCGGGCTCCGGGCTCCGGGCTCCGGGCTCCGGGCTCCGGGCTCCGGGCGAGTGAAGCGGTTTCTGGACAACTCCACCTCGCAACCGGAGGCCTTCACCTGCCTTCGTGGCAGGCCGGACCTGTCGCCGCCGGCTTGGGGCCCACCCCCTCCCCTCCCAGCCGTTAGAACGCGCCGATCAGGATCAGCACGCCGAGCGCGATCAGGACCACCGGCAGCAGCACGTGGCCCCACCGGGCGAGCACCTGGGCGATGCCCGGCCGGGTCGCGAGGAACCGGCCGGCGACGCACCACGCCGCCACGCCCGCCAGGAACACCGCCACGTAGCCCGCCAGGCCCGCGGGTCCGGTCGCGGCGAACGCGGGGACGTACACGCCGACGTTGTCGCCGCCGTTGGCGAAGCACACCGTTGCGATCCCGGCCACGCCGGCCGCCGGTGGGGGCTCGTCGTCGTCCTGGCGCAACGCCTGCCAGGCCGCGCGGAGGCCGAGCAGCACCGGCAGCAGGCCCAGCCAGCGGACGGCGCCGTCCGGCAGCAGGCCGGCTCCGAGCGCACCCGCGACCGAAACCGCCAGGATCGCGGCGAAGCCGAGGAACTGCCCGGTCACGACCTTGAGCTCACCGCGACGTCCGGGCTGGCCGGCGGCCTGGCCGAAGAACACCGCGAGCAGCACCAAGTCGTCGACGTTCGTCACCGCGAACATCGCGGCCGCGCGTCCGAGCAGTCCGACGTCCACGCCCACTCCACCTCCGCGGGAAAACCGCTTGGCGAAGTCCGGCGCGGCACAGGACGATTCTGCCCATGCCCTCCGTCACGCGCCGCGGCTACACCGGTCCGGCCGACCTGCGGGCCATGCAGAGCCTGGCCGCGCGGATCTGGTCGAAGGCGAGTTCACTGCACGTCGGAGACCTCGCGTGGCAGCGGTTCCAGCACGCCGGCCGAGAAGCCGAATGGCCGACCGTGCTGTGGGAAGCGGATGGCGAAGTCGTCGCGTGGGGCTGGACTTCGCTACCCGGTGAACTGACGCTGCTCGTGGATCCCGCGCACCCCGAACTCGCGTCCGAGGTGCTCGCCTGGTTCGAAGACACCGCCTCCGCGGCCGAGCTCACTGTCACCGTGCTCGACGCCGAGGAGCATGTCATCGCCGCGCTCGAGCTTGGCGGTTATGCGCTTCGGCAAAGCCCTGTTTTCCAGTCGTATATGTCTCGCCTCCTCGTGGATCTACCTGAGCCGGTCGTGCCGGCCGGCTTCACGCTCCGGCCGGTCGGCCCGGACGACCTGGACCGCCGCGTGGCCGTGCACCGCACGGTCTGGCACCCGTCGAGGGTGACCGAACCGAGCTACCGGGCCGTGATGGCCGCCTGGCCGTACCGGGCCGAACTGGACTGGGTCGTCGAGGCGCCCGACGGCCGGTTCGCCGCGCAGTGCCTGATCTGGCTCGACGAACGCAATGCCGTCGGCGAGCTGGAGCCCGTCGGAACCTTGCCGGAGTTCCGCCGCACCGGGCTTGCCCGCGCGGTGTGCCTCGCCGCGCTGCACGCGGCCCACCACGCCGGCGCTCGCGAAGCCGTCGTGTACCCGGTGATCAACCATCCGAAATCCGCAGCTGCCCTCCCTCTGTATCGCGATCTGGGCTTCCGCCCGTATGCCCGCACCCTCACCTTCACGCGGACCCGCCGTCGTATCCCTCCTTTCCCGGGGTCCGCGTCCCCGGAGGGCGCTCACCAACGAACGTAGCGCGCCGCCTCCGCCGGATGTCCGATTCGGCGGCCTCCGGCGGCCGGTTGTCCACAGGAGGGCGAACTTGTGGACAACCCCGTGGATTTTCCTGCTGCAGCCCCGAAATCGTCGGCGGCGCGCGATAGTGTCGAGACGGGGGGCGCCCCCGCGGGCCAGGGCGGATTCCGGCAATGCCGGTCGCGCACGACCCTTTGCCGGATTGCCTTTCGCCGGTCGGCTGTTCGCTGGGGTGACCTTCCGCTGGGCACCGTTCGCCCGGGGAGACTTCCGCCAGGCACCCTTTCCCTGGGCGACCTCCCGCCGAGCGCTATTCGCCGGGCAGCCTTGCGCCGGGGCCGGCCCTTGGCGCCGTCGCAGGTGTCACGAAAAGACTGGCCCAAAGAAAGTCATTCGCAACGCCCGAAACCCGCTGCCGCAACCCCGCCAGGCCAAAGCGACCAAGCACTCAGCTCATCGTCGCCAAGTCGTCAAAGAAAGCCGCCCGGCACGCGGCAACCAACCGCTCGATCTCGGGCCCCAGCGGGCGGTCCTCGTCCACCGGCGCCACCACCGACCGCACCCACGCATAACCCGCGCGCAACCCCGGCACACCTTCCCCACCGGCCAAATACCGAGCCTGCGACGCCGTGATCAGCTCGCAGGCCGTGATCGCAAACAGGTGCGACGCCGCCGCTCGCAACTGCTCGCCCGCCGCTGCCGCAAACGCTTGCACGTCCTCCTGGCCCGCCGACGTGTCGATCGAACCGAGCGTCGCCGGAACAGCGAGCCTGCGCAATGCGTGCAGCTCGCCCGCTGCTCGCTTGTGCAGCGGTGCCAAGCCCGCGCGCGGTCCCGGGTCGGCCGTCAGCTGGGCCGGCAATCCGCTGAACCGCTCGTCCAGCAGCCGGTGCGTCCGCTGCACCGAAACCTCGCCGAGGTGCACCAGGGCCGCCGTCACCGCGTCCATTCGCAGGCCCAGGTCCACCGCGTGGTAGCCGGTGCCCGGCAGGAACGAGCCGTCGACGAAGGATGGCGAATCGCCCGGGATCGTCTCCCACCGTCGCCGGGTTTCGTGCAGGTCGTCGTTGACGCGGGATGCGTGCGCCAGTGCCCGGGGCGCGACCCGCACCGAAAGGGGCGCCTGCACCACGCCGGGCCGTACCGGGCCGGTGCCCACCAGCCCGGTCAGCTCGTGCAGCAGCGTCCGCAGGTGGTCGTCGCCGCCTGCCGTGGCCGGGGAAAACACCGCGCGTGGTGCGCCGAGCACGTCGATCGCCATCGCCGCCGTGAGCGTCTGCAGGTCGATGAGCTGCTGGGTTTCGGTCCAGCCGCGCTGCGCGTGCATCACCGCCAGCGGAGACCCCTGCAGCAGCGAGGCACCTTCTTTCGGCCCCAGCACGAACGGCGTGGCACCACGCGCGGCGAGCGCCGCAGCGGCCGGCACCTCGACGCCGTCCTCCAGGACCGTGCCGATGCCGAGGAACGTCTGGAACGCGTGCGACAGCGCGATGATCTCGCCCGAACTACCGAGCCCGGAACGCGGGACGGCGGGCGTGAAGCCGTCGTTCAAGCGGTCGACCAGGAACTGCACCAGCTCCGGGCTCACCCCCGACCACGGCTGCAGGAAGTCGCGCAGCCGGGCGACGAGCAACGCGCGGACGTCCTCCGGCGGCAGCCACGGCGGCCCGCCGACCGCGCGGCCGATCAGCAGGTTGCGCTGGTGCTCGGCCTGCTCGTCCTCACTGAGCACGACACCCGCGAGCCTGCCCATCCCCGTGGTGACGCCGTAGACCGGTTCCGCCCGGTCCGCAAGGGCGGTCAAGAGCTCTTCCCGACGCCGTTTCAGGGCTTCTACCTGCGCTTTGTCCAGAATCCACCGTTCACTCTCGGCGAACTCGCTGTCGGAGACGATCATCGGTAGGGCAACATGGTGCCGACGCCGGAAGCCTCCGCACGGGCGAGGATCATGGTCGCCACCGCGATGTCCGTTGTGGACAGTCCGCGGTGCCAGAACAGGATCCGTTCGGCGTCGTGCTCGCGGCCGGGTTTGCTGCCCGCCACGATGTCGCCGATCTCGGCGTGGACCTTGTCCTCGGTGAGCAGGCCGGCGTTGAGCTGCGGGCGCAGGGCGCCGAACCGCGGGTTGCCGGACCGCGATTCGCGCCAGTCGTCGACGACGAGCTTGTCGACGTCCTCGAGCAGCGTGAGCTCGAGCGCGCTGATCGTGCCGTAGGGCACCAGGAAGGTGCCCGGCCGGAGGAACTCGCGGCGCACGAGCGCCTCGGGCTCGACGAGCCGGGATGCCTCCACCTGGATGTCCGCGCCGTCCAAGGTCTCCTCGGCCGTGGCGCAGACGCGGACGTCCTTGCCGAGCCGTTCGGACAGCCGGCGGCCGAAGTCCTCGCGGGACTCCGGGCGCTTGCTGGTCACGCGGATCTCGGCGAAGTCGAACAACGAGTCGAGCAGCACGACGTTCCACCAGGCGGTACCGCGGGCGCCGATGTGCCCGAGCACCCGGGAACCCGGCCGGGCCAGGTACTTCGCGCCGACGGCGGTCATCGCGCCGGTGCGGGCCTCGGTGATCATCGTGCCGTCGACGATGGCCCGCGGCATGCCGGTGTCCGGGTCGAGCAGCAGGATCAACGCCATTTCCGAAGGGAGGCCCTGTTCGAAGTTCCCCACGAAGTCACCGACGACCTTCACGCCGCTGACCTGCTTCGCCGACAAGTGGCCGCGAAGGATGTTGAAGTGACCCTTGCCGCCGTTGTCCGGCACGAGGTGCGTACGCGGCTCGAAGACGACCTGACCGCGGCCGTGGTCGGCGAGCACGTCTTCGACCGCGCCGACGATGTCGGCGTCCGTGACACCGAGTGAGTCGATGTCGGCGCCGGTCAGGTACCGGAGCCAGACGGACGTCACCGGGCGAGGTCCTCGATGACCTCCGCGCCGGGCAGGGCGGCCAGCGCGGCGCCGGAGATCAGCAGCTTGCTGCCGCGGATCCCGCTGCCGATGACGAGCTCGGGCGCCTCGGCGACGCGGCTGTCGAGCAGGATGGGCCATTCGGCGGGCAGGCCGACGGGCGTGATGCCGCCGTACTCCATGCCGGTGAGCGAGACGGCTTCGTCCATCGGCGCGAACGACGCCTTGCGGACGTCGAGGCGGCGCTTGATCACGCCGTTGACGTCGGCGCGAGTCGTCGCGAGCACGAGCGCGGCCGCGAAGCGGACTTCGCCGGCGCGCTTGCCGGCGACGACGACGCAGTTCGCGGACGCTTCGAGCGGCGAGCCGTAGGCCTCGCAGAAGGCGGCGGTGTCGGCGAGCGACGGGTCGATCTCGGCGACGCCGACGGCGTCCGGGTCGGCGAGCGCGGCCAGGGCCTTGGCCACGGGCTCGGCAAGCAGGTCAGTACGCGTGGGGGCGGGAACGACGGTGAGGCTCCCGGCGATCGTCCAGGTCACCCCGCCAGACTAGCTACCAGCTGGAGCCGCCGCGCTGGACCTCGATCAGCTTCGGGCGGACGTCCACGATGTAGACCAGGGTCGCGGCCATGGCGGGTACGTAGAAGATCATCCCGGGGCCCATCACGGGGAACAGCACCATGGCGAGCGTCGCGCCGCCGGTGATCAGCATCCAGATGGGCTTGGTCTTGCGGTCGGCGGCCGAATAGGCGTCCGCGCGCTGCAGCAGCGCGTGCACGAAGGCGAAGAGCCCGACCAGCGCGCTGCCCCAGTGGATGACATTGAGGATCCAGATGGCGACTAGCACAGCCACAGCTTACGGCAAACCACCCGAACGACCCCGGCCCCGCCATCGGGGAGCCGATGGCGGGGCCGGGTGTTCACGGCGTTTTTACTTGTCGGCCTTCGGCGCGGCCGGCTTCTTGGCGGCGGCGGTGGTCGACGTGGTCGTGCGGCGGGCCGGGGCCGCCGTCTTCGGGGCCGTCTTGTTCGCGACGCGGCGGCTGGCCGAACGGGTCTCGTGGGCGACGTCGTCACCCAGCTCCTCGATGGCGTCGGCGGCCTCGCCGGCGACCTCGGTCACCTTGCGGGCGGTCTTCTCGCCGACCGAGCGGGTGCGCTTGGTGAAGGTGCCCAGCACGCCGTCGACGCGCTCGCGGACCTCGCTGGTGACGCCCTCGACCTGGCCCTGCGCGGTGGCCACGGCCTCCTCGAGCTGCTCGATGGCCTTCTTGACCTGCGGCTGCGCGGCGAACTTGTCCCACGCCTGCTCGCCCGACTCGGCCAGCTTGTTGTACAGCTTGAGCGCGGCCTCGGTGTACTCGTCGATGACCTTGCGCAGCTCGGCCGGGTCCAGCTTCTCGCGGAGGCTCTCGACGTCGGTCGGCAGCTCCTGCAGGTTCTTGCGGGCGGCCTCGCCGCTCTTGGTCACGTTCTCCTTGGCCTTCGCCACGGCGTCGGTGACGGCGTGGGTGGCCAGGTTGCCGGCGCCGAGCGCGGCGAGCAGCGGGGTGCGGACCTGGTCGAGGGCGGTGGTGACGGCCTTCTTGACGTCTTCGGTCTTGGGGGTGGTCATGCTGACTCCTCGGTTTTCGCGGCTGGTGTGGTGTCTGGGGTGTCCGAGCCGGGAGCGGCGGCCGGCCGTGCCGCGGCGTTCTCCCGGCGGAAGGACTCGTAAACGTCGAGCAGGACCTGCTTCTGCCGTTCGGTCAGCTCGGCGTCGGCGCGGATCGCGTCGCCCACCGGCCCGCCCGTCGGCAGGTCGAGGATCCCGGCCTGCACGTACAGCGCTTCCGCCGAAATGCGCAGGCCCTTGGCGATCTGCTGCAGGATCTCCGCGCTGGGCTTGCGGACCCCGCGCTCGATCTGGCTCAGGTACGGGTTGGACACGCCGGCGAGCTTCGACAGCTGGCGCAACGAGATCTTCGCGGTGTTGCGCTGCTGGCGGATGTACTCGCCGATGTCGGAAGCGATGTCCGCGACCTTCTCCATGGGACTGCCGGATCCTGACGTCCCACCGGTCTCTGCCATCCGGTCACCTCCTCGCGACACCATCGACGGTACGCGCGAGTGCTAGCTATTGCAAGCACCCTGCTTGCAACCAGCGTTGTGACGCTCACCGCTACCGTGGTGCCATGACGCGCTCGGCCCGGCTGCGGCGGCGCCTCGTCGAGCACCTGCTCGACGAGGACGTCCTGCACGCGCCGGAGTGGATCGCCGCCTTCCGGGCCGTCCCCCGCCACGTCTTCCTGCCGCGGTTCTTCGTGCCGGCGGGCGGCCTGTGGGCGGCGGTCGACCGCGGCGATCCCGGCTGGCTGGAGACCGCCTACTCCCGCGACGTGCTGGTGACGCAGCTCGACGACGACCCGGGCCGCTGGGACGCCGCCCGGCGCGACGGCCCGGTGGCGGGCACGCCGACGAGCTCGTCGAGCATGCCCGCGATCATGGCGATCATGCTGGAGGAGCTGCAGGTGCGCGACGGGCAGTGCGTGCTCGAGATCGGCACCGGCACCGGCTACAACGCCGCACTGCTGAGCCACCGCTGCGGGGCCGGCCGGGTGTCCACAGTGGACATCGACCCGGCGCTCGTCGCGGCGGCGCGGGAGCGGCTGGCGGCGGCGGGCTACCACCCGGCGTGCGCGGTGGGCGACGGCGCGCTCGGCTTCCCCGCCGGCACGCTCTTCGACCGGGTGCTGTGCACGGCGTCGGTTTCGTCGATCCCGGCAGCGTGGCCGGCGCAGACGAAACCCGGCGGCCTGATCGTCACGACGCTGAACCGCCCGATCGGCGCCGGGCTGGTCCGACTGGTCGCCGGCGAGGACGGCACGGCCCAGGGCCGCGTCCTCGCGCGCGACGGCCGGTTCATGCCGCTGCGCGCGCACCGGCTACCGGACACCGGCCCGCTGCCGATGCCCGCCCGCGACGACTGGGAACAGACGCGGCTGCCGATGTCGACGGTGCTCCAGCCCCGCCGTCAGTTCGAGTTCTACGCCGGGCTCGCGCTGCCCGGCGTCCGCCCGGTGCGCGAAGGCGGCGACGCCGACGCGCCGAGCGTCGCGCTGGTCCACCCGGACGGCTCGTGGGTCCGCCACCGCAAGCGCGGCGGCGCGGACGAGGTCGCCCAGGGCGGCCCGCGGGCGCTGTGGGAGCTGGCCGAAGCGGCCTACGTCGAGTGGTGCGAGCTGGGGAAGCCGGACCGCGACCGGTTCGGGGTCACCGTGACCGGCGACCGCCAGGAGTTCTGGCTCGACTCCCCCGGCGGCCGCACCTGGCCACTGGCCTGACGCCCGCGAGGGCACTTTCACGTGAAAGTGCCCTCGCGGGTCAAGGCAGCCGCGCGCGGATCCACTTCTCCACGTGGTCGGCCGTCGCCGCACGGGAGACGTCCGTGGTGTCGAAGACCTCGACGCCGAGGTCCGGGGCCGATTTGCGGAGCCAGTCGTTGAACTCCAGCATCTCGTCGATCCGCTCCTCGTCCCACTCGCGCCACGCCGGACGCGCGCGCAGCCGGGCGCGCAGCGACGACGGCGACCCCACCAGCGCCAGGTAGTGGATGTCGCTGAACAACGCGCGCTCCGGCAGCGGCTCGAACTCCGGCGGCGCGACCGTCCCGCACAGCACGACCGGACGGCCGTTCTGGTGCAGCATCGCCGCCATCCGCAGCCAGACCGAGCGGAAGTCCAGGACGTCGTCGCGCAGCGCGCCGATCCAGAGGATGTCCTGGTCCAGCACCACGACGTCGCCGGCGAACCGGTCGGCCAGCAGGGGACCCACCGTCGACTTCCCGGCGCCGCTCGGCCCGGTCACCGCGAACAGCGGCAGCTTCCGGAACGGCCATTCGTGTCCGCACTTCGCGCACGTGACGACGTTGCCCGCGACGACCGGGCGGTCCGCCAGCTCGCCGCACGCCGGGCAGATCCGCAGGTCGAGCCCCATCTCAGTCGAAGAGGTTCTCGAGGAAGCTGCGCTTGCGGTGCCCGTGGCCGTGCTGGTTGTGGCCGTACGGCCGCGGCGAATCCGAGTACCCGCCGCGGTGCGGCCGCGGCGAGTCGGCGTAACCACCGCGGTACGCCTTCGGCGAATCCGGGTAGCCGCCCCGGTAGGGGCGCGGCGAGTCGGGACGGCCGTAGTGCGCCGTCGGCGCCGGTCCTCCCTGGTAGGGCGGCGGCTGCTGGCCGTAGAACGAGCTTTCCGCACCGACGATCGCCTCGAGCTCACCGCGGTCCAGGAAGATCCCGCGGCAGCCGTCGCACTGGTCGATGTGGATGCCGTTCTTGTCGACGGTCCGCATCTGGTTCTGACACTTCGGACAAATCACACCGCAGAGCCTACGCAAAAACGCGTCAGCAGGCGCAGAGGCAGAACGGGTGCCCCACCGGATCGGCGTAGACGCGGAACGTCTCCGGCTTGTCGTCGAGCAGCTTCGCCCCCAGGCCGAGCACGCGCTCGTGCGCCGCTTCCAGGTCCGTGACGTTCAGGTCCAGGTGCAGCTGCTGCGGGTTCTCGGCGGACGGCCACGCCGGCGGCCGGTAGTCGGGCACCCGCTGGAACGCGATGCCCGCGCCGCCCGCGGGGTTGGGCAGCGTCACCCAGTGCCCGTCGTCGGCCACTTCGGGCGTCTCCCACTCCAGCACCGAACGGTAGAACTCGGCCAGCGCCACCGGGTCGGGGCAGTCGAGGGCCACCACGCCCAGCGTCGGAACCGCACTCATCGTCGCTCCCTTCGATCCTGAGTAACCAGTGAAGCGATTATGTGGGTTATCGGGCCGGGAGGCAACCGCCGTACACTCGGTAAGTGCACACCGACGCGTCCCTCGTGGTGGAGTTCCTGAACACGGTCAACGTCGAAGAGGGCACCGACCTGCTCGAAGACCCCGGGCAGTGGCACGCGTGGGCGGCCGCGCACGCCTTGACGGCCAATCCGGCGGCCGAAGCCAGGGCGGCGCGGGATGCCCTGCGCGCGGCCGTCGGCGACCCGCGGCTGCCGGGCGGCAGCGTCGACGTGGGCACGCGGATCTCGCTGACGGCGGAGGGGCCGCAGCTGGTCGCGGACGACGTCGTCGGCGCGGTGTTCGTCGCCTGCGCGCGGCTGGTCGTGCGCGGGGAGTGGATCCGGCTGAAGATCTGCCCCGCCGACACGTGCCTGTGGGCGTTCTACGACGAGTCGCGCAACCGGTCGCGGACGTGGTGCTCGATGCGCGTCTGCGGCAACCGGGAGAAGGCGCGCGGCTGGCGGGCGCGCGCCGCGGCGGGCTGACCGCGGCCCTCATCCGAGCGGCGGACACTCGAACGGTTGTGGACAACTTGGGGACGAAGCACCACATATCCACGCCCCGGCCACCCCGGGCCCCACACGTTGTGGACAGCCGTTAGGCCATCACCGTGAAAAGCTGTGGATAACCCGGGGGATAACTCAGCTTCCTGTGGACAACTGGTTTCAAGGTCCCCCGGGTGTGGTATATGCCCCGGCCGTCAGAACAGCAGCTCCGCGACCGCGTAGATGACCAGCCCGGCGAGGGCGCCGACGACCGTGCCGTTGATCCGGATGAACTGCAGGTCGCGGCCCACCTGGAGCTCGATCTTGCGGGACGTCTCCTCGGCGTCCCATCGCTCGACCGTGTCGGTGATGATCGTGGTGATCTCCCGTGAGTAGTTCTTCACGAGGTACGCCGCGGCACCCTCGACCCAGCCGTCGGCCTTCGCGCGCAGCTGGTCGTCGTCGATCAGCCGCTGCCCCAGCGACGTCAGCCCCAGCCGGACGCGCCGGCGCAGCTCGCTCGACGGGTCCTCGGCCGCGGTCAGCAGCATCTCCTTCGCCGTGCTCCACGCCGAGCCGATCAGCCGCTGGACCTCCTCGTGGTGCACGATCTGGCCCTTCACCTGCTCGGCGCGGGCCATCACCTCGGGGTTGGTCTGCAGGTCCTGGGCGAACTCGCCGAGGAACTTGTCCAGCGCCAGCCGCATCGGGTGGTTGACGTCGGTCTTCACCGCCCACGCGAACGACAGCACCTCGCCGTAGACCTTGTCCGCGAGCATCTCGTCGACGAACTTCGGCGACCAGCTCGGCGCCCGGTCGGACACCACGCGCAGCATCGTCGTGTGGTTGTCGCGCACCCACTCGTAGGCGCGGTCGCACATCAGGTCGACCAGCTTGTGGTGCGCGCCGTCGGCGAACACGCCCTGCAGGATCTTGCCCAGCGGCGGGCCCCACGGCTTGTCGATGATCCGGCGCGCGACGGCCTGCTCCATGATCGCCTGGACGTCTTCGTCCCGGAGGACGCGAACGGCCGCCCGGACCACCGTGGCCAGCTCGGACGTCACGCGCTCGGCGTTCTCCTCCTGCGCCAGCCACGCGCCCAGCCGCCGCGCGATCTCGACGCGCTTGAGCTTGTCGCGCACGACCTCCTCGGACAGGAAGTTCGAGCCGACGAAGTCGCCGAGGCTGTTGCCCAGCGCGTCCTTCTTGTTCGGGATGATCGCCGTGTGCGGGATCTTCAGCCGCAGCGGGTGCCGGAACAGCGCCGTGACGGCGAACCAGTCGGCCAGCGCGCCGACCATGCCGGCCTCGGCCGCGGCGCGCACGTAGCCGACCCAGCCCGGCCAGCCGCTCGCCTGCGCCCAGCTGGCCAGCAGGAACACCAGCGTGGCGCCGAGCAGGAACGACAGCGCGACGAGCTTCATCTTGCGCAGGCCGCGCCGCTTTTCCTCTTCACCGGCCGCGCCGCCCGGCGGGTCGGCGGGCGTCACCTTCGCGGGGGTCAGTTGCTCCACATCGCCATTGTCCGTGAGGATGGCTGATCGTGCGCGAACCTGCTCTCGTCCCCCGCCTCCGGCCGTTCACCTCGACCATCTTCGCGGAGATGACCGCGCTGGCGGTCGAGCACGACGCTGTCAACCTCGGCCAGGGCTTCCCGGACACCGACGGCCCGGCCGGGATGCTCGACGCGGCGAAGAACGCCCTGTTCGGCGGGGCCAACCAGTACCCGCCGGGGCCCGGGCGGCCCGAGCTGCGGGCCGCGATCGCGCGGCACCGGCTGCGCTACGGCACCGAGTACGACCCGGCCACGGAGATCCTGGTCACCGCCGGCGCCACGGAGGCCATCGCGGCAACGTTGCTGGCGCTGACCGAGCCCGGCGACGAGGTGATCGTCATCGAGCCGTACTACGACTCCTACGCCGCCGCGGTCGCGATGGCGGGCGCCGAGCGCCGGGTCGTCGGGCTCGTCGAAGGGCCGGACGGCCGCTTCGGCCTCGACGTCGACGGCCTGCGCGCCGCCGTCACGCCGCGGACCAGGGCGATCCTGGTGAACTCGCCGCACAACCCGACCGGCACCGTGTTCACCCGCGCCGAGCTTGAGGCGCTCGCCGCGCTGTGCGTCGAACACGACCTGATCGCCGTCTGCGACGAGGTCTACGAGCACCTGGTGTTCGACGACGCGGAACACGTCCCGCTGGTCACGCTGCCCGGCATGCGGCCGCGGACGGTCAGCATCTCCAGCGCCGGCAAGACGTTCAACTGCACCGGCTGGAAGATCGGCTGGGTCTGCTCGACGCCGGAGCTGGTCGCGGCGGTCAAGGCGGCGAAGCAGTTCATCACCTTCGTCTCGGGCGGGCCGCTGCAGCCGGCCGTCGCGCACGCGCTCGACCACGAGCTGCCCTGGGTCGACGGACTGCGCGCGTCGCTGCAGGAGAAGCGCGACCGGCTTTCGGCCGGGCTCGCGGACGCCGGGTTCGCCGTGCGGCCGACGGCGGGCACGTACTTCGTCTGCGTCGACGTCCGCCCGCTGGGGTTCACCGACGCCGCCGATCTGGCCTGGGAACTGCCGGGCCGGGTCGGGGTCGCCGCGGTCCCGGTGAAGGTCTTCACCGATCACCCGGACGAGTGGAAACACCTGCTGCGTTTCGCGTTCTGCAAGCGCAACGAGGTCATCGACGAGGCCATCACCCGATTGCGCAAACTGGTCTGATCACCGCGCTCCGGCTGAGTAGACGTCGTCCGCGGCCGTTCCGGCGCCGCACCGGGGCGTGGCTCCGGTGCGGCGGGCGCGGCGGTGCCCGGATGGGCCAACCGGCGCGTCCCTCACTTGCCGCGCCGATCCGTCACTCTCCGCGACTGCGTCGGCTGCCTTCCGCGACGCCCGCGGCAGGCGCCGGAAGGGCCGCGGGACGGTGCTCCGCCTGGCGACCGTCCACCGCGCGGGACATCGCCGCGGAGCGCTCGCCCGGCCGCTCGTGATCACGGACCGCAGCCGGATCCGGGATCGGTTCGCGACGCCGGGTTTCGGCGCAGGGCAACCGAAATCACGCGGGTGACCCCGTTCGGCCCAGTGCCGGTCCCGCATCCCGGGCGAAGTTCCGGTCGGTTGGCCGGAATCACGGTCCGCGCACCGAGCGGAACCGGACGGGCACCGAATGCGGTCGACGGCTCGGAAACATCAGGTCAACGACCGGACGTGCAATTTGCAGGGCTCGTCCGAATGGCCGTAAGCAAGCACCCGAACGGCACTGAGAGTGATCAACTTGTCGGCCGCACCTCCCTTGCCCGGTAGGGCTGCTGGGCCTTACGGGCTGGATCGAAGGCGGGAGAGATGAAAGACTCCCGAGCGGTGCTAGAAAGAGTGCAGCCCCGGGGGAACTGCGACCTGGCCGGAGAAAGACCCCAGCAAGATCAGGCTCGAGCCGGCAAAGCGAGAGCCTCAGGCGCGGACGGTGGTGGTGGCGGTGAGCAGCACGGCGGACGCGCGCCGCGACGCTCCCGTTCGGCCTGCGCTCACCCCGCGTGAAACCGTTTCGCACGCGCGCGTGCGCGCGCCACGCCCCTGGACGGCGTCGCTGCAGCGCCCCGCGGCCAAGATCCTCGTCGCCGGCGGCCTGACCCTCGCCGGCTGGCTGCTCGGCGCCGCGCTGTCCGGCGGCACCGCGTCGGCGGCCGACCGGCCGGCCTGCCCCGAAGCGCCCGTGGTTTCCACTGTGGACCATGCCGCGAAGCCGTTCTCGCACGCGCGGCACCGCAAGAGCCAGCACCAGACCGGCGACGACAGGTGCGTCGCCCAGCCGAAGGCCGACAGCGCCGAACCACCACCGGCCGACGAGACACCGGCCGACGAAGCACCGGCGGCCGAGGCCCCGGCCGAGCCGGAGACCACAAAGGACAGCCCGGCCACCGAAGAGCCGGCCCCCGCGACGCCGGACAGCGCTTCCACCGCCACGTCGGCACCCGAAGCGCCGTCGACCTCCCCGGAAAGCCCTTCCGCCGAAGAGCCGGCCACCACCAAGACGGCCGCCGAGGACAGCTCCGAGGCCCCGAAGGCGACTTCCGCCAGCGGGAACCTGCTCGGCAACCTCGTCGGCGGCACGCTCGAGACGGTCACCGGAACGACCACAAAGGACACCACGGGCGAGCCGGCCGCGACGTCGTCCGGCGGCCTGCTCGGCGGCCTCGTCGGCAGCGTCCTCGACGTGGTCGGCGGCACCCTCACCACCGTCACGGACACGGTCGGCACCGTCACGGACACGCTCACCCACACCGTGCTCGCGCCGCTCACCCAGCCGCCCGCGGGCCACCCCGGCGGGCCCGTGCTGCTGCCCATCGACGACATCCTGAACCCCGTGCTCGGCGGCAGCTCGAACGCCGGCGGCGTCACCGTGACGGTCCCCGTCGTGACGACCCTGGTCGCCCCGGTGCCGGCCACCGCCGAGAGCGCCGTCCCGGCCGCGGCCGTCGCCACGACGGCCGCGCCGCAGACTTCCCGGTCCGCCGTCGTGCACCTGGTCGTCCGGCAGGCGCGTGCCCTTCCGGCGGTCCAGGAGCAGCCGCGCGACTCCGGGACGCACGCCACCGGCGGCGGTGGCGACTCCACGCCCGGCCTGCCCGGCGGCACCACCGCCCCGAGCGCGCCGGCCCCCACCGCGGCCCCGGGCCACGACGGCTCCGGCGGCGCCCGCCACGCGTTCGCCGTCCACACCGACGACGTCACCACCACGCAGCTCAAGCTGATCGGCACCAGCCGCGACCACGAGGTCGACGGCGCGGGGCGGGAAGCCGCCCTGCCCACCACGTCCCCCGACTGACCCCCGACCGGGCAGCCGGGGACAAGTGCGCCCAAATCAAGATCGTCAAGGCGCGCTCGCACGCCGTTGAGGTGTGACGTTTCCCCTGCTCCAGCACGGAATCCGTGGCTCTTTCACGTCTCGTGACGCCCACCGGCGTCCGACGTACCCCAGGGGCGAAAACCATGCGAAACCCCAGCCGTTTCGACCACCACAGTCTTTCCGACCGGCCGACCGCGCCCGGCCGGGTCGGATCCCGGTCCCGGCGCCGCGCTGCCCCCGTGGCGCCGGGACCCACACCGGGGGCGCTCCGGGAGTCCTCGCTCACCGCGCCGAGCGAGGGCTCGCAGTACCGCGAGCGCACCTGAGCCGTCGGCTTCCCGGCACGTCGAGGGGCTGTGCCGGGAAGCCGCGGCACCCGCGAACGGGGTCACGTCCGTGAGCGGGTGTGTGGAACGACGAACCGGTGCGCCGGATGCACATGAACGCCGCCCATCCCTGGGAGCGGGCTCGCATCCGGCGCACCGGTTCGTTCATGCGAGGGGCGCGTCCAAGGACGCCGGGGTGCCGCGGACCGACGCTTCGGCCGCGCTCAGCCGGCGGATCGCTTCCTGGATCTTCTCCGGCGGCAACGCGAACGGCAGCCGGAGCCAGCGCTCCATGCCGCCGTGGACGCCGAAGCGGGATCCCGGCGCCACCTGGATCCCGTGGCCGGCGGCCGCCACGGCGAGCCGCGAGCTCACCGGCTCCGGCAGCCGGCACCACAGCGACAGCCCGCCCTTCGGCAGCGTGAACGTCCAGTCCGGCAGGTGCTGCCCGACCGCGTCCGCCAGCGCATCGCGGTTGCGCCGCAGGTCTTCGCGACGGCGGGCCAGCGCCGCCCAGCCGTCGGCTTCGAGCAGCTCCGAGAACACGACCTGCTCGAAGACCGGCGAGCCGAGGTCGACCGCGTAGCGCGCCGAAACCAGGCGGCCGAGCAGGTCCTCCGACGCGCGGATCCAGCCCAGGCGCAGGCCGCCCCAGTGGGACTTCGACGCCGAGCCGACGCAGATCACCAGGTCGCCCGCGAACGCGGCCAGCGGAGGCGGCCCGTCGAGCGGATCGCCCTCGAGGTCGAGCTCGACGAGCGTCTCGTCCACGACCACCGGCGTCCGGGCGCGGGACAGGACCGCACCGAGCCGATGCCGCCCTTCGGCGTCGAGGCGCAGGCCGGTCGGGTTCTGGAAGTCGACCACGAGGTAGGCCAGCCGCGGGGACGCCTGGCGCAGGGCGGCGTCGACGCCGGCGATGTCCCAGCCGCGGGCCCCGGTCGGGTCGAGCGCCACCGGCACCGGGATGGCGTGCGCGGCCCGGATCGCCTCCAGCGCGTTCGGGTACGTGGGCTGCTCCACCAGCACCCGGTCGCCCGGCCCGGTCAGCATCCTCAGGACCAGCACGAACGCGTGGTGCGCGCCGTTGGTGACCATGATCTGCGCGGCCGTCGTCGGCAGCCCGCGCTCGGTGTACCGCCGGGCGATCTTCTCCCGGAGCGCGAGCAGCCCCCGCTCCTGGTAGCCGTGCTGCCCGAGGTGCTCGACGAGGGCGGAGCGCGCGGCGTCGACCGCCGCGACCATGCCCGGCGGGGCCGACGGCGACGCGTGCGCGAAGTCGATCAGGTCGCCGCCGTCCGGCACGACCGCGTCGCGACGACGGCGGCCGGGCGCGGTGATCCACGAGCCGGCACCCCGGCGGCTCGCCACGAACCCGTTGTCCCGCAACCGGTCGAGCGCCGCGCCGATCAGCGTCCGGCTCGCGCCGAGCGCGTCGGCCAGCTCGCGTTCGGCGGGCAGCCGGGTGCCGAGCGGGAGCTGGCCGTCGAGCACCTGCAGCTCGATGGCCGCAGCCAGGTCGGCGGCCCCCTGCCGGGAGCCGCCTTGCCGCCACGAGCCCAGCATGACAGCCAATCGCGGACCGGAGATGCGTCCACCCAGCGGGATCACGGGTTCCATAAGACCAATATCCTGGAATTGGCTATGGTTTACCAGTCCACTTAAGTCGATAGTGAACGACGTGGCTCAGATCGATCTCCGGCCCGTCCGGATCACCCGTGACCCCGTCCGCCGCAGCGTCCAGCTCCTGGCCGGCCTCGCGCTCTACGGCACGAGCGTCGCCATGCTCACCCGCGCCCACCTGGGCCTCGAACCGTGGGGCGTGCTGGCCGAAGGCGTCATGAAGCACACCGGGCTGACGTTCGGCACGGTGACCGGCGTGATCTCGGTGGCCGTGCTGCTGCTGTGGATCCCGCTGCGGCAGCGGCCCGGGGTCGGCACGGTCGCGAACGTCGTGGTCATCTCGGTCATGGTCGACGTCGTTCGCGCGGTGCTCCCGGACCAGCACGACCTGGCGTGGCAGCTCGTGCTGCTGGTCGGCGGCGTGGCGCTCAACGGCTTCGCGACGGCCACCTACGTCGGCGCCCGCCTGGGCCCGGGCGCCCGCGACGGCCTGATGACCGGGCTCGCGGCGCGCACCGGCCGGTCGGTCCGGCTGGTGCGCACCGGGATCGAGGTCACGGTGGTCGTCGCCGGGTTCGCACTCGAGGGCACGCTCGGGTTCGGCACCGTGCTGTACGCGCTCGCGATCGGCCCGCTCACCCAGGCGCTGCTGCCGCTGGTCGTGTGGCGCGAGCAGCGGCAGGCCGTTCACTAACCCGCCTTGCGCTGCTGCACGGCCCGGCGCAGCGTCAGGTAGTCGGCGCCGTGCCGGGCGAGCACGTCGTCGGGGCCGCGCTGCTGGGCGAGGGCCAGCAGGATGTGCTCCTGGCCGAGGTGCTTGTCGCCCAGCCGGACGGCTTCCTTGAGGCTCAGCTCCAAGGTCTTCTTCGACTGCGCGGTGAAGGGGATGTGCCCGCGCTTGGCCGGGCCGAGCCGTCCGGCCAGCGCCCCTTCGCCGTGCGTCTGCTCGACGCGTTCGACGATCTGCTCGACGTCGATGCCGAACTCGGTGAGCGCCTCGGCGTCGGCGTCGCTCACGCCGCCGCGGCGCCGGGTGCGGGCGAGTTCGGCCGCGATGTCGTCGGCGGACACGCCCAGGTCGATGAGCAGCGGGATTCCCGTCTTGACCAGCCCGGCGAGCAGGTGGGCGGGCCCGATCTCCACCGAGCCGGACTCCCGCGCCACGATCTGCGCCTCGACAACGGCCATCCGCGCGTCGGCCGTGAACCGTTCGAACATCAGTGCCTCCCGTACTTCTTGTGCACGGCCTGCCGGCTGACCCCCAGCTCGGCGGCGATCTCCTGCCACGACCAGCCCTGCACCCGCGCACTGCGCACCTGCACGGCCTCGAGTTGTTCCAGCAGCCGCCGAAGCGCGGCGACCGCACGCAGCCCCACCCGGGGATCGCGGTCACCTGCCCGGGCGGCCAAATCGGTAGCTTCCGTCATGGTTGTCAACCTACGTTGACATCGAACGCCTGTCAACTTCGGTTGACGAGCCGGGCCTGGTTCTGGCGTACGGGACGGCTGTCCACATCTCGGCCGGGCTGTGGACAGGGAGGGTCTGAACTGCGGTTTTCGCGGCTTTTCGTCGGAGGCTCTCGATAGGCTGGACCCGGGGGGCGCCCCCGGCGGGCGCGGCCCCCGCCCAGACCTCCCCCGGCACCACCGTCCGTAGTGACAATCAGGCTTCGGGGTGGCGGACCACCGAATGCCACCTGATGCCGTCAGCCCTCCCAGGGGTGGCACTCGGCGAGGTTCACGGCTCCGGACTCGCCCGGGAAGGCGACAGACCGGTCGTGCGGGAGGCGTGGTCGCGGACTCACCGAACCCCTCCCCAGGGAGGTCGGGCGCGCCGAGGGTCGGGGGCGGCGATCGATCTTGCCGAACTCCGCCGAGAGCGCGAGACCCAGGCTCCCAACCCGCCCGCTCAACGCGAACCCCCCACACGGGCGACGTACAGTCGGGTGATGCCCGAGATCGCGATCGCCGAGCGGGCCGGGGTGGGCGCCGACGGCCACCCACGCCCCACCGAGGACCACGTCGTCGTGCTGGACAACGCCGTGCTGCTCCTCGACGGCGCCACCTCGGCGGACCCCGCGCAGCCCCCGGGCGGCTGGTACGCCGAACGGCTGGCCCGGCGCCTCGCCACCGACCTCCGCGACGCACCCGAAGCCGACCTGGCCGATGTCCTGACCGGCGCGATCGCCGCCGTCACCGCCGAGTACGCCCTGCAGCCGCAACGCTCGCCGTCGAGCACGGTCGCGGCCGTGCGGTGGCTCGGCGACCGGGTCGACGCGCTCGTGCTGGCCGACAGCCCGGTGGTCGGCTTCGGCGGCTTCGGCGTCGACGTCGTCTCGGACGACCGGCTGACCCGGCTGCGGCGGCGCGGCCTGCTCCAGACCGGCGCCGACGTCCGGCGGCGCCGCAACGCCCACGACGGCTTCTGGGTCGCCGAAGCCGTCCCGGGCGCCGCCGCCCACTCCGTCCGGCGCAGCTGGCGGCGGGCCGACGTCGACGCGGTGCTGCTCGCCAGCGACGGCGTCTCCATCGGCGTCGACCAGTACGAACTGTTCGGCTGGCCCGAAGTACTGGCGGCCGCCCGCGCCGACGGGCCCGACGCCGTGCTGGCCGCCGTCCGCACCGCCGAAAAGCAGGATCCCGACGGCGAGCGGTGGCCGCGGCCGAAGCGGCACGACGACCAGGCGCTCGTCCTCGTGGATTTCGAATAGGGGGTTAATCAGGGTCTTCCCCTGATTACGGGAGTGGCCTTTCCGGCGACCCTGGATGCATGGGGACGGAAACGGGGAAGCGCACGAGACCGTGGCGGCTCGTCGCGCTGGGCGCGATCGGGTGGGGCCTGTTCACCGCCGTGGTGCTGCACGTGGTCAGCTCGCGCAACCCGGTGTACGACACGCTGTCGAGCTACACGGTGACCGACCGCGGCGAAGGGATGCTCGCGGCGAGCGTCCTGTCGCTCGCCATCGGGTCGCTCGCGGTGCTCGGCGCGCTGCAGGTCGCCGGCGTGCCGCTCTCGCGCACGACCCGGCTGCTGCTCGCGTTGTGGGCGCTCGGGCTGGCCGCGGCCGCGATCTTCCCGGCGAGCTACCCCGAGGCGCCGGACCCGGTGAGCGGCGAAATCCACCTCTACGCGTGCCTGGTCGCGTTCTGCAGCCTGCCCGGCGCGGCGATCTCGCTGCTGGAACCGCTGAAGGGACGCCCGGAGCGCGTCGCGCTGGTCCGGGCGATCCGGCTGACCGCGGGGGCGTTCGCGCTGTTCGCGCTGAGCTTCGTGTTCGTGCGGCTGACCGAGGCCGGGATGGAGCCGTTCCCCGAGGTCTCCGCCGCCTTCCCGATCGGCGTCATGCAGCGGCTGCTGCTGGTCGCCGACGTCGTCCTGCTGCTGACGCTGCTGTCGCTGGCGGCCCGGCTGGAGTCAGCCTTCGACGGCCGCCGCGAATTCGGGCGCGTAGCCGTACAGGCCGGGCATGCCGCCGGTGTGCAGGAACACCACGTGGTCGTCCGGGGCGAAGTGGCCGGCCCATTCGATCAGCGCGGCGGCCACTTTGCCGGTGTACACCGGGTCGAGCACGACCCCCTCGGTGCTCCCGAAGAGGCGTAGCGCCTGCCAGACGGCGTCGGTCGGGATGCCGTAGCCGGGGCCGAGCGTGGCGTCGCCCAGCTTCGCGTGCGCGAGCGACGGCGGTTCGACGCCGAGGAGGTTGGCCGCGCCTTCGACGAGCTCGCGGAGGTTCTCCGTGGCCTCGTCGAGCGGGTGGCTGACGCACGCGATGCCGACGCCGAGACCTCCCAGGAGTCCCGTGGCCAGCGTGACCCCGGCCGCCGTGCCGCCGCTGGCGTGCGGGACGACGAGGTGAGCGCGCTCGATGCCGCGATCTTCCAGCTGTTTCGCGAGCTCGTAGGTGGCGCGGACGTAACCGAGGGCGCCGAGGTCGTTGGAACCGCCGACCGGGACGGTGAACACCTTCCGGCCCTCCTGCTGCGCTTCGGCGACGAGGCGGTCGTAGGTGCGGCCGGTCTCCTCGCCGTCGGCGCAGACGTGGACGGTCGCGCCGAAGAGCCGGTCGAGCGGCAGGTTACCGCCGCGTTCGTACGCCTCGCCGTCGCGCGGGACCTTGGCCGTGAGCACGAGTTCGCAGCGCAGCCCGAGCTTCGCGCACGCGGCGGCGGTCTGGCGGCCGTGGTTGGTCTGGAGCGCGCCGAAGGTGATCACCGTGTCGGCGCCGACGGCCTGCGCCGCGCCCAGGTGGTATTCGAGCTTGCGGAGCTTGTTGCCGCCGGCGCCGAGCGGGTGCACGTCGTCGCGCTTGAGCCAGAGGTTCCGCAGGCCGAGGGCTTCGCCGAGCCGGGGTGCTTCGTGCAGCGGGGTCGGCCAGCCGCCCAGGTCGACGCGGGGGATCGCGGCCAGGGCGGCGGCGGGAAATCCGGCGAAGTCGAACGTCATCGGCCCTCCAGGCTCGGCTTTCTAACCACTATAGGGGGTTAAAGCAGCTCGAAGCGGAGCTCGGTGACCGGCCCGACCTCGCGCACGCCGATCCGCCGGAGCACGACGCCGTCGAGCTCGGGGTCGCCGAACAACGGCAGCCCGGCGCCCAGCAGCACCGGGGCGATGAGAACGTGCACCTCGTCGGCCAGCCGGGCACGCACGGCCTGCCGGACCACGCTCGCGCCGATGACCTTGACCGCCCGCTCGCCCGCGGCCGCCCTCGCCTGCGTGATCGCCGAAGCGATCCCGTCGGTCACGAAGGTGAAGGTGAGGTGTTCGTTCCGGGCAGGCGGCACGGCCGGCGGGGTGTGCGTGACCACGAAGATCGGGACCTGGAACTCGTAGTTGCCGGCGTACCAGTCGGGGTCCTCGGCCATCTCGAACGACCGGCGGCCGAGGACGACCGCGCCGGTCTCCCGGATCAGGTCGGTCATCCACGCGCTGCCGTTCGACGCGGCGGGGTCGGACAGCCGCGCTGTGCCGCCTTCGCGATCGGCGACGAAGCCGTCCAGCGACATGCTCATCCCCGCGTGCACCGTGGCCATGGTTTCTCCTCACGTAGTAGCTGACCGGGTAGACGGCCGAAGCGGCGAAAACTCATCGGGGAGTAGCCGGAAACCGTCGGTATCCGGTAACGTTCGTTCGAACGAACGAGAGCGCGGGAGGGGCCATGACCGCCACGAGCCTGGACTTCACCGGTCTCGCCACGCAGGCCGCGCAGCTGGCCGCGGGCGAGCTCACCGCCGCCGAGCTCACGGCGGCCGCGCTCGGGCGGGCGCACGCGAGCCAGCCCACGCTCAACGCGTTCAAGCACCTGCGCGACGACGAAGCACTGGCCGAAGCCGCCGAGGCCGACCGCCGCCTGACCGCCGGCGACCGCGCTCCCCTGCTCGGCGTGCCGATCGCGATCAAGGACGACGTCGACCTCACCGGCCTGCCCACTTCTTTCGGCTGCGCCGGCGAATTCCCGTGCGCGACGGCCGACGCGCCCGCGGTCGCGCTGCTGCGCGAGGCCGGAGCTGTGATCATCGGCAAGACGAACACCCCCGAGCTGGGCCAGTGGCCGTTCACCGAGGGCCCGGCCTTCGGCGTGACGCGCAACCCGTGGCACACCGGCCACACCCCAGGGGGTTCTTCGGGCGGGAGCGCGGCCGCGGTGGCGTCGGGGGTCATCGCGGCCGCGCTCGGGTCCGACGGCGCCGGTTCGGTGCGCATCCCGGCGGCGTGGACCGGGCTCGTCGGCATCAAGACCCAGCGCGGCCGGATCCCCACCGGCGGCGAGCTGTTCCACGGCCTCACCGTGCTCGGCCCGCTGGCGCGCACGGTCGAGGACGCCGCCCTGCTGCTCGACGCCGCCGCCGGGACGTCCGGCGGGTTCCGCGCGGCCGCCGCGCGCGAGCCGGGGAAGCTGCGGATCGGGCTGTCGACGCGGATCCCGTTCACGGCCACCAAGACGCGGCTCGACCCGGTCGTCGAGGCCGCCGTGCGCCGGCTCGCCGAGTCGCTCGCCGGGCTGGGTCACGAGATCGTCGAGGTCGAGCCGGACTACGGGCTGATCGGGCTGACGTTCCTGCCGCGCTCGCTCACCGGCGTGCGCGACTGGGCGCTGCGGGTGCCCGACCGGGCCGGGCTCGACCCGCGCACGCGCAGCAACGCCGGCCACGGCCGCCTGCTGGCCGGCCCCGCGCTGCGGCTCGCCCGCGCCCTCGAGCCGGGCCTGCACCGGCGGATCGGCTCGGTGTTCGGCCGCGTCGACGTCCTGCTGACGCCGACCACCGCGACCCCGCCGCCGGCGATCGGCACGTTCGACGGGCTGTCCGGCTGGGAGACCGACCAGGCCATGATCGCCGCCTGCCCGTACGCTTGGCCGTGGAACGTGCTGGGCTGGCCGGGGGTCAACGTCCCGGCCGGGCAGACGGCGGACGGGCTGCCGCTCGGCGCGCAGCTGCTCGGCCCGTCGCACGCCGAGGAGCGGCTGATTTCGCTTGCCGCGCAACTGGAAGAGGTCGAACGGTGGCCGGAGCGGCATCCCGCGACAAGCTGGTAAGCACCCGGGAAGCCATCCTGCGCGGCGCGCTGACGGTCGTCGGCGAACACGGCGTCGGCGGGCTGACGAACCGCCGGATCGTCGCCGCGGCCGGCGTCTCCCTCGGCACGCTGACCTACCACTTCCCCAGCCAGACGGCGTTGCTGCGCGAGGCGATGCTGCTGTTCGTCGAGGAGGAGACGGCGAAGCTGGGCGCGATCGTCGACGGCTACCGCTCGGCGGGCCTCACGGTCGAGGCGGCGGCCTCGGTGGTGGAGCACGTGATCGCGCAGCTGCCGTTCGGAGCGGACGAGCTGGGAGCGCACGAGCTGTACCTCCAGTCGGCCCGCGACCCCGAGCTGCACGAAGCGTCTTCGCGCTGCTTCGCGGCGTACGACGAGCTGGCGGTGACGATCCTCAGCGCGTTGGGCGTGCCGGACCCGGCCCGCCTGGCCGGCCCGGTGGTGGCGCTGATCGCAGGCCTCCAGCTGCGCCGGCTGGCGACGGGCGAGACGGACACGCCGGTGGCGGAGCCGCTGATGATGTTGATCCGCGGAGCCTGATGGCCCGCCCGGTCGTCCGCGGCACGGCGGCGTGGAAGTACTTCGGCGACTTCCGCGACGTGCTGCTGGCCGGGCAGGTGCTGGTGCTGCAGGTGGCACACCCGGTCGTCGCGGCGGGCGTGCGCGATCATTCGGACTACACGTCGGATCCGTGGACGCGCTTGATGCGGACGGGAGCGTCGCTGTCGATCTACGTCTACGGCGGTGTTGCCGGTGCCCGCGTGGAAGCCGCGCGGTTGCGGGCGTTGCACCGGACGTTCACCGGCGTCGCGGACGGACGGCGGTACAGCGCGCTGGATCCTGCGGCGTACGCGTGGGTGCACGCGACTTTGGTGAAGGTTCCGGTTGACGTGCAACGGTTTTTCGGCCGTCCACTGTCCACATCGGAGCTGGCGGAGTATTACGCCCAGATGTGCGACATCGGGCGGTTGCTGGGCGTGCGCGAGCGAGACCTGCCACCGGACTGGGCGGCGTTCGAGCGGTACTACGACTCGATGGTGGCGGGTTTTGCGGCGAACCGGACGATCGAGGAGCTGTTCACGACGATCCGAACGGTGCGCAAGCCGGTCGAGTGGCTGCCGGACCGCTGGTGGCTACCGCTGCGGCGGGCCCAGGCCCGGGGCCAGATGTTCTTGATCCGGGCGACGCTGCCGGCCGACCTCCGGGCGCGGCTGGGTCTGAAGTGGACGGAGGCGGACCAGCGGCGGTTCAACCGGTTCGCGACGGTGGTGCGGGTGTTCGCGACGCCGATTCCGGCCGGGCTGCGGACTGCGCATATGCGGTGGATCGGGAAGTTGAATGTGTGGTTCCGTGCGCACCCGCGGGTTTATGCGCGACTGATCGGCGGCAACGGGCCTGGTTCGGCTCCGCGTGCCTGAAGCGGTCTCGCGTGATTGAAGACGGATCTCGCGTGATTGGGGGCGGATCTCGCGTGATTGAAGGCGGATCTCGCGTGATTGGAAGCGGATCTCGCGTGATTAGGCGGCGATCTCGCGTGATTGGAGAGGCATCACGCGTGATTGGAGGGTCGACACGGTGCCCGGCTGGCGACCCGCGGTCGCGGGCGGCGGGGCGAGGCGAAGCGGCGGGCAGGCCTTGCGCGGTTTCGTGGCGGGCGAGCGGGTGGGGGTCGCGGGGGCGCCCCCCGTCTCCAGCGTATCGGGCGCCTATGACGGAAAGCGGTCGTGAGGGCGGGGGTTAGGCCGGGTTGTCCACATCTCGCCTTGCCTGTGGACCGGTGCGGGCGTAGTGGGCTCGGGCCTTTGCGCGGTTTCCGCAGCGGGACATCGAGCACCACTGGCGGTTGCGGCGCGGTGAGGCGTCGCAGAAGCGCAGGCCGCAGTCGTCGGCTGCGCACACTCGGACCGATGCCTCGCTCGTGGCCAGGTCGATCGCGTCCGACGCCAGGGCCGCGAACGCCGCCGCCACCGGGTCGCGGGGGGCCGGGACCTCTCGCCGCAGCGTTCCGCCCGCCAGGGCCAGGCGGGGTGGGGGTGCCGGCGCCGACGCTGCCGCGTTGTTCACCAGCTCGACGTCCATCGACGACAGCTCCTCGGGCGGCAGCAGCACCCGGTCGATCGCCTCCCGCAGCGCCTTCGCCGCCAGCACGTTGCCCGCCGTCACCGGGACCGGGCCCGTTGTCAGCCCCGCCCGTGAGAGCCACTCGGCCAGCGCGTCCGGGCCGGTCAGGAGCTCGACACCGGTCGAGTGCCTGCTGCGCATCGTGTTGACGAGGTCGAGGCACGGCCGTCCGCCGTCGAAGACCCACTCCATGGCCTCATTCTAACCCTTGAAGGCAGTTAGAAGCGTTGCTACCGTCTAACCCCATGAACCGGTTAGACAATGTCGCCACCGTGAACGGTCTCCGCGTGCACTACCTCCGCGCCGGCGACGGCCCGCCGCTGTTCCTGCTGCACGGCTGGCCGCAGACGTCGCACTGCTGGCGCCACGTCCTGGCCCCGCTCGCCGAGACGCACACCGTGATCGCCCCCGACCTGCGCGGCTACGGCCGCACGGACAAACCGAAGAACGGCTACGACAAGCGCACGATGGCCGCCGACGTCGCCGCCCTCGCCGAGCACCTGGGCTTCGCCAAGGTCGCCGTCGCCGGGCACGACCGCGGTGGCCGCGTCGCCCACCGCTGGGCCCTCGACCGCCCGGACCAGGTCGAACGCCTGGCCGTGCTCGACATCGCCCCGACCCGCGCGATGTGGCAGCGCCTCGACGCCGGCGTCGCCAAGGCGTACTGGCACTGGCTCTTCCACCTCCAGCCCGACCTGCCGGAACTCCTCACCGGCCAGAACATCGCCTGCTACCTCGGCTACTTCTTCGAGCGCTGGACCCACCAGCGCCACGCCCTCGACGCCGACGCGCAGGCCGAGTACGTCCGCGCCTTCTCCCAGCCCGGCGCGCTCCGGGCCGGCTTCGACGACTACCGCGCCTCCTTCCCCGACGACGCCGAACTCGACGACGCCGACTTCGCGGCCGGCAAGCGCCTCACCCAGCCGGTCCTCGCGCTCTGGGGCGCGAATGGCCTGCTCGGCACGCTCCCGACGCTCGACATCTGGCGCGAGTACGCCACCGACGTCACCGGCGAAGCCCTCGCCGAATGCGGCCACTTCCTCCCCGAGGAACAACCCGCCGAGGTCGTCGCCCACCTGCGGAAGTTCCTCGGCCCCTGAGGTTCCCCGGGCCCGGGGTCCCCCGAACCGGGGATCGGGATTCCCTCGCCGCCGTGACGCCCCCAACCGGCCCACCCGGTTAGGTTCGGCACACGATGGGGAGCAAATCGAAAGCCGTACTGCTGATGCTGCTGGCCGTGCTGGGGATCGCGGCCGGCGGCGGGACCGCGCACGCCGACGGCGCACCGAGCGGCGCCGACGTCCAGGTCGCCCAGACGCTCGGCGCCCGCGAACTCACCGTGATCATCCGCCGCGTCGACACCACACCGTCGCCGCTGCGGGTCGACGTCGTGACACACCAGGGCACCGCGCCCGGCACGCTGCACCTCGCCGTCGCGGCCGACGGGGTCACCACCGCACGCACCGACGTCGTCCTCGGCGCCACCCCCGGCGTCTACGCGGGAAATCTCCAAGTCGACAAACCAGGCCCGTGGGAACTCTCGCTGGACGACGGCACCGGAAAACGAGCCACGATCCCGTTCCTCGTGCCCGCGCGGGTGGTCCCGCCGTGGGAAAAGGCGACCTACGGCGGGTTCGTCGCCGCGGGCGTGTTCCTGCTCCTCGCCATGGTCGTCGGGATCCGGGCGCGACGAACCGCGTACGCGCTCGTCCCGGCGGCCGGCGTGGTCGCCGCGATCGCCGTCGCCGTCACCGGCGCGCTGCTGTCGGCGAGCACTCCCCCGCCACCCGCGCCCGGCAGCCAGCTGGACCCGACCTTCGACAACGTCACCGACCCGTACGCGAACGCCCAGCTGTCCACAGTGGATTACTCGCGGCCGCCGGTGAACCTGGCCGTCCAAGCCAGGACGGACGACCTCGTGCTCAGGCTCACCGACGGCGCCACCGGCCGCCCGGCCGACGACCTGCTCGGCCACGACAACGCGCTCGTGCACCTGGTCCTCGTCTCGCCCTCGGGACGGCTGAGCCACCTGCACCCGGTGCGCGTCGGCCCCGGCGACTACCGCGTCACCGTCCCCGATCCGGAGGCGGGCACGTACGCGGTGGCCGCGGAACTCGCCCGGCGCGGCGGCGGCGTCCAGCTCGTGCGGTCCACAGTGGACATGCACGGCACGGCCGCACCCGCACCGGAACCGCCCGGCGCCGGACCGCGGACGATCGACGGCACCCCGGTCGAGCTCACCATCGGCCAGGGGACGCCGACCACCGTCACCGCACGCTTCCCCGCCCAGGACCTCCAGCCGTGGCTGGGCATGCTCGGTCACCTGATCATCGCCGGGCCGATCGCCGGTCCTGTCGGGGAAAGCGCCGCGAAGGCGCCGACGTGGGCGCACGTCCACGCGATGATCCCGCCCGTCGCGGGGCAGGCCGGCCGTCCCGACGAGACCGTCGCCGCGTACGGCCCCGACGTCAGTTTCACCTACACCTTCGCCGCGCCCGGCCGGTACCGGATCTGGCTGCAGGCCGAGCGCGGCTACCGCGTGCTCACCGTCCCCGCCGTGGTGGACGTCCCGGCGAGCGGAGCCGGCCGATGAGACGCCCGACGCTGCTGATCGCCGTGGTCGTCGTGGCCATAGCCGCCGTCGCCGCCTGGCTGCTCTGGGGTGGCGGGAACGCGAAACCCACCGCGCAGCAAGCGGTTTCGGGGCCGTACACGGTCCGGTTCGCCGCGGACCAGCCGCGCATCGGCGGCAACACCTTCGCCGTCGAAGTCGACGGGCCCGCGCCCGACACCGTCACGGTCGCCCCGGTCATGGCACAGATGGGCCACGCGTTCCCGGCCGTACCCGCCACGTCCGACGGGCCCGGCCGCTTCCGCGCCACCGGCGTCGGGCTGCCGATGGCCGGACAGTGGGAAATCACCGTTTCGCTGCGCGGCCCCGGCGGGCCCGCACAAGTCGTCTTTCCCGTGTTGGTCAAGTAAAAGGAGGGGGCATGGATCTCACCGCATCCGGCGTGCGCACCACGTCGGTGGCGAAACAGGCGCGGACGGGGTTGCTGCCGGCGAACGTCGTGCTCGGCGGTTCGCTGCTGTCGCTGGTCGGGCTGACCTGGGACATCCAGTGGCACGACGACGTCGGGCCGGACACGTTCTTCACGCTGCCGCACCTGTTCCTGTACGCGGGCAGCGCGGTCGTCGGCCTGGCGAGCCTCGCCGTCGTGCTGCTGACGACGGCGGCGCGGCGCGCGGGCCGGCCGGTCGACCCGCGGGTCGGCGGGCGGGTGGTCAACGTCTTCGGCCGGACGTTCGCGGCGCCGCTGGGCTACCTGGTCTCGGGGGTGGGCGCGGCGACGTTCCTGCTCTACGGCCTGTGGGACCAGTGGTGGCACGGGCTCTACGGCTTCGACGCGGTCATCGACTCACCGCCGCACATCGGGCTGCTGCTGTCGATCACGGTGTCGCTCATCGGCACGACGGCGGTGTTCGCCGCGGCGCGCGAACACCGCTGGGGCCGGCTGGGCACGCTGGCGTCGCTGACCGTGCTGCTCACCTTCGGGCCGGTGCTGGCGCTCGGGTTGCAGCAGGTGCCGGACGACTACGCCGACGCCGTCGCGATCGGGACGTCGATGATGGCGGTGCTGCTGGTCGCCGTCGGCGCCGGGTTCGTCCGCCGTCCGGGCGGGGCGGTGGCCACCGCGGCGCTGGTCGCGGTCGTGCAGGCGGTGTTCTGGTGGTTCTCGCCGTGGGCCGCCGAGGCGTACGCCGACATGGTCGGCCTGCCGCTGCGGGACGCGATTTCCGGTGTCCCGGCGATGCCGTCGCTGACCCCGATGGCCCTGCTGCCGGTGGCCGCGCTGATGGAGCTCGTGTACTTCGCCGGCCGACGCCGGGGGTGGCGCGCGGGCCGGGTGTCCGTGGTCGCCGGCGGGGTCGCCGGGCTGCTGCTCGGGCTGAGCCTGCCGATCCAGCAGGCACTGCTCTACACCGGCGCGCACGTGCCGCCGGCCTGGTACCTGGCCACGACGGCCGGGCTCAGCGCGGCGCTGGGGCTGCTCGGCGGGTTCGCCGGGTGGCGGTTCGGCGGGATGCTCTGCCTGCTGGCGCCCGCGAAGAAGGGGGAAACCGCTGATGCGTAAAGCACTCCTGGCCTTGACTGCCGCAGCCGGGCTGCTGTTCACCACCGCGGGGACGGCGAACGCCTACGAGCCGGTCAACATCGTGCACACCGAACGGGTGCAGGCCGGGCCGTACGGGCTGACCGTCGGGTTCAGCACCTGGCCGCTGAAGGCCATGCAGTCGCTGGACTTCACCTTCATCCCCGACGGCGGGATCGAGGGCAAGTCCGGCACGCTCACCATGGTCGGCCCGGAAGGCGGGCAGAACCGGAAGCAGCCGCTGGTCCGGCACCCGCGCAAGCGCGAGGTGTGGGGCCTGGACGTCCGCTCGATGCCGCGGCCGGGCGACTGGACGCTCCGCTTCACCGTCAACGGCCCCGCCGGGTCCGGCACCGGCGAGTTGCGCGCCCTGCCCGTGCTCGAACAGCCCGGACCGCCGATGGGCGTGAGCTGGGCGATCAGCACGCTGCCACTGATCGGGCTCGTGGCGATCGTCGTGGTGGCGTGGCGCCGGACCCGCAGCCGGTTGCGCGGTGGGGAGCTTCCGGCAATCGGGTGAGATTCCCCTCACATTCACCGCCGACGCGTATCCGCACGGCCGGGATGGCCTCCTTCACCACTGAGACGGGGAAGGAGGCCATCGCCATTTCCGATGCGGACACCGAACGCGGACGGGTTCAGGCGGGCAGGTCGAACTGCCCGGCCTTGACGGCGACCAGGAACGCTTCCCACTCGGCGCTGTCGAACACGAAGACGGGGCTGGTGGCGAGCTTGGTGTCGCGGACGCCGATCAGACCGTCGCGGCCCAGGTTGACCTCGACGCAGTTACCACCGTTGGGCTCGCTGGCGAACGACTTCTCCCAGGCGGCCTCTTCGAACAGGGACACGGCCGTGTTCGGATCGTAATCCGCGAACGACGGATAATCCGCCATGGGTCGTACCTCCGAGGGTCGATGGGGGGCGCGGTCGTGACCTGGTCGAAGGCACCCGCTCCCGGCTACTCAGTGTCTCAATGGAGCAAGCCACAGGGCCAAGCGGGTGATCAACTAGGTCCAGCCTCGACATGAAGATTATTCCAGGAGTAGGATTAATCGCATCGGCCGGGGCGCTGGTGTCGGTGAATCGCTGCCTGCTCGCGGCGGGCGGTCGTCGACACGGGCCGAACTGCTTCGGGAGCCGGCGCCGCAACGAACCAACCCGAGCCGCAGGACCTCATGGGGGAGGATCAGCGTGATCGTCGAAGAAGGTACGCCACCCGGCGCGCCCGCCGTGACCCAGCTGGTCCGAACCGGATGTGCGGAAGCGTTTTCCGTTCGGGACGCCGAAGCACCGCGACCAGAGCTGGGGGTGTAGACGAATGGCCGTCCGGGTGAACTCGCTCTTCCGCCGTGAAGACGAAGACCACCGTGGCCGCCGGGGGATCGGGGACGAGCTGCGGAACCGCTTCGGCTTCAGCCTGATCCAGGCGCCGCTGCGCAAGACGACCACGTGGGCGACCGACCAGGACCTCCCGCTGCGGCGCCACGCCGACGGGGTCCGCACCACCCGCCCGCTGGAAGCCGCGATCGACCTGACACCGTTGATGCGCGGCCGTATCGGCTCGCGCGCCTGATCTGCCGTACCACCACGAAAGAGCCCCGGCTTCCGCGCGGAACCGGGGCTCTTCCCGTTTTGTGGCTACGGTTTCCGGAGCAACAGGCTGCCGTGCCGCAGCGGCCGCTCCCCCGCACCCGGTTCCCGGTACACCCGCCCGACCTCGGCGAAGCCCGCCGCGGCCGCGATCCCCGCCAGCTCGTCCAGCGGCCAGCAGTAGGCCGTCGTCACCTTGTGGTCGAACGACGCCGGCGGCTCGCCCCGGGACGCGAAGCACCCCAACAGAACGTGACCGCCCGCGGCCAACGTTCGGGCGAATTCGGCGAAGTACCCGGGCAGCTCCGCCGGGGGCGTGTGGATCACCGAGTACCACGAGAGGATCCCGGCGAGCGAGGCGTCCGGCAGGTCCAGCGCGGCCATCGAGCCGACCTCGAACCGCAGGTCCGGGTGGGCCGCCGAAGCCAGCGAGACCATCGCCGGGGACAGGTCGACGCCGAACGCGTCGAGCCCCAGCGCACGCAGGTGCGCCGTGAGGTGGCCGGGACCGCAGCCGAGGTCGGCGACCGGGCCGCGCCCGCGGACGGAATCCGCGAACGCCGCCCACACCGCCCGTTCGAGCGGGTGCTTGTCCCAGACCCCGGCGGCGAACTCCGCGTATTGGACGGCGACCGCGTCGTAGGCGGCCGCCGTCACGGCTTGCGGCCGAGGCCGCAGATGTGGCCGACGAACGACGGGTCGTGCGCCAGCTTGCGGGTGGCCTTGGACTCGATCTCCTCCGGGTGCCACTCCGGCAGGTAGACGATGCCCGGCTCGACCAGCTCGAGCCCCTCGAAGAACGACGTGAACTCGGCCCGGCTGCGCAGGGTCAGCGGCGTGCTCGACTTGTTGTACTGCTTCATGATGGTCTCGCGGCTGTCCGCGTCGGCCATGTCCTGCAGGCCGTCGTCGGTGAGGTGCGAGGACAGGAAGTACGAGCCGGACGGCAGCAGCGACAGGTACTTCCGGATGGTCTGGGCCACCGGCTCGTCGGCGCCGAGGAAGTACAGGACGCCGACCATGATGAGGCCGATCGGGCGGTTCGGGTCGAGGACGCCGGTGTCGAGCGCGCGCTTCCAGATGTCGGCCGGGTCGCGCAGGTCGCCCTGCAGCACCGCGTGCCGCCCGGCGACGCCCTCCTTCTCCAGCAGGATCTGCGAGTGGGCCACCGCGACCGGCTCGTTGTCGACGTACACGCACCGGGCGTCCGGGTTGACGTCCGTGGCGACCTCGTGGACGTTGCCGACCGTGGGGACGCCGGAGCCGAGGTCGAGGAACTGGTCGATGCCGTTGCGCGCCAGGTAGCGGACGCCGCGGCCGAGGAAGTCGCGGCCGGCGCGCGCGACCGTCTTGATCATCGGGAAGGTCTTGACCGCCTGCTCGCCGAACTGCCGGTCGATGGCCCAGTTGGCGTCGCCGCCGAGGAACCAGTCGTAGATGCGGGCGGCGTTCGGCCGGTCCAGGTCCACGCCTTCAGGGGCTTCGGGGTCCTGCGTCGTCATTGCGTCCTCCAGGCTTGCGGCCGACACCGCCGACCACGCTCGCGAGGGGGACCGTGGCGGCGCCGGGCTCGGGGCGCCACTCTCCCACAGGCACGATCCCGGGCTCGATGACGTCGAAGGTACCGAAGAACGCGGCGATCTCGTCGAGGGACCGGGAAACCGCGGGCGAACTCGACCGCTCGGACAGCTTCACGAGGTTCCGGATGTGCGCCAGCTCTTCGCCTTCGACGCCGGATTCCGTCGCGTGCGAAAGGACGTACGCCGATCCGGGCGCGAGGAGCGTCCGGTAGTCGCGGATGGCTTCGCGCACGCCCGTGACGTCCGGCAGGAAGTGCAGCACCGCCACGGTCAGCAGGCAGATCGGCCGGTCGGGGTCGAGCACGCCGGTGGCCAGCGCGGCTTCCCAGACTTCGCAGGCGTCCCGCAGGTCGGCGTGCAGCACGGCGTGGCGTTCGGGATCGCCCGCCTCATCGAGGAGCATCCGCCCGTGCGCGACGGCCACCGGTTCGTTGTCGACGTACACGCAGCGGCTGTCGTCGACGTGGTCGTCGGCCACCTCGTGCACGTTGCCGGCGGTCGGGATGCCGGAGCCGAGGTCGAGGAACTGGGTGATGCCTTCGGCGAGGCAGTAGCGGACGGCCCGGCCGAGGAAGTCGCGGTTGGCGCGCGCCAGGGTCTTGGCGAGCGGGAACGCCTGCACGGCCTGCTCGCCGAACTGCCGGTCGATGGCCCAGTTCGCGGTGCCGCCGAGCGCCCAGTCGTAGATCCTCGCCACGTTCGGCCGGTCGAGGTCGACGGCGTCGGGGAGGAAGTCGGGGTCCACGATGTCCACTTCCGGTGGAATCCAGCGCAACAGACCGACTCTACCGAAAGTTGTTCACCGGCTGGGATAGCCATACTTCTTTTGGGGGTCCGGGTGGCGGAGCCCCCGGCCGGGGCGAAGCCCCGAATGTCACAGCGCCGCCGTTCGCCCTATTGGATCTGCTGCATCTGGGCGCGGTAACCCTCCGCAAGCTCCTTGAGGAACTGCCGGGTCTCCTGGCGCTCCAGCGCGGCTCCACGCAGCCTGTCCCACGAGTCGACGAAGATGTTGAAGTCCTTGACGTCGTCGAGGTAGAGCCCGCCGGCGGAGTGCTCGATGTAGACGAAGTCGCGGGTGCGGTCCGGGAACCGCATGATCGTGAAGTCGTTGGGTACCGCGGCCAGCCGCGCGCCGAACGGCAGGACGTGCACGTAGACGCGCTGGTGCTTCTCGAGCGAGAGCAGGTGCTCGACCTGGTCGAGCATCACCGCGGGCGCGTAGCCGCCCGGGGCCCGGCGCAGGGCGCCTTCGCTGATGATGAAGCGGTAGTACGGCGGCTGCTGCTGCTCGAACACCGCCTTGCGGTCGAGCCGGTTGCGCACCAGCGACGTCACGTCGGTGGCGCCGAATTCGGTGAACTGCTTGAGCATGTAGTGCTCGGACTGCAGCGGGCCCGGGATGCGCTCACCGTGCCAGGTGAGGATCTCCGCGGCCGCGGGTTCCAGGTCGGTGAAGGTGCGGAACCAGTGCGGCACCACCGAGCGGTAGCCGGACCAGTGGCCGCGCTGCCCGGCGGCGGCCCGCGCCAGGTTCATCAGCGTGTCGGCCTCTTCGCCGTTGATCCCGAACGCGTTCAGCATCGATCGCACATCCCCGAGCTTCACCCCGACGGCACCGGACTCGATCTTGTTGACCTTGCCCTGGGTGCAGCCGAGGACCTCGGCGACCTGCTGCTGTGTCATCCGCGCCGCGGTGCGGGCATGCCGGAGCTCGTTCCCGAGCTGCTTCCGGCGCGAGGTGACGGTGCTGGCCATCGCCCTGCTCTCCCGGACCACTACCAAGCGACGGCGGCCTCCCGGTCGCCGTCGCGCGCGAACTATCGAACCCACCCAGGTTAGTGCTTCACCTTGCGGATCTCGATGATGACATCGCGCAGCGTTCCAGGAAACGTCGCAGATTGCCAGTCACCTGCGTTGTCACTCGCCTGGACCAGCGAAATTCCGAATTATTCGGCCAACCGGCGGAGCCCCTTCTGCGGCATAGTGGCCCCGTGACCGATCGCTCGCCCTCCGCCGCCGCCGTCACCCGCCTGGCCGACCAGGTCCACGGCTACGTCCAGCCGGACGGCTCCTGGTACATCAACAACTGCGGGTTCGTCGACGCCGGCGACCACACCGTCCTGATCGACACGTGCTCGACCGAGCGCCGGACGAAGGCGCTGCTCACGGCGGTCGAGTCGGCCACCGGCAGCCCGGTGACGACGCTGGTGAACACCCACCACCACGGCGACCACACCAACGGCAACTACCTGGTCGAGGGCGCGGCGGTGGTCGGCCACCGCAAGACGCGCGAGGTGATGGCCGCCGAGGGCATCCAGACCTACGAGGGCGTCTTCGTCGGCAGCGACTGGGGCGAGCTGCGGTCCCGGCCGCCCGAGATCGTCTTCGACGACCGGCTCACCCTCTACGCCGGCGACGTCGAGATCCAGCTGATCCACCCGGGTCACGCGGCCCACACGACCAACGACGTCCTGGTCTGGCTGCCCGCGCAGCGCGTGCTCTACGCCGGTGACCTGGTGTTCCACGGCGGCAGCCCGTTCGCGCTGATGGGCTCGGTGGCGGGCTGGCGGAAAGCCCTCGACGTCGTCCGGGAGCTGTCTCCCGAAGTGATCTTGCCCGGCCACGGCGGCCCGTGCGGACTCGACATCGTGGACAAAGTGGACGAATACCTCGCCTTCGTCCAGAAGACGGCCGAACGCGGGAAGGCGGCCGGGCTGTCGCCGCTGGAGCTGGCGAAGGAGACCGACCTGGGTGACTTCGCAGAGCTGAGCGAGCAGGAGCGGCTGCCGGGCAACCTGCACCGCGCGTACGCCGAGCTGGACGGCGCCGAGTGGGGTGCGCAGATCGACCTCGTGGCGGCGATCACGGACATGCTCGCCTTCAACAAGGGACCGATCCGCTGCTTCTCCTGAACTGAGTGAGCCGTCGCTCCGTGGCCTTCCTTGAGGCGTCGATCGGACTAGGGTCTGAATCGAGAGAGTTCTTCGGAAGGATTCGGATGAGCAAGAAGGCGAGCATCGGGGTCACCGGCCTGGCGGTCATGGGCCGCAACCTGGCCCGCAACCTGGCCCGGCACGGTCACACGGTGGCCCTGCACAACCGGTCCGAGGAGCGGACCCGCGCGCTGGTGGACCAGTTCGGCGACGAGGGCGACTTCATCCCGGCGTACTCCGCGCAGGAGTTCGTCGACGCGCTGGAGCGGCCCCGGCAGGTCGTGATCATGGTCAAGGCGGGCGGCCCGACGGACGCCGTCATCGAGGAGTTCGCGCCGCTGCTCGAAGAGGGCGACGTGATCATCGACGCCGGCAACGCGCACTTCGCCGACACGCGCCGCCGTGAGAAGGCGCTGCGCGAGCGTGGCCTGCACTTCGTCGGCAGCGGCGTCTCCGGCGGCGAGGAGGGCGCGCTGCACGGCCCGAGCATCATGCCCGGCGGCTCGAAGGAGTCGTACGAGTCGCTCGGCCCGCTGTTCGAGGACATCTCGGCGAAGGTCGACGGCGAGCCGTGCTGCACGCACATCGGCGCGGACGGCGCCGGCCACTTCGTCAAGATGGTGCACAACGGCATCGAATACGCCGACATGCAGCTGATCGCGGAGTCGTTCGACCTGCTCCGGCACGCCGGCGGCTACGCGCCGGCCGAGATCGCCGAGGTGTTCCGCACGTGGAACACCGGGCGGCTCGACTCCTACCTGATCGAGATCACCGCCGACGTGCTGGCCCACGTCGACTCCTCGTCCGGCAAGCCGTTCGTCGACATCGTCGAGGACGCCGCCGAGCAGAAGGGCACCGGCCGCTGGACCGTGCAGATCGGCCTCGACCTCGGTGTCCCGATCTCGGGCATCGCCGAAGCCGTCTTCGCGCGTTCGCTGTCCGGCTCGAAGGCGCTGCGCTCGGCGGCCCGCGGGCTCGGCGGTCCGTCCGCCGCGCCGCTGTCGGGTTCGGCGCTGGAGCGCTTCGCCGACGACGTCGAGCAGGCGCTGTACGCGTCGAAGGTCGTCGCGTACGCGCAGGGCTTCAACCAGATCCAGGCGGGCGCGACCGAGTACGGCTGGGACATCGACCTCGGCAAGGTCGCCTCGATCTGGCGCGGCGGCTGCATCATCCGCGCGAAGTTCCTCAACGACATCACCGCGGCCTACGCCGACGAGCCGGAGCTGCCGACGCTGCTGACGTCGGGCGGCTTCCGCAAGGCGGTCGAGGACGCGCAGGACTCGTGGCGTTCGGTGATCTCGACGGCGGTCAAGCTCGGCATCCCGACGCCGGGCTTCTCGACCGCGCTGGCGTACTACGACGGCCTCCGCGCCGACCGGCTGCCGGCCGCGCTGGTCCAGGGCCAGCGGGACTTCTTCGGCGCCCACACCTACCGCCGGGTGGACCGCGAAGGTTCGTTCCACACGGCCTGGGCCGCCGACGGCCGCCCGGAGTCCGACGCCTGACTCTGACCCGAGGGGCACTTTTACGTAAAAGTGCCCCTCGGGTCAGAGCAGTGTCACCAGCAGCAGCGCGAGCAGCGCGAGCAGCGCGGCGGCCAGCAGGAGTCTCACTGCCCGCGTGCGGCGAGGAGTTCCTCCAACACCTCCACGATCTTCGCCTCGGCCTTGTCCTTCTTGACGCCCAGGCCGTCGAGCACCTCGAAGCCGGCGCCTTCGCCCTGTTCCAGCAGCGCGAGCAGCATGTGCTCGGTGCCGATGTAGTTGTGCCCCAGCCGCAGGCCTTCGCGCATGGTCAGCTCGAGGGTCTTCTTGGCGGCGGCGGAGAACGGCACCACGTTCGGCACCGGGTCGACCGGCTCGGGCAGCCGCGCTTCGGCGGCTTCGCGGACGGCGTCGAGCTGCACGCCCTGGGCCAGGATCGCCCCGGCCGCCAGTGCGGCGGGCTCGGTCAGCAGGCCCAGCACGATGTGCACGGTGTCGATCTCGGGGCTGGCGTGCTCGGCGGCCGCCTTCTGGGCCTCGACGACGACGTGCCGCGCGCGGTCGGTGTAGCGGCCGTAGACGCGCTCGATGTTGCCGCCCGGGTCACCACTGGCGTCGACCTTCGGCACGAACCGCTTCTGGGCGGCCTGTTTCGTGACGCCCATGCTGGCGCCGATGTCCGTCCACGACGCCCCGGACCGGCGGGCCTGGTCCACGAAGTGGCCGATCAGGTGATCGGCCACTTCGCCGAGGTGCTGGCCCACGTAGACCGCGTCGGTCAGCTGCGCGAGGGCGTCCTTCTCGTTGTTGCTCTTGATGGCGTTGATGAGGTCGTCGAGCTTGATGTTGGTCGGCAAGGTCATGCGTCAACTGTAGGTTGACGCACCCGGTGCGTCAACCACGAGTTGACGATCTCAGGCGAACGGTAGCCCCACGTAGTTCTCGGCGAGGCTGGTCGCCGCCGCGCGCGACGACGTCGTGTAGCGCAGTTGCGACAGCTGCAGCTGCCGGGCGAAGCCGTCGGCGTGCGGGTCGGTGTGCAGCATCGTCGTCATGAACCAGGAGAAGTGCTCCGCCCGCCACACCCGGCGCAGGCACGTGTCCGAGTAGGCCGCGGCGAGGGATTCGTTGCCGCGCAGCAACGCTTCCAGTGCGCGTGCCAGCACCCGGACGTCGGCGATCGCCAGGTTCATGCCCTTCGCGCCGGTCGGCGGCACGATGTGCGCGGCGTCGCCGGCCAGGAACAGCCGCCCGTGCCGCAGCGGCTCGGCGACGAAGCTGCGCATCGGCGTGATGCCCTTGTCGAGGATCGGACCCTCTTTCAGCGTGAAGTCGCCCTCGACCTCCAGGCGCGCGGTCAGCTCGGCCCAGATCCGGTCGTCGGACCAGTTCGCCAGGTCGTCGTGGGGATCGACCTGGAGGTAGAGGCGGGTGATCTCCGGCGTCCGCATGCTGTGCAGCGCGAACCCGCGTTCGTGGTGGACGTAGATCAGCTCGTGGTGCGACGGCGGCGTCCGCGCCAGAACACCCAGCCACGCGAAGGGGTACTCGCGCTCGTACACCGTCAAACTGTCCGCAATGGACGGACGCGAGACGCCGTGGAAGCCGTCGCAGCCCGCGACGGCGTCACATTCGATGGTCTGCGCGTTGCCTTCGCTGTCGTGGTAAGCCACCCGCGGCCGCTCGGTGTCCACATCGGACAGCTCGACGTTCGAAACCTCATACGAGATCGGGTATCCGCGAGCCTCGTGCGCGTCGATCAGGTCCTTGACGATCTCCTGCTGCCCGTACACGGTGATCCGGCGACCGGTCAGCTCGGTGAGGGCGATCCGGTGGTCGGCGCGGTCGAACCGCAGCGACAACCCCTCGTGCGGCATGCCCTCGGCCGCCAGCCGCTCGCCGAGGCCCAGCGACGTCAGCAGCTCGACGGTCGGCTGCTCGCAGACGCCGGCCCGCACCCGCTGCCGGACGTACTCGCGGTCGCGGGCTTCGAGGACCACGCAGTCGATCCCGGCTTCGTGCAGCAGGAACGACAGCAGCAGCCCGGCCGGGCCGGCGCCGATGACGGCGACCTGCGTGCGCATCACGCGGCTCGCGACTTCAGGTGCGCCTTGAGGTCGAAGGCGCTGGCCTCGAGATCGGCGTACGCGGGCTTCGGCTCGGCGGTGAACAGGCGGCGCGCGGCGATGTGGTCGGCGGGCCGGTTCACCGACTCGACGGCGATGAGGACGTCGTCGCGGAAGGACAGCACGGAGAACTTGCCTTCGGCCGGGTCACCCGCGACCACGGTCCGGTCGGCGCCCGCGAGGAGACCGGCGATCTGCAGCTTCGCGCCTGCCTGGTCGGTCCAGAACCAGGGCAGGCTGGCGTAGGGCTCGGCGGTGCCGGTGATCGCCGCGGCGACGCAGCGGGCCTGGTCGACGGCGTTCTGCACGGACTCCAGCCGGGTCTCGGCGCCGGCCTGCACGCACGGGAAGTTGGCGCAGTCGCCGATGGCGAAGATCCGCTCGTCCGCCGTCCGCAGGTGCTCGTCGACGACGACACCGTTGCGCACCGGCAACCCGGCGGCCTCGGCGAGGGTGGTTTCGGGCACGACGCCGACGGCGACGACGACCAGGTCGGCGGGCAGCCGGGTGCCGTCGGTCAGCTCGACCTCGCGGACGCGGGAGTCGCCGTGCATCTCCGCGACGCCCTGGCCGAGGACGACCGTGTGCCCGGCAGTGCGGTGCAGGTCGGCGAAGTAGGCGGAGATCTCCGGCGTCGCGACGCGGTTGAGGAGGCGCTCCTGCGCCTCGACGATCGTCACCGGGCGGCCGGCGTGCGAAGCGAACTCCAGCCCGATGAACCCGCCGCCGGCGACGACGACGTGTTCGGCCTGCTCGAGGGACGCCCGCAGCCGGTCGGCGTCGTCGCGGGTGCGCAGGGTCAGCACGCCCGGCAGGTCCGCGCCGGGCACGGGCAGCGTCCGGTTGCGGGCGCCGGTGGCCAGGACGAGGAAGTCGTAGTCGAGTTCGCGGCCGTCTTCGAGCCGGGTCTTCCGCGCCTCGCGGTCGATGCTCTTCACGCGGGCTTCGACCAGCTCGATGTCCTTCTCGGCGAAGAAGTCCTCACCACGCAGGTGGAGTTGTTCGAGCCCGGCCGTCCCGGCGAGGTAGGCCTTCGACAGCGGCGGCCGCTGGTAGGGCACGCCCGGCTCGTCCCCGACCAGCACGACCCGGCCGCCGAAGCCGCGGTCCCGCAGCGAGGCGACGGCCTGAAACCCGCTCTGACCAGCACCGACGACGGCAACGGTGGTCATTCCTGCTCCTCACCCGATCCGGCAACCCTCGCTCTCATCCGACCACAACCGGCTCACGCCGTCGAGGACGCCCGCGGGGCGCCGAGCACCCGCGAGATCCCCCACGCCGCGGCCCGCACCGCCGGGACCAGCGTCCGCGGATCCGTCTCCGCCGGCACCACCACCGAAATGGCAGCCACCACCTTGTCCGTGGCGTCGCAGACCGGAGCCGCCACGGACAGGGCGATCAGCTCGATCTGCCCGTCACTGATCGCGTAGCCGTCCCGGCGCACGTCGGCCAGCACGCGCCGCAGCTGCCCGGGCTCGCCGATCGTCTTGGGCGTGAACGTCTTGAGCGGGCCGGCCAGGACGTCTTCCTGAGCTTCGGCGGGCGCGTACGCGAGGAGCACCTGCCCGACACCGGTGGCGTGCGCCGGCAGCCGCCCGCCGACGCGCGTCACGACGTTGACGGCGCCCCGCCCGGAGATGCGCTCGACGAAGACGACCTCGGGCCCGTCGAGCACGGCGAGCTGCACGTTCTGGTGCGTGGCCTCGTAGAGGTCCTCCAGGAACGGCATGGCGCTTTCCCGCAGCTCGGCCCCGTGCGGCGCGAGGGACGCGACTTCCCACAGCCACAACCCGACGCGGTAGCCGCCGGTTTCGTCGCGCACGAGCGCACCGCGCCGGGTGAGCTCACCGGCCAGCCGGTGCGTGGTGGAGAGCGGCAGCCCGGCCCGCCGGCTCAGCTCGGACAGCGTGAGCCGCGGCCGCTCGGCGGTGAAGGCGCCCAGGAGATCAAGGACCCGATCCACCACCGACGGCGGCCGCTGCGCGCTGTGTCTCACACTTCTTCGTCGTCCGGGAGCAACGGGCGCATGAACGTGCGCCGGTACCGCACCACGCACCCGCTTTCGTCGCGGATCTTGTCCGCCTCGATGAAGTCCGGGTCGACGCCGAACAGCTCGCGGTACCGCTCGTACGCCGCCAGGCTTTCGAAGCTGAACAGCGCCCTGGCTTCGTCGCTCGCCCCCTCCGCCGGCAGGAAGTAGCCGTGGTGGATGCCGCCTTCGCGCTGCACGAGCCGCATCCACGCCGCCGCGAAGCGTTCGAAGTCGGGCAGCTTCGCCGGGTCGATGACGTAGTCGACGACGCACGTGATCATCAGTGGCCGCCCCAGACGCGGTCGGCCGTCGCGACGATCAGCTCCAGTTTGCGCAGCTGGTCGTCCGCCGTCAGGTCGTTGCCCTCCTCGGTCGACGAGAACCCGCACTGCGGCGACAGGCAGAGGCGGTCGATGTCGACATAGCGCGAAGCCTCTTCGATCCGCCGGACCAGGACGTCCGGGTCCTCCAGCTCCGGCCGCTTGGTCGTGACCAGGCCGAGGACCACCTTCTTGTCCTTGGGCACGAACCGCAGCGGCTCGAACCCGCCGGAACGCTCGTCGTCGTACTCGAGGAAGAACCCGTCGACGGCCAGCTCGCCGAACAACGCCTCCGCCACGAATTCGTAACTCCCGGAAGCGGCCCACGACGACCGGAAGTTGCCGCGGCACAGGTGGGTCGTCACCGTGAGGCCCTCGGGACGCCCGGCCAGGGCCGCGTTCATCGTCGCGATGTTGCGCAGGTGCTGGGTGTCCGGGTCGCCGCCCATCCGCGCGACGAGCTCCCGCTGCGCCGGGTCGTTCAGGTAGGCGAGGCTGGTGTCGTCGAGCTGCAGGTACCGGCAGCCGAGGTCGTACACCGCACTGACCTGCGCGGCGTAGGCCGCGCTGAGGTCGGCGAAGAACTCCTCGAGGTCCGGGTAGACGCTCTCGCTGACCGCGGCCCGGCCGCCGCGGTAGTAGACCATGCTCGGCGACGGGATGGTCAGCTTCGGCGTCACGCCCGGGTCCACATGGGACTGCAAGAACCGGAAGTGGTCGGCGAAGATCGGTTCGTCGAGCCGCACCTTGCCGTCGACCTGCAGCCCCGGCGGGCTGAACTCGAGGTCGCCCGCCAGGTTGTGGAACTTGACGTGCAGCCGCTGGTCGCTCTTCGAGATGCCGCCGAGCGCGTAGATGAAGTCCATGTGCCACGAGCCGCGCCGGAACTCGCCGTCGGTCGCCGAGCTCAGCCCGGCCGCCCGCTGCATCTTGATCACGTCGCGGATCGCGTCGTCCTCGACCGCGCGGAGCTGCTCCGCGCCGATCTCACCGCTTTCGTGCCGCCGTCGCGCGTCGCGCAGCACCGGGGGCCGGAGCAGGCTCCCCACGTGATCGGCGCGAAACGGCGGGCCCACCTGGGAAATGCCACCCGAAGTCATGCACCGATGGTCACACATTCCCGGCCGTTGCGCCGCCCCCCGAAACATGATCATCACGCCCGTGACTTGCTACCGTCACCGGCACCGCGTTGGCTGTGCCGAAAACAGGGGGTTGGTCATGACGAAACACCCGGTCGACGAGGTCCTGCCCGCCGGGCGGCTGGCGCTGCTCGGCCTGCAGCACATGTCGATCATGTACGCCGGTTCGGTCGCGGTGCCGCTGATCGTCGGCAGCGCGCTGAAGCTCGACCCGGCGACGATCGGGCTGCTGGTCAACGCCGATCTGCTGGTCGCGGGCATCGCGACGCTCATCCAGGCCGTCGGTATCGGCAAGCTGCTCGGCATCCGGCTGCCGGTGGTGGCGGGCGCGACGTTCACCGTCGTCAACCCGATGATCCTGATCGCGTCCCAGTACGGACTGCCCGCGGTCTACGGCGCGATGCTCGCCTCCGGCGTGTTCGGGCTGCTCATCGCGAAGCCGTTCGCGAAGCTGATCCGCTTCTTCCCGCCGCTGGTCACCGGCACGCTGCTGCTGGTCATCGGCGTCTCGCTGCTCGGCCCGGGCGCGGCGATGATCGCCGGCCACGACACGACGTCCCCGGACTACGCGGCGCCGTCGCACCTCGGGCTGGCGTTCGGCGTGCTCGCGCTGCTCGTGCTCTTCACCCGCGTGCTGCGCGGATTCGCCGGCCAGATCGGGCCGCTGCTCGCGCTGGCGATCGGGCTGGTCGCGGCGATCCCGATGGGCCTGGTGCACTGGGACGGCCTGGGTGCGGCGGGCTGGTTCGGGCTGGCGTCGCCGTTCCACTTCGGGGCGCCGACGTTCCCGATCGCGGCGGTCCTGTCGATGTGCGTGGTCATGCTGGTGACGTTCACCGAGTCGACCGCCGACATGATCGCCGTCGGCGAGATCACCGGGCGCCGCCCGACCGACGCCGACCTCGCCCGCGGCCTGGCCACCGACGGCGTCTCGGCGGTGCTCGGCGGGGTGATGAACTCGTTCCCGGACACGGCGTTCGCGCAGAACGTCGGCCTGGTGCGGATGACCGGCGTGCGCAGCCGCTGGGTCGTCGCGGTGACCGGCGGGATCCTGGTGCTGATGGGCCTGGTGCCGAAGATCGGCGCGTTCATCGCGGCCATCCCGGAGCCGGTGATCGGCGGGGTCGCGGTGGTGATGTTCGCGATGGTGGCGGCCGTCGGCGTCCAGAACCTGAAGACGGTCGAGTTCTCCGGCAACCACAACACGTTCGTCGTCGCGGTGGCCCTCGGCGTCGGCCTGCTGCCGGCGTTCGCCCCGGACATCTTCAAGCACTTCCCGGCCTGGCTGCAGACGATCGGCGGCAGCCCGATCACGGTGACGGCGGTGCTCGCGTTCGTGCTGAACCTGCTGTTCAACCACCTCGGGCGGCGGCCGGAGCCGGACCTGCTCACCAGCAGATGATCACCAGGACGCACGACGGCTCGGCTCGAGGCGTGGTGGTCGGGGCCGGCGGGCGGGTGGACGGCGGCGGGTTCCCCGGCGGCGTCGTCGTCGCGGAACCCGTGGTCGAGGGGTCGGCGCCGGTCGACGTGGCGGTCGGCGCCGCCGTTCCGGTGCTGGTGCTTCCGATGGTGGCCGGGTCGCGGCCCGGCACCTCGGTGACGGTGCCGCGGTGCTCGTTCGACGCCGTGACGACGTCGCCGCCGGTGCCGCCGCCGATCCCGCCGTCCGGCGGCGAGTCCGTGGCCTGGTCGGCGCCACCCAGCCCGGTGGTGCGCTGCGGGAAGGGGATGACCTGGATCTGGTCGACCGGGGAGGCGTCCTGGCGTTCCTTGCCGCCGAAGGCGACCAGGGCGGCCGCGGCACCGCAGCCCACGATGACGGCGAGCATCACCGCGACCACCCGCCAGCGCGACTGCCCCGGTTCCGCACGATCGCCCCAGCCCTCGCGCACGAGCAGCTCGGCGACCGATACCTCGTCGTTCACCCCGACAGACCTTCCCGAGACGCCGTTCGGCCGACATCGTGGCCGTATTCTTACCGTAAAAAGACCCCGAACGGGTGAAGTAGCGGCAAAAATTCGTCACGTAATGCAAGATTTGACGGTGAGTGACATCCACAGCGTTTTCTAAGCTGACGCTCGTGATACTCCCAGCATGACGACCGAAGCTCGGGCCATGCTGCGGAGAGCGGACCAGCCCGTCGCCGTCGGGCGCCGCCCGTGGTCGTGGCTCCGGCACGTCCCCAACCCGAAGACGACGCCGTTCACCTTCGGCTACCTGGTCGTCCTGCTCGCCACCACGCTGGTGCTCGAGTTCGCCGACCCGGCGGTCACCGACCGGCTGCTCCAGCTGTCCAGCACGGACGCCCACAACCTGTGGCGGCGCCCGCTGACCTCGCTGCTGACCAGCGCGATCTGGTTGCCGGGCGAGAGCTGGCTGCCCTACGTCCTGATCTTCGCGCTCGCCGTCGCGCCGCTGGAACGCCGGTTCGGTGCCCGCCGCACGGCGCTGGTGTTCTTCTCGGGCCACGTCGTGGCCACGCTCGTCACCGAACTTCCGGTGATGGCCCTGATCAGCGCCCGGGTGCTGCCGGTCTCCGCCGGGCACTGGCTCGACATCGGGGTCAGCTACGGCTTCTTCACCACCGCCGGCGCCCTGGTGTTCCTGCTGCCCGGCCGCGCGCGGCTGGTGGCCCTGGCCGCCGTGGAGGCGTTCATCGCGCTGATCTGGCTGAGCGACGACCCGGCGACCTTCGACTCGATCGTCACGCTGCTCGGCCACGTGTTCGCCGCGCACTTCGGGCTGCTGTTCTGGGGGCCGCGGCTGCGTGCGCGCATCCCCAGGCCGGGCCCGGATTTCGCCGGGTAGGCAGGCGCCGGAGTCGGTGGTGTAATCGACGGGCCACACGCCGACTTCACGGGGGACGGACGCACATGCAGGCCGACTCGCTCGCCGAACTGGTGGAGCTGAGTCCGGACGCGATCTGCGTGCACGAGCACGGCGTGGTCACCTACGCCAACCGCGCGGCGCTCGAGACGTTCGCGGCCCGCTCCGCCGACGAGGTCGTCGGCCGCCGCTTCACCGACTTCGTCGCCGACGAGGCACGGGCCGCGGTGATCGAAAAGCTCGCCCACCTCAGGCAACGGGGGCAGGCGAGCGAGCCCGTCGAAGCGCTGATGTCCCGGTTGGACGGGAGCAAGTTCGCCGTCGAGACGGTGCTGGTGTGCCTCGGCGAGGTCACGTACCAGGTCGTCATGCGGGACATCACGGCGAAGAAGGCGGCCGCCGACGCCCTCCGCTACCAGGCCGCGCTGGTGTCGCACGTCAGCGACGCGCTGATCGCGACCACCGGCGAAGGGGTCGTGACCAGCTGGAACCCGGCCGCCGAGGCGGTGTACGGCTGGACCGCGGCCGAAGCCGTCGGGCGGCGGGCGAGCGAGCTCGTCGGCGCCCCGCTCGACCTGCCTGCCATCCGGCGCGGCGGCGGCGTCGCGGAAGCGGTGCACCGGCGGCGGGACGGCGCTCCCCTGGCGGTCCGCGTCTCGGCCGCCGAGATGAACGACGGCTACGTGCTCGTCTGCGCCGACGAGACCGCCCGGCGGCGGGCCGAGCAGAACTACCGCACGGTCGTCGCGTCCCTCGACGAAGGCGTGCTCGTGATGGGTCCGGGCGGGCTCATCGAAGCGGCGAACCCGGCGGCCTGCCGCATCCTCGGCGTCACCGAGGCCGACGTCATCGGCGTCCCGTGCCACACGCTGACGCTGTTCACCGAGTCCGGGCAGTGGATCCCACCGGAGGAGATGCCGTCGGTGCAGACCCGGCGGACCGGGGTCACGCACAACGGGCTGGTCGTCCGCCTGCGCCGGCCGGACGGCCGTGACGTCTGGGTGTCGCTGACCTCGCGGCTGCTCAACCCGGACGACCCGGCGGCGATGGCCGTGGTGACGTCGTTCACCGACATCACCGAGACCCGCGCGATCAGCGCGCAGCTCGCGCACGACGCCACCCACGATCCCCTGACCCGGCTGGCGAACCGGACCCTGGTGCTCGGCAGGCTCGACGTCCGCGAGCGGGGCGCGGTCACCGTGCTGTTCCTCGACCTGGACAAGTTCAAGGTCATCAACGACTCGCTCGGGCACTCGGTCGGCGACCAGGTGCTGCGGATCGTCGGGGAGCGCCTGCGCCGCAGCTCGGGCCGCGAAGACCTGGTCGGCAGGCTGGGCGGCGACGAGTTCGTCGTCGTCACCGCCGAAGTCACCGACCCGGGCGAGGTCCACGCGCTGGCCGAGCACCTGCGGGCCGCGCTGGCCGAGCCGATCGGCGTGCTCGGCAGGCAGCTGCACCTCGACGCCAGCATCGGCGTCGTGCTCGTCGGCCGCGACGACCGCCGCAGCGCCGAAGACCTGCTGCGTGACGCGGATGTCGCGATGTACCAGGCGAAAACGCTCGGCCGCGGCCGGCACCACTTCTTCGACGTCGGCCTGCGCGAGCGGATGCAGCGCCGGCTGCGGATGGAGCAGGACCTGCGCGACGCGGTCCACGACGGCCAGCTCTGGCCCGCCTACCAGCCGGTCGTCGACCTGCGAACCGGGGAGATGGTCGCGGTCGAGGCGCTGCTGCGGTGGACGCACCCCCGGCACGGCGCGATCTCGCCGGCGGAGTTCATCCCGCTGGCCGAGGAGAGCGACCTGATCAACGTGATCGGCAAGGAGATGCTGCGCGCGACGACCCGCGAACTCGCTGCGCGGCGCGCTCGTCAGGGCCTGGACCTGACGCTGAAGGTGAACCTGTCGACGCGCCAGCTCGACGACCCGCACCTGGTGCCCGCGGTGCAGGACGCGCTGGCGAGCACCGGGCTGCCGGCCGGCGCGTTGTGCCTGGAGGTCACCGAAAGCGCGTTGATGCGCGACGAGGAAGCGGCGGCCGAAGTGCTGGCGTCCCTGCGGTCCTTGGGCGTGCTGCTGGCGATCGACGACTTCGGCACCGGGTATTCGTCGCTCGCGCAGCTGCGCCGGCTGACGCTGGACACGCTCAAGATCGACCGTTCGTTCATCACCGGGATCGCCGAGTCGCGGGACGCGGAGGCGATCGTCACGAGCATCATCGCGATGGCCCACGCGGTGGACCTGACGGTGATCGCCGAGGGCGTCGAGTCGGCGGAGCAGCTGGAGCTGCTCCGCGCGCTCGGCTGCGACCAGGCGCAGGGCTACCACCTCGGCCGCCCGGTGCCGGCGGCCGAGCTGTTCGGTCAGTAGACGTTCTTCAGCCGCACCAGTTCGTCGTCGGTGAGCTCGACGCCGAGGTCCTTGAGGACGGCGTCGAGCTCGTCGGGCGCGACGGTGGTGGTTTCGCTGCTGCCATCGGGTTTTTCGACGGTGAGCTCACGGCCGAGGAGCCTGCGGCTGACACCGGGGTCGATCCGCATGATGACCAGGCGTCCGGTGAACGGCGACTTCGGGTGCGTCGACGTGTAGTGGTGGTAGACCTCGTAGTCGATGGGGTGCATCTCGTTGAGCCGGAACTCGAGGATGTCCTCGTCGCCCTTCTGCAGCGTCCACCACTCGCCGTTTCGCTTGATGCGGTGCAGCCACCCGGCCTGGTCGACTTCGTGGCCGTCGACGAGCGGCATGGGGTCGATGATCCCGGCCCCGAACCCGACGTCGGCGAGGAAGCTCCGGCCGTCGACGTCGACGACGAGCGTCATGTGCGTGTAGGGCCCGGGCCGCCGCGGCTGCACGCGCGCGGAAAGCCTGTGCACGGTGTAGCCGAGCTGTTCGAGGACGGCGGCGAAGAGGCCACTGTGTTCGTAGCAGTAGCCGCCCCGCCGCCGTCCGACGAGTTTCGCGCTCACGACGTCGAGCGAAATCCCTTGGTGCTGCCCGAGAACGACGTCGACGTTCTCGAACGGGATGGCCCCGACGTGTGCCCGCATGAGTTCTTCGAGCGCGCCTTCGGACGGCGCCCGCCGCGGCTGCCCGACGCGCGCGAGGTAGGCGTCGAGGTCGACGGCGCCGATGCCCCATTCCCCTTCGGTGGTCATGGTTCCATGGTGGACCCTCGACCTAGCTGGAGGTCAACCTTCGTGCACGACCTGCCGCACCTCGACGGCGGTGTACTGCGCGTCGGGGATCTTGCCGGCCAGCTCGACGGCGCGGGCCTCGCTTTCGACGTCGACGACGTAGTAGCCGCAGAGGAAGGCCTCGGAGTCGACGAAGCCGCCGGTCTTGGTGTGGACCACGCCGTCCTTGACCTGGACGGTTTTGGTCTCGGCGGGTTCGGCGAGCGCCTTGGTCTCGACCATCTCACCGGACTCGGTGACGAGTTCGATGAAGGCACCATGCCCTTCGTAGACGGCGTTCTTCTGGTCGTCGGTGAGGGTGGCCCAGAGGGTGGGGTTCATGTGGAGGGTAAGGACGTAACGCATGTCCGGCTCCCCGCGTGTGGGTGGCGGCCCCGTTCGGGCTGCCTTCGCCGGTGGGTCGAGGCCGCGTGGTCCGCCCGGACATGGGCGCCTGCGGTTCACTCGTTCGGCCCAGCAGCCGGACGTTCCCCAGCCACCGCGCCGGCTCCCGGAGTGCGGTGACCGCGAGCGTCTCGGCCAAGAGGTTCACCCCCGGCAATTCCGGGACCACAAGCACAAGAAAGCCGCCTTGACCTGGGTCAAGGCGGCTTCTTCAGGTGTGGCCAGGGCCGGGGTCGAACCGGCGACCTTCCGCTTTTCAGGTCTTGGGTTGTTGGTTCAGCACGGTCCGCGGAGAAGATCGATGCAGGTCAGCGCCTATTGAAGTCGGCACCGAACCCCCATGAACGGCAGTGGCTGAGACCCCCATTGAGCCCCTCCCAGCCTGGGCCGGGTGCAACATGGGAGCCGCGGACATCAACGCAGAGTGATGTCAGCACGGCCGGTAGGCCGTGATGCGGTGACCCTCGCCATGCTGCTGCGTCAGGGTCAAGTGGCCAAGCTGGGGCCCCGGATCGGGTCCGGGGACGCCAGCGAGGCCGCCGAAGTCGAGGGCGCAGGCGTCCACGGTGAGCGTGCTGGCTGGCCCGGGTTGGGTGGCCTGACCGGGCAGCCAGAGGCGGTTGACGTACCCGCTGGGGTCGGTGACCCGGGCAGCGAGTGCCCGGATGGCTCCGGCACAGTCGCCGCCACCTTGAGCGTCGGCGAGCTGACGTTGCGCGTCCGGGCTGAACACGAAGCACGCATCGGCGACCGCTTCGGGCGTGGGCCGGGTGATTCGTTCGGCGAGGAAGTTCACCATGCTGGCCGGGGTCCGCGGCAGGATGCGCGCCACGGCCTGTTCGTGCGCTTGGGCCTGCTGCTGACGCTCGACCTCGGCTGCCTGGGCCGCGTGCACCGCGAGCACCACCGCGGACGTCGCCAGCAGTGCCAGGCCGGCCACGGCGGCGGCAAGCACGTGCGTCCGGCGATGCTGCCACCAGCCCAGCCACGTTCCGGCGACCGCCGCGAACCCGAGCGCCCCGATTCCAGCGAGCAGACCCCACCACCACGGGTTGACGTAGCTGAGCAGGGCAGCATCGACCGCCAGCAGAGCCGTAGCGGTCATGTAGGCCGGCCCCAGCCGCTGACGAACTCCCGCCAGGGCGAGCACTGCGAGAAGTCCCACGCCGATTGCCCACGGCCACCACGGCCAGCCCGCCAACACCCCGAGCGCCAGCCCGGCGACGGCAGCACCCGACAGCAGTGGCCATCGTGCGGCCCGCTCAATCGCCGCCCAACGTGCCCGCCACGCCTCATCCCGCTGCATCGCCCGGCGGCCGGCTGCCTCCCACTTGTCGAAGATCGTTCCCTCGCCCATGTCGCCAGGATGCCCCGGTGAGCTGTGCGGCGTCGACCACCGCGGATCGTCCGTCATATCCAGGTGGACCCCCGCCCACCGGAGACGCAGGCTCAGCACGCTGCTGCTGGACGCCGATCGTCGGCGACCCGCGCCGCGGCCCAGTAGCCTGAACGAGTCACCGATAGGAGAACGGACGGCATGACACAGACCGGTCCCGCGCTCACGCCGGATTCCGCTGAGCGTGCGCTACGCGAAGCGTGCCAGGTCGCAGACCTCGACTGCGAATCCGCCTCCCTTATCCGCATGGGCGAAAACGCCATGTTCCGCTTGCAGCGCGACGTCATGGCGCGGGTGGGGCGCTCCGAAGAGGCCAGTCGCAAAGAGATTCGAATTGCCGCATGGCTCGAAACCGCCGACTTCCCGGCAGTCCGACTCGCCCGGCAAGCTCCGCAGCCAGTCCTCGCCTGCGGATTCGCTGTCACATTCTGGGAGTTCATTCGCGAGAGTAATGAACCGGTTGAATATCAAGATCTCGGCGAGATACTACGTCAACTGCACAATCTCCCCTCGAACGACACTCTCGCATTGCCACAATTCGAGCCTTTCCCCAAGGTGGCCGCACGCCTCGATCGGGCAAATGGAATTCCGGATGCCGACCTATCATTCCTTCGCAATCGGTCAATTGAGCTAGAGGCGAAATTCGAAGAACTCGATTTTGTTCTACCTCTCGGTCCAATCCATGGTGACGCGCATAACGGAAACCTCATGCGCGACGAGAATGGCATCGTTCGCCTGATCGATTTCGAGGATTTCGCATTCGGGCCACGCGAGTGGGATGTTGCCGTTGCGGCTGTGCGATACAAGGCATTCGGATGGCTCGACAAGGCGTCATATGCGGCATATGTCAGAGCCTACGGATTCGATCCGACCAAGTGGGCAGGCTTCCCTGTACTTCGCGCTATTCGCGAGCTAAACATGACGACATGGCTAATGCAACGAATGGGCGAGACGGATGAGCTGGACGCAGAGATCCTTCATCGCATCTCGGATCTACGCAATGAACAACTGCCGCGACAGTGGGGAATCTACTGACCCAAGCAGACTCTCGGTCTGTTCCGTGAAGTCGCGCACCGCAGACTCGGAAGAATGACCGCGAAGGCGCTTGCGGAAGTCGTGCAAGTAGGAAACGACACGGAAAGACTTCAGTTGCACGGCGGTGTCGACGACCCCTTGCGCCACTTTCACGGCTTCTTCTATTTCGTTAGCTTGAAGGTGCCCCGTTGCCAGTACTGTTCGACAGAATGAAAGGCTGCGGACATAGAGGTTTTTAGACGAAGAAATGGATTCCGCAGCGTGATGCACCGCCAAATCGGCCTGCCCTAAGTCTCGATAACAGTGGGCAAACTCGGCATGCAGCTCTGCATTGTCGAAATACGTGATCCATTCCGGATCCTTTTCGGGATCACTTTTTCCGAGCCATTGCTCGGCGGCAGCAAGTGCTGCAATCGTTTCCGCAGTCTTTCCCATTGACGCCAGCGCTCGGGCTTCCATCGCATAAAAAAGGGCATTGGTCGTCGCAGTGGCGTGGTCCCGAGCGCCAAATGCCGCACCGCGGGCGAGATGAACGGCACGTTCGAAATGTCCGAGAAAGTTTGCCTGATGACTCATCCCTGCGAGAATTCGCCCACACAACGCTTTATCGCCTGCCGCCCGCGCGAGCCTGAAAGCCAGAAACAGGTAATGCTGAGCTGCGCCGTGCTCGCCGATGTCGTATGCGGTCCAGCCCGCGAGCCGCGTAAGGGCCGCTACTTCTCGGAAGTATTCTCGTCCTATTGCGGTACTGGGTGAAACCGCGGGTAGCAGTGGAAGCACTTCCGTCTTGAGAAAAGTACCGACCATCGGTCGAGGTCGACCGCCGCCGTACCTGTAGTCCGCGTTCGCGAAGTAGGCCGTCGCATCCTTCACCACTTCGACGTCGACTTCGCCGATCGGTCGTGGCTCGACCGGAGCGTGCGGCTCGCTGTCCTCACCGTACGTCCACCGCGTCAGCAGACCGTCCCATGCCTCCGGCACGACTACCAGGCCCCCGGTCGCCGCGCCGTCGCGCAGCTCGTATGCGGCGAGCCGTTCGAGCGACGTCACGGTCGCTTCGATAGTCTCGGGGTAGTCCAAGGGGGACTCGTCTGGGGTGTTGCCCGGCCGGCCGCCGCCATAGCCGACGTCTTCGAGTGTGAGGCGGCGCTGGAGGCGCCCACTCAGCGCCTTAACGAGCACCTGGCAGGTTCGCGCGTTCGGACGCCTCGTTTCGCCGCTCAACCACTTGGCCACATTCGTGTGCGACGGCGCGATGGGCTTCCCGTTGTCGCGCTCGCTGATCATGCGCATGTGGTGCGCGAGGCTCTTCTGGCTGAGCTGGGCCTCCCGCATCAGGGCCGCCAGCTGGGTGTTCGGCACCCTTCCCTGTTCGTTCATCGCCCCTCCTCACCCCCAGTTAAACACAGGTGATCGGCAGGGGGCACAAACCGGACTCCTCCGAATGTGCCCCCCCTTGTGCCATGTGCCCCCGCTTGCGCCCTGATGTGCATGGGGGTCCATCCGCGAATCTGGTTTCAGCAAGGCGGCCCGGTCCGAACCGGACCAGCCAAACGACCACAAAGGAGAGATCATGGCGAAGAGTTCGTTCCCTGGGTTCAAGACCGGCGGCGGGGGCTGGAAGAAGTTCCTTTTCGGGCTGACCGTGCTCGTGGTGATCGTTATCGTGATCAAGTCTCCGATTGAGGCTGCCGCGGCCGTCGACACTGCCGCCGACAAGGGCGACGGCGCCCTCGACAGCTTGATCCAGTTCGCCCGCGCACTGTTCAACGGCTAGCCAGGACGGCGTTCCAACGTCTCGACACGCTCACGCAGGTCAGCCAGTTGGGCCGCAAGCTGGCTCAACGTCAGCGGCTCCGCCTGTCCCGCGTTCTCCGTGACGAAGACGCCAATCGACTGGCGCGCCACGAGGCGCCCTTCGTCCTGAAGGACCTTGAGCGCCCGTTGAACGGTGGCGACGGCGATGTCGTACCGGCCGGCCAACTCGCGATGAGTTGGCAGCTTGTCGCCCGGCTTTAGCTTCCCTTCCCGCATATCCCTTCGGATCTCGGCTGCCACTACTTCGAAGGGCGCTTGCCCAGCAGAGCTGTCCATAGCTCCAGATTAGTCCGCTTGTATCAGGTTGGGCTAGTTCACTCGATCGGCCTATCGTGCCTTTGAACTAGCTTGAGCTAGATTGAATGAGTCAACGACGGAAGGAACTGCCGATGAGGAACGCACGACCGAGCCGCCGCCAGATCGAGGCGGCGACGGATGACCTGGACTTCGACTACTTCGCGGACACGACCGGCCTGACTGGTGACGGCGTCCTGGCCGGGGGCTTCGAGGGTGGGGCCGAGCTGGTCGACCTGTACGCGGAGATGGCGGAGATCGAGGCCGCGCTGGCCGAGCTGGAGGCCCCGGTGGCCCGGGTGTACTCGCTGCCGGTTGTGGCCTCGCGTGAGCTGGGGGAGGTGGCCTGAGATGCGGAGCAGCACGGTTCGTGGGCTGGCGTTGTTCGCGGCGTTGCAGGCGACGTTCGCCGACATTCACCCGCTGTGTGACCAGTGGCTGCAGTCCAGTGAGGACGCGGCGGGCAAGGGCAAGCCGGGGCGGGAGGGTGCGCGGCACTGCGCCCGGCACGTGGCCAGCTACACCGCTGGTCAGGTGGGTGCGGCGGTGGCGGTGACGCGGGTGCTCGGGTTCCGGGTGCCGCTGCGGGCGCTGGCCACGGGGGTCGCGATCAACGCGGCCACGCACTACGTGATCGACCGGCGGGAGCCGCTGAAGGCGCTGGCGCGGCTGGCGGGGCAGCAGGGCTACGTCGAGCACGCGACGGTGCAGCGCCGCGACGGCGTGGTCGACGCCGCCGGGCCGGGGACCGCGCTGACGGAGCTGGACCAGGCCGCGCACCGCGCGATCGGCGTGGCCGCGTCGCTGGTCACCACCTGGATCGCCCTGCGCTACGGGAGGCAGTCATGACCGACCGCCTGTTCGTCCCGGCCGCGTTCGCCGGGCTGCTGGCCGGGATGCCGCCCGCGACGGCGTCGGCGTTCGACCGGCTGGACTGGCTGGACCGTACCTACGAGCGGCTGCGCCGCGAGGTCGCCGGCCCGCACGGGCTGAGTGCGATCCGGCTGGCCCAGTGGATCGACCAGGTCCGCCACGCCACGCACCGCGAGTTCTTGCAGACGATCGCGGCTGCCGGGTTCGGTCTCGCCGCCTGACCTGACCCACCACCGCGTTCCGGCGCCTTTTCCGCGCCATTCAAGCCATTCCGCATTCGTCCCGGGGCAGCGCCATGCCTGCTTCCGGCTGCACCGCACGAAAGGGACCGCTCATGACCGCCACGCTGACCACCGTGACCGCGGCCCGGTTTGCCGATCTGGCCGACACCCTGACCCGCAACGCCGCGCTGCTGAGCGCGGCCGGGCTGCCGGAGGTCGTGACCGGGGTCCGGGTGGCCGTCTACGGCGATGTGGCGGCGCAGCTGCGGTTGCTGGCCGAGGCCGAGCCCACGGCGGCCGAGGGGAACCCGCTGGTGCTGGTGCGTGAGGACGGTCCGGCGGTGGTGGCGCGCCGGTTCGAGATGCTGGCCGGGCTGCTGGCGGCCAACGCCCGGGTCCTGACCCGCGGCACCCGCGACGCGGTGATGCACCAGCGGGCCGGGGTCTACCGCGACGTCGCGGCGCAGGTTCGCCTGTTGGCCGCCGCGGAGCGGGAGGCCGCGATGGCGTCCCGGCCGCGCACCAGCCGGCCGCCCCTGTCCAACCTGGCCGGACCGTGCCCGGTCGCGGCAAAGGCGGCGAAGCGGGCACCGCGGGTGCGGCCGGAGTTCCTGGACGCGCTGGTGGCCGCGATCGCCAAGCGGCGCGCGCAGGGCTGGTCGGTGGCGCGGCTGACGCTGTGGCTGCGCACCACGCTGCGGGACCCGCAGACCGGGGCGGTGCACCCGTGTGCGGAGCGGTCGTTCGTCTCCTACGTCACCGCTCTGCTGACCGCCGCGCCGGTTCACCAGCTGCGCGCGGCCTGATCTTCTCCCTTGTTCTGCTCCACCCCATTGACGGAAGGACGTGTTTCACCATGGGCGTTTTCAAGAACGCGGTGCGCGCCAACGCCTCCGACGAGGCGGCGACCGCGACGGCGCTGCGCGACAAGGCCGAGGAACACGAGCGCAACGGCAACTACCGCCAGGCCGCCGTCTACAACAACGCGGCCGCCAAGGCCGACGAGCGCGCCGACGTGTGGCGGGACCTGCTCCGCTGACCCTCCGCCCTCTCTGCCAGCCCTCTTTCCTACTCCTGAAAGGACATTCGCCGTGTCGCTGCTCGGTTCGCTCGCCACCAAGATCGCCGCCCGCCTCGACGACCGGACCCCGGTGTTCTACGCCGCGGACATGGTCGCCTTCACCCTGCGGGGTGGGAAATGGCACGTGCTGGTGATCCAGCGCGGCTGGAACCCGCACAAGGGCAAGCTCGCCCTGCCGGCGGTCACGTCGAACCGGACGAGACTGCCCAGGAGGCGGCGGTGCGGGAGCTGGCGGAGGAAACCGGCGTCGCGGTGCCCGCCGGGGCGTTCGTGCGCCAGGTCGGGGTGTTCGACGCTCCCGGCCGCGACGCCCGGGGCCGCTACGTGTCGGTCGCCTACGCCGTGGTGCTGCCGGAGGAGGCACCCGACCCGGTCGCGGCCGACGACGCGGCGGCGGCGGAATGGATGCCGGTTCGGGTGGCGGTCAAGGTGGCGCGGGCGGGCGGGTTCGCGTTCGACCACGACCGCATGCTCTCCGCGGCGATCGTCGCGTGCAACCTGCCGCGGACGCTGCGCACGGAACTGGACCTGCGGGAGGAGCCGTGACACAGCTGCTGTTCCCCGCCACCGTCATCGTCGACGACCGCGGCGAGGTCGAAGGGGTCTGGGAGTACACGACCACCGACCCGTGGGCGGTCACCCTGCACCTCGGCCCGGTGTCGTGGCTGTTCGCCCGGGATCTGCTGCGCGACGGCCTCGCCGCTCCGGCGGGGACGGGCGATGTGCAGGTCACCCCGGACGTCGGCGGCGACCGCGATCGGGTGCTGGTGTGGCTGTGCCTGACCAACCCGGCGGTGAGCTCTCGGCCGCCCGCGGCACCGTCACCAGCCTGCTGGACGCCGCCTACGCCCTGGTGCCCGCCGGATGCGAGGCGGGCGCTGTCGACTGGCCGGCCGAATGGGCGCGCCTGGCCGACGGCCCCGCCACCGCCGCGTGACCCGGCCCGCTCTCGCGCACCACCGCACATCCTGCCCCTCATCGAATGTCCGGAAAGGACAGGTGTCTTCGCCATGCCCGCCAACACCCCCGACCACAACGACGACGGTTCGACGACCCCGAACCCGCCGACACCGCGCACGCTGGTGTGCGGGCAGTCCGGCCCGATCGAGCTGGCGATCTACTCCCACGACGACGTGATCGAGGTGATCGCCGACGACTCTCTCGAATACGGGGAATCACGCTCGCCCCGCGGCCGGGGACACCAGCCGCGAAACCGCCGCCTTGATCTCGGCGGCCACGATCGAAGCCGAAGGCCGCCGCTTCACCCTGCGCATGCCCCAGCCCGAGGGCGCCGGAGGCGGCGCGACGGTAGTCCGCTCCGACGGCCACGTGAGCATCCAGGCCGGGATCGTGACCGGGTCGGTCGTCGGAATCCAGTTGGGCACCATCGACGGCGACATGGTCGTCGGCGACGGCGTCACCATCGTCAACGGCACCGTCATCGCCGGTTCCGGCCGCTACACCGTCACCGGCGCCGGGGCGGCCCGCCGGGCGGGCCGGTCCGGATTACCGCCCGGGTGGCCCCGGGGTCATCGGTGATCCTGTCCGGGGTCACGCCGCACCTCACGGCGACCGGCCCGCTCGGGTTCGTCGACGTCGAGACCACGGCGGGGAACCTCGCGTGCGTCGATGCCACCACGGTGCGGGTGAAGACGATGTCCGGGGACGTGCACACCGCCCGCGCCGCGGAGGTGTCGGTCCGCACGGTGTCCGGGTACGTGATCTGCCGGGAACTGGCCGGGTCGGCGCAGATCAAAACGGTCTCCGGCGACATCACCGTCGACGCCGCCACCGACTCGACCGTGCGCGCCCGCTCCGTCTCCGGCGACATCGCCCTGACCG